>CAXUFG010000419.1:0-2009 GCA_964250265.1 uncultured Pseudonocardiaceae bacterium | reverse complement strand
TCTGACCCGAATCCGCGAGTAGTGGGTCTGTGTGGGTCCAGGAATGGCGATGGGTGTTGGTCTGACCTGGGATGATGCCGCCTGCGGAAGCAAGCTCATGCCAGGTGAGAGGACACCCATCGGGTGGACAGGTTACGGGATATCCGGCGGGTCCAACGCCGGGTGCGGATCGGCGCGCCGGATCCGAATCTGACCCCGGTGTCGGGGATGGTCGCGGTGGCGGAGCTGGTGGATCGGCTCGGTGTGATCGAGCGGTTGGACGCCAGGATCGGTCCGATCAAGACCCGCCGCAGGGGGTTCTCTGGTGGGCAGCTGTTGGTGGGGATGGCCGGCGCGCAGCTGGCCGGGGAAGACTTCCTGGTCGGGCTGGACCGCCAATGCGCTGATGCCGCTGGCCAGCAGCTCGCGCCGGTGGCAGGGCTGTCCTCCACGACCGCGGCCGGGCTGGCCAAGAGGTTCACCGACGGGCAGTGGGCGGCAGTGGAGACCGGCCTCGGCGATGTGCACACCGCGATGCTGAACATGCTGCCCGCCGGGCGCGCCGAGGCGCTGACCGAGTCGGTGACCATCGACCTGGACGCCACCGACGTCGAGGTCTACGGACGTCACAAGCGTGGAGTCGCCTACAACTACGCTGGTCAACGCTGCGGGCGCCCGCACGTAGCGACCTGGGCGGAAACCTCGACCGCGCTGGCGGCGGACCTGTTGGCCGGCAACGAGGACCCCCGGGCCGGCGCGCCGGAGTTGCTGTATCGAGCACTGGCGGCGCTACCAGCCCCAGCCAGGAGCGGCCAGGTGCGGTTGCGCGCTGATGGCGGCTACTTCGCCGGAGCACTGGCCCGCGCCGCGCTGGCCTCCGACGTCGAGTTCGCGATCGGCGCGCACCGCATCGCCCCACTGTGGCGCACCCTGGCCGGGATCGCCGAGGCCGACTGGGTCGACGCGATCGACATGCCCGGCGCCCAGGTCGCCGTCGCGGACTACACCCCAGGCTGGTGGCCCGCGAATACCCAGCTGCTGATCCGCCGGGTCCGCCTGGACCCGACCACCCAACTCTCGACCGACCCACGTGCTCGCCGTCGACGCACCCTGCACCCCGACCAGCGGGTACTTCCCCTGGCCGAGCTGGCCGGAGCCGACGCGGTGTACGGCTACAGCTTCATCTTGACCAACCTCGACGTCTCCACCCCGGACAACGCCGCAGCGGTGGAGCACTGGTATCGCCACCGCACCATGATCGAAAATATCTTCCGGGACAGCAAAATCGGGGCCGCCTTGCGGCATCTTCCGTCGGGATATCCACAGGTCAACCGCGCCTGGATGTGGGCGGCGCTACTCGCGGCCAGCATCGCCGGCTGGCTCCACCAACTCACCGCCACCCCCGGACCCGCCGGGCTGATCGGGCACGGCACCCGCGGCGGACAAGCCATGATCGCCACCCTGCGACACCGACTCGTCTGTGTCCCAGCCCGCCTGGTCCGCCACGCCGGCCGACTCAGCCTGCGGCTACCACCGGGCTATCAGCTACTCACCGAGGTCCTGGCCCGGATACGCGCCCTACCCACAACGCCCTGACCAGGCCAAACGGCCCTGACCATCACGGAACCCGCTCACCCGAGGCGACACTCGGGTCCACAACATTCCGTCATGCCGAAACACCGGCAGCTGACCGCACCAGCCGAATTTCAAGATCCGTTCAACGCTATCCGCGGATTCGGGTCTGACAGGAGAGGCAGCGATGCACCTGACATTTTTGGGCAAGGATTCCCGCCCGAACGAGTCACCGACCCTGTTCGCTACTGATCGCGGCTCATACGTGGTGCAGGGGTGGATAGTCACTGACCCGGGGATCCTGACCGTGATCGCGGTGTACGACGACGAGACGATCGTGGAGGTGCCGGCGGCGCTCATGGCTCACCTCGCCCAGGACGGGCTCAGTGGCGATGTGGTGAACCTTATCCCACCCATTGTGCACATTACTGAGAACGGCAACTACATCATCAAGGGAT
>CAXUFG010000418.1:0-2039 GCA_964250265.1 uncultured Pseudonocardiaceae bacterium | reverse complement strand
CGGCGCCGCGCGGGCGGATCCTTGCGCAGCGCCAGGGTGCGCTGCCCGCGCAGCACGGCGCCGCTTTCCTGGGTCAGCCGCAGCGCGCCGTAACCCTCGACGTCGGCCTCCAGCAGGCCGGCCGCCCAGCGCAGCTGGCCCATGACGGCCTCCCGGGCCACCCCGGGACCGTAGGTGCGGCTCCACAAGTTGAACGCCTGCGTGGCGGTGTGGATCTGCGCGATCTCCGTCGCGCTCACCCGGGCTGGGACCGGGGTGGGCTCACCGCCTTCTAGCAACGCCGCTACTGGCGCGAGAGCGCCGCCCGTAACAAGGCCGCCGAGACCGAGGGCGGTGGTGCGCAGGAACTGTTTACGGTCCACGTCTACCAACTTCACCACCGCGCGGCGGGTATTGGCGAATCCCAACGCGGCGTCGGTGGAACCCAGGATCGCCCGTAAGGCTTCCCGATACAACCTACCCGGCCAGCGGATGTCGCCCCGCTCCAGTTTGCCGACGTAGCCGCCGTCCAGCTCCACCACCTTCTGGTGCTGCTCCCAGACGTAGGCGTTGATTAGCTCGGCGAGTTCCTGCCGCGACAGGCACTCCCCCGGCCAGGCCGCCGATGCGGTGCGTTCCCGCGCCTGCCGCAGCTGATCGTTCGCGGGTGGCACGCTCGACCCTCTCCCCCGTGGACGTGACCTACGCCATCCTTACACACACCCCCATAGGCCACTGGCCCGAATCCCCATAGGCCATTGAAGGGGGAGGATTGCATCCTCCCCCTGTCCTCTCTTGACATCTCTCCAATCCGCATACCCGGCGCCGATGGTCACAGCCAGGGTTGGGTATGGGTCAAGCGCTTGATCCCGGGTTGCGTGCCAAGCTGTTGACCCGGGCTAGGAAACACCAAGGAATCCGTGCGGCCTGCTTCGCCGGTGTGGTGCTCTGGAGTGCCGTCGAGGAGGTCGACCGAGATAACCGGACGTTTCTGTCACAGCATCTGATCTCCCGCTGGCTGGGTGCCGATCTGGTCGGAGTCGACGGCGCGCATGCCTGCTGGCTGCTGGTACACAACGCCGCCACACCGCAGCAACGCCGAGCCTGGCTTGCGTGGATGCAGCGGGCGGTGTTGGACGGCTGGGCCGATGAAGCAGACCTTGCCTTCCTCGACGATCGCGTCGCCAAGGAGGCTGGCCGGGCCCAGATTCACGGCACCGTGACCTACGGCGACCCGGCCCGGTTGTGGCCACTGGCTGAGCCGGAGAAAGTCCCCGAACTGCGCGAGATGTTCCAGCTGCCGCCGCTCGCAAACCACGAGATAGCGAACGCGTGGACCTTCGCCGAACTAGCCCGGGCGGCTCCCGGAACCGTAGGGGGATAGCCCTGGCCCATGAGCCCCGTACCGGTGCTGTATTCGATCGCCCTTTCCGGTATAATAGAGAAGAGATAGCGCGAGCTATCAGGAGGAACGTGTGGACGAGGACGAGAAGTTTGAGATTCCCGGGCGGCGAGTGCCCGATGAGTACTTCCGTAGGAAGTCCGCCGCGCGGGTGTGGGACTACTGGCTCGGCGGATACTTCCTCTAAGCACACACTAGCCGGACTGGCTAGGTGCCGTCTAGGAGGCCACTGAAAGTAGGCGGCGTTCGTGTGACGTTCGGGCTGATAGGTGTTCAGCGAGTTCCGTGGCGGGCCTGGTGCAGCCGGCTACCCGCTGCCGACACCACACACCGTGAAACCGCGCCCGCCGGCCACAAGCAGCCCCCGACCGGCAGTTCCAGTCCACAACCGCGTGCCGCCACCCTTACAGATCACCACACACCGCAGGTTTCGTGACGAATTCCGTGACCTTCAAACTGGCGTTACCGACTTTGTCGCGAAATACGTCACGAAATTAGGGTCGTTCCACGCTCGGCTCGGCTGGCCAGGGCGAGTCCTCAGACTCGACAGATCAGGTCAGCCATGATCGAGCACCTCGACAACCTCGTCCCAGTCGATCGAGGGCATTTGGTCGATGAGGTAGCCGGTGATGCGTGTGTCGGGGCCTTGCACGGTCGC
>CAXUFG010000417.1:0-2039 GCA_964250265.1 uncultured Pseudonocardiaceae bacterium | reverse complement strand
CGGTGCAGCGCGGTCGACACGCCACCGATGTCCCACCGGTCGCAGGTGGCGACCAGCGGCAGCAGGCCGATGGCGGCGTGCTCAGCAGCGTGTAGCGCGCCCGGCCAGGCCACGGGAGACAACCCGGCGTTCTCGAGCGCGGATTCGCAGACGGTGAACCAGACCGCTCTGGTTCGCAGTGTTGCGGGTGGCAGCTCCAGCGGCACCGCATCGAGCACCTGGCCCGAGGGCAGTCGCCGCAGGTAGCCCACCACCTGCGAGGTCACCTCCACCTCGCCAAGCGCCACCGACACTCCACCCGAGCGCCACTTGTCCAGCACCGACACCACCGAGATGTCGGTGACGGATCGCGCCGAGGTATGCCACTGCGGCTCCTCCGGATGCACCAGCGCGACGCCGGCCTCCAGATCCAGCTCGTCGACCACGAAAGACTCACCCCGATGCAGGTACACCGCCCCCGGGTGCACCGCGGTGCAGGCCGACCCTGGGTCGATGGTGCCGAGCAGACGACCGGTGGCGGCCTCCACGACCGCTACCGGGTGGCCGCCGGAACCACGGATGTCGACCTGGGAGTGCGGCCGCTGCCGCCCAGCGCTCCAGTACCAGCCGCCGGAGCGGCGGCGCAGCGTCCCCTCGGCGACCAGGTCGGCGACGACCGAGCGGGCCACCTCGCCGCCCAGCGCGTCGAGGCAGGCTTCGGTCAGGGGTAGTTCCGCGGCGGCGCAGGCCAGCTGCGGTCGCAGCACGTAGGGATTCGCCGGGTCCAGGACGGTGGCTTCGATCGCCGCGCCGAGCAGGGCCGCACTGTGGTGCACCAGGTAGGTGTCCAGCGGGTCATCCCGGGCGACGAACACCACGAGTGCCCCCGACCCGGCCCGTCCGGCCCGTCCGGCCTGCTGCCAGAACGAGGCCCGCGTACCTGGGTAGCCGGCCAGCACCACCGCGTCGAGCCCGGCGATGTCCACCCCCAGCTCCAATGCGTTGGTCGAGGCGATCCCGAGTAGCTCCCCAGAGTCCAGCGCGGTCTCCAGCGCCCGGCGCTCCTCGGGCAGGTAGCCAGCGCGGTAGGCGGCGACCCGGGAGGCCAGCTCACCCGCAGCGGCGGCGCTCAGCGCGCGCTGGGCGCCCAGCGCGGTCAGTTCGGCACCCCGGCGGGAGCGGACGAACACCAAGGTGCGGGCGCCCTCGACCACCAGGTCGGCGAGCAACCGGGCGGATTCCGCACCGGCCGAGCGCCGCACCGGGGCGCCGTTCTCACCGGCCAGCTCCTCCAGTAGTGGCGGCTCCCACAGCGCGATGGTGCGCTCGCCGCGGGGCGAGCCGTCCTCGGTGATGGCCACCGTGTCCAGGCCGGTGAGCCGGGACGCCGACTCAGCCGGGTCCGCGACCGTCGCTGACGCGAGCACGAACACCGGATCCGCGCCGTAGCGGGCCGCGACGCGCCGCAGCCGGCGCAGCAGCAGCGCGACGTGTGAGCCGAACACCCCGCGATAAGCGTGGCACTCGTCGATCACCACGAAACGCAGCCGCCGCAGCAGGCGCGCCCAGCGGTCATGCCGGGCGAGCAGTCCGTGGTGCAGCATGTCCGGGTTGGTGAACACCCACCGGGCGTGCGCGCGAACCCAGTCCCGCTCGGCCATCGGGGTGTCGCCATCGAAACCCGCCGCCCGCACTTCGGAGAGCCTCAACGCATGCACACCCCGAATCTGATCGGCCCCCAATGCTTTGGTGGGCGCGAGATACAGTGCGGTGGCCTGCTGGTCGGTCACCAACTCGGCGAGCACCGGCAGCTGGTAGGCCAGTGACTTGCCGGACGCGGTGCCGGTGGCTACCACGACGTGGCGGCCCGCCCGGGCCAGTTCCGCGACGTCGATCTGGTGTGCCCACGGCGCCACGACGCCCGCCGCGATAAGCGATTCGCGCAGCCGGTGCGGCACCCAGGCCGGCCACGCCACCGTCATCGCCGCCCGGCCAGGAATCGTCGTGACGTGACGCAACGGTGACTCGCCACCACCGGCGCTGCCGGCAATCAGCCGCCC
>CAXUFG010000416.1:0-2052 GCA_964250265.1 uncultured Pseudonocardiaceae bacterium | reverse complement strand
AATCGGGGGGATCGGGAATGGACCGGCCAATGCCGGGTTAGCTGCCGCCACGGCGAGGCTGCTTGCCAGGGTGACGAGCGCCAGGGCGCTGAGTACGGTGCGTGTGCGGGGCCCCATCCGTATTCTCCTTTGGGTGAATACACCGCACGATCGGACGGTGTGCATGGAAGATAAGAGGATAAACCACCCAAAATTGACTTATTCGGGCAACAAGGAACGTCGTTGGGGTGAAATCTGAGTAACCGATCGCAGCCGTTCTCAAAACTCGGACAGCTTCAGTGTCCGCGGCGTGGGCGGGTGAGGGTGAACCGGTCCACCGGGGAGAGATTGCCGTAGGGCCCGTCGACCGCGTAGTAGATCACCCGAATGGACGTCATCCCGCCAGGCTTGCCTGGGTCGACGTCGAATGCGGCGAAGCCGTAGGAGTGCGCCGGGTCACGCACCGCCGACCAGGGTGCGTCCTCGGTGAGGTAGATCGGCGGGCGCTTGCCGGTGGCAGGGTCGGCCGCGCCGACACCGGTGATCACGCGGCATCGGGCCGGGGTGAAGAACAGATCGTTGGACGGCGCCGAGGTCCCGCCACTACCGATCACCATGTGCACCCTGCCCTTGGTTGTGTCGATCACTTCGGTCGCGGTCGCAGTCGGGATCGGGGTGAGCGTGTCGTTGGGCTGTTGCCCGCGGATCGGGTGTGAGCGCTCATAGTGATGCTCGTGCCCGCACAGCACCAGGTCGACCCCGTAGCGGTCGAACAGCGGCACCCACGACTCCCGGATGCCCCGATCGGCCCCGTTGAACTTGTCTACTGTGGACACCACGACCTGGTGCATGCACACCACGATCCAGTCGAGATCGGGGTTCGCTCGTGATGACGCGAGCTCGGCCTCCAGCCAGCGCCGCTGCGCACCTTCGGAATAACCGCGGATGTAGGAGTTCCCGCCATCCTGGTAGCACACGTCGTCGTTGTTCACACTGATGATCCGCACCGCGCCAGCCGTGAACGCGTACCACAGCCCGCGCAGCGGCGTGGCGGCGTCGGCATCGGAACCGTGAAATAGGTCTGATAAGCCCCGTAGCCGATCGGACCATTACCCAGCTCATTCTCATGATTGCCGGCCGCCGGCATCCATGGCCGGTACCGCGCCGAGCGGCTGTTGTTCTCGAACCAGTCCGACCACGTGCGAATCCGGTCGGTGGCGATGTTGGCGTAGCACAGGTCACCGTTGACCAGGTGGAACAGCGGCGCGATGCGCTCCACGCCGGCTGTCAGGTCACCGGCTGCCGGGCTGCCGAGGTTGTCGTTGACATACGTCGTTCCGCTGCGCTTGCCGAGTGTGGGCGTCCCCTGATCACCGAAACTGGTGAAGGTGAACGCGGCGCGCCGGCGAGGAGCGGTGCGCACTGTGCCGAGTTCGGCGGCGGCACCATCGTGGACAGCGGCGTAGATATAGTCGGTGTCCGGACGCAGATTGCTCGACCGCACCCGGTGAACCTGCACTTCGGTGCCGGACTTGGCGTCCCGGTACGTCGTCGTCTCCGCGGGCTCGGTGTACCCGAAACCGTCTACCGGACTGCCCAGCTGGACATGGGGCTTGGACACCGACGTGGTGGTGTGCCAGGACACCACCACCTCCCTTGAGGCGTCAGCACCGAACTGCAGGTGCAGCCCTGCCACCCGGGGAGCCCCAGCCTGGTCGGGTCGCTCCCACAGGGCGGGCGAGAGGGGTATGCGACGGCCGGCGGTGAGGGGCTGACCAGGACGGCGCCGCCAATGCCTGCCCGTGAGGAGAACCCGCCGGCCGAACGCCCCACCAGATGCAGATAGCTCGAAACGATCACCCATAGTGGCAAAGAATCCACGCCACGGATGACCCCCAGTTGACGGCGACCAATCGGCTGAATGTACTGGGACGTCGTGAGTGCGAAACAGTGTTATAGCACCGAACGCCACTCACGAGCGCTGCTACCAGCGCAGCCGCCGCAAGCGGCGGCTGCGCTGGTAGCGCGCAAAATCCCGTCCGTCACGGTATGCGCCCCGAGGAGGGCGAGCCT
>CAXUFG010000415.1:0-2063 GCA_964250265.1 uncultured Pseudonocardiaceae bacterium | reverse complement strand
CCCTAGACCCCCAACCCGGCTAATTGCACGCACGCCCCAGAACGAAGATTGAGGGGTGGCGAACTGTTCCGAGAAACGTGTAACAACGCGTCGTTTCATGTGATAATCCGTGTGTGAAGCTGAGTGTGTGGGCCAAGGAGAACGGTGTTTCGTACCGCGCCGCGCTGAACTGGTTCCACGCCGGAACGTTGCCGGTGCCGGCCCGGCAGCTCGCGACCGGCACGATCCTGGTCGACCCGCCCGTCCGGGAGACCGGCGTGACCGTCGCGTACTGCCGGGTCAGTTCGCCCGACCAGAAGGCCGACTTGGAACGCCAGGCCGGGCGGGTGCTGACGATGTGCTCGTCGCGCGGCATGCGCATCGACCGCACCGTCACCGAGATCGGGTCCGGGCTCAACGGTCGGCGCACCAAGCTGCGGAAGCTGCTCGGCGATCCGACGGTGTCCACCATCGTGGTCGAGCACCGCGATCGGCTCGCCCGCTTCGGTGTGGAGTACGTGGAAGCCGCGCTCTCGGCACACGGCCGGACCGTGGTCGTCCTCGACGACGCGGAGCTGCCCGACGACCTGGCCCGAGACCTGACCGAGGTTCTGACCTCTATGCGCGCCCGCCTGTACGGCCGCCGTTCCGCATCCCGGCGGGCGGCGGCTGCCGTCGTCACGATCGAGAACGAGCCCGACATCGCACCCGGAGACCCGTCGTGACCCACAAGAGACCGGCCCGGAAGGTGGCTATCGCCTGCGCCGGATGCAGCAAAACGCAGACACTTCGGCCTGGGAAGGTCGAGCCTTGCGACGGCTACTGCTGCAACTGGGACCACGGACCCAACCACGTGCAGGCACCTGGCCTGATCCGGCGATGGGTATACAATGCCGCTGGCGGGTTCTACGGGTGGCAAGACGCGCCTCCCACCGACGACGAGATCGCGGGAGTCCGCCGGGCGCGGGAGATCATTGTGCTCGGGCAGACCAAGCTCATCCTTGACAACGCTGCCGGAGACCCGTCGTGATCCGCGCCTACCTGTTCGCGCTCGACCCGACCGAGGTGCAGGAACAGGCGTTCCGCAGCCATTGCGGGGCGCAGCGCTACGCCTACAACTTCGGTGTCGAGCTGGCCGGGAAGATCCGGGCGCAGCGGGCCGCCGAGTACAGCTACGGGCTGCGCGGCGCCGAGCTGACCCCCTGCTCGGCGTATGACCTGCGCCGGGCGTGGAACACTGCCAAGCACGAGCGGGCGCCGTGGTGGGCGGAGAACAGCAAGGAGGCGTACTCCTCCGGGCTCGCGAACGCCGCGACCGCGTTCAAGAACTTCGGGGACTCCTTCACCGGAGCCCGCCGCGGCCCGACGATCCGATATCCCCGGTTCAAGGGCCGCCGGGCTCGTCTGACCTGCCGGTTCACCACCGGCGCGTTCGGCCTCACCGGCGACCGGCAGCACGTCAAGATCCCCCGGATCGGTGCGGTGCGCACCCACGAGTCGACCCGCAAGCTCGCTCGACACGTCGAGGCCGGGGCCGCGCGCATCCTCGCGGCCACCCTGTCGCACCAGCGCGGCCGATGGCACGTGAGCTTGTCGGTGGAGCTCCCCGACCCGGAACCGGCTCCACGTAAGAGCGGCCGGGTCGTCGGTGTCGACCTGGGCATCAAATCCCTGGCCGTGCTGTCCACCGGTGAGGTCGTCCCGAACCCGCGCCACCTTGACGGCGCCCTGACCGCGCTGCGCCGCACGCAGCGCACCTGCTCGCGGCGTCGCGGCCCGGACCGCCGCACCCGGCAGGAGCCATCGCGGCGTTGGCGCAAGGCCAAGGCTCGCGTGTCTGCGCTGCACACCCGTGTCGCGAACCAGCGCCGCGACGGGCTGCACAAGCTCACCACCCGCCTCGTGCGCGAGCACGACGTCGTGGTCCTCGAGGACCTGAACGTGGCCGGGATGGTCCGCAACCGGCGCCTCGCCCGCCACATCTCCGGGCTGGGCATGGGCGAGTTCAGGCGACAGCTCGATTACAAGGCCGGGGCGGCAGGCGTGCGGGTGCACGTCACCGACCGGTGGTACCCCTCCAGCAA
>CAXUFG010000414.1:0-2066 GCA_964250265.1 uncultured Pseudonocardiaceae bacterium | reverse complement strand
ACCCGCAGCGTCGCCGCCACCCGCACCGCCATCGGCGTGATCAGGTCGGCCGCCGACCATAGCGGCCCGCCCCACGCCTGCTCCGTCACCTCAGCCTCCCGTGCTTGCCATGCACGTGCCGGTCCGCGCCTTCAGTTCGCCGGTCCTGGTGTTCGCGTGTCCCATGAGGTTTCGCTGCTGAGCTGGCGTACTTCGATGGGTGCGAACTCGGCCTCGACGAATCGGCCGGCGATCTGCGTTGCGCGGTCGAGATCTGCGCAGTCGATGAGGTAGTAGCCGCCGAGGATCTGCCTGGCTTCGGTGAACGGGCCGTCGGTGATGACGAGGTCGACGCCGTCGGAAGTGACGATTTTCGCGTTGTCGACGGCGAGTTCTTTGTGGTCGATCAGCTCGCCGCTGGCGGTGAGTTCGCTCTGGAGTGACTTGTGTGCGCCGCCGATCCGGTCGATTGTGTTCTGGTCGAGGGTATTCCACGCCTCGTGGGTGCCGTAGATGATCAGCATGTACTTCATTTTGGCTCCTCAGGTGGATAAGTTGGGGCGCGATCGAGCCCGCCACAGGTCGCGTCCGGCCCTTCGGCGACTGCATTCAGGACCCGCCCGCTGCCCACTGTTTGCTGGTCGCGTCAACGTCCGGACTGCTGCTTGGCGACGGCGGCCTCGTACGCCCGTTGCAGGACTGCACTGACCGAGTCCTCGACGCAGGCTTGGTGGCTGCCTGGGGCGCCGAGGTGTTCGGCGCGGAGTTCTTCCTGATATCGCGACCACATGGTCGGGCCGCCCTCGGCGAGCACGGTGGCGCGCACGCTGAGTTCTTCGCTCACCGGGAGGTACTTGTTCGCCCAGAGCCCGAGTTGCACGAACACCGGGACCAGGTCGATCGACATCTCGGTAAGGCTGTAGATCGCCTTCTGCTTGTGATTGGGGTCGTCGGCCTTGGTGAGCAGGCCGGCGTCGACGAGTTTGCGGAGCCGGTCGGTGAGGATGTTGAACGCGATGCCTTCGTCCGAACGGTGCAGCTCGCGGAAAAACCTCTTCCCGCCGAACATGATGTCGCGGATGACGATCAGGCTCCACCTGTCTCCCAGCACCTCGAGGGACAGGTTGATCGGGCAGCCCGACCGATGCTCGGTGACCATCGCCACCCCCTTCATCTGATCTCGTTTCACTATCAGTTTAACCTAGAGTGCATTCTGATTGCAAACTAAGATCAGATGGAGGACCCTATGGCCGGGCAGGCGGACCCAACGAACGAACGCCGCGGGACTCACCACGACGGATGCGCCGATCGTGATTCTGGCCTTGCCGTCGGCGCCCGCATTCGCCCGTCGCCGCTCACTTCGCTGTGAGCTCGTGGAGGAACCACTGCGTCAGGATCTCGTCGACCGCCTTGGCCGCGGGCAGTTGCGGAGCCGGTTCCAGGCCGGGCTCGTCGGCCAGCGGGTGCGGCAGGTCCGGCACCGTGATCAGCTCGACCGCGTCCGGGTGCATGTACCGCGCGCGTAGTGCGTCGACCAGGGCGGCCGCGTCCGTCCGTAGCGCCGGGTGGTCCAGCTCGCCGCTGAGGAGCAGCAGCGGCGGTTGTGCCGTGAGGTCTGCGGCGCGGGCGACGAAGTCCAGTTCGTCGGCGGTCTTGCGGGACTCGGCGGTCCACGGGTATGCCTGCCCGGAGCCGGTCATGCCGGTCATGACGAGCCCGACGACAGACCGTATCCGCACAGCCGGATTGACCAGTGCGACCGCCTTGATCGGAGCCCGCCCCGTGGTGAGCACCTCCAGCGCCACGGCACCGCCGAGCGAACCGCCCAGGACGCCGATCGGCTCGTCGTCAACTGGCAGCTGATCGCGCACCGCGGCCAGCGCGGCCGGGAATTCGTCGGCGGCCTGGTGGATGAACGGCGCCAGGTAAGCCATCAACGCGTCCTTGCGGGCGAGTTCGATGATGGCGTCGACGCGGCCCTCGACCATCCGTGCGCCACACATCGGCATGCCCAGGTGCACCCGCCAGGCAGGCACCCCGGTCATGGGCAGTGCGGCCGCGAAGGCCGCGTCCGTGCGGGGCGCGTC
>CAXUFG010000413.1:0-2079 GCA_964250265.1 uncultured Pseudonocardiaceae bacterium | reverse complement strand
CAGATGCCAGGTGGCGCTGGCCCGACGGTCCGGGCGCGGCGGTTGCGCCGGGAGCTCAAGCGGCTGCGAAATAACGCCAAGCTGAACGTCGACGATGCCGGTCGGCGAGCCGGCCTGTCCGGGCCGACGGTCAGCCGCATCGAGAGCGGCAAGCGCGGCATGACCGTCGATGAGGTGGAGAAGCTGCTCGACACCTACCAGGTGCCGGTGCCCCAGCAGCGGGAGTACCTGGAGATGGCCGAGCGCGCCGCCGAGCGGGGCTGGTGGCAGGCCTACGGCTCGGCGCTGACCGACGGCACCCAGACCCAGATCGCCCTGGAAGAGGACGCCACCACGATCACCAACTTCGAGCCCGTCGTCGTGCCCGGCCTGCTGCAGACCGCCGCCTACGCTCGTGCGGTCATCAACGTCGCCGTGTTGGACGTCACGCCGAGGGAGATCGAGACCAGGGTCGCCGCCCGGATGGCGCGCCAGGCGATCCTCACCAAGCCCGACCCGCCACAACTGATCACCATCCTGGACGAGGCCGTGCTGCACCGCGAGGTGGGCGGCCGCGCGGTGATGGCCCGCCAGCTGCGGCAGCTGATCGAGGCCGCCACCACCCAGCCCAACGTGACGGTCCGCGTGATCCCCTTCACCGTCGGCGCTCACGCGGCGACCGAAGGACCCTTCGCGATCATCGAGTTCGGGGTGGAACCGGGTGCGGTGCTGCTGGAGGGCAAGACCGCCGATCTGTTCCTGGAGGAGCCGGACGAGATCGCCGCCTACCAGGACACCGCGAGTAGACTGCTGCGGTCGGTCCTTGGGGCCGACGACTCGATCGCCCTGATCGAGCAGATGCTCAGGGAGATGACATGAACCGCGACACACGCCCAGGGCCGGGCGTGGACCCCGCGCCGGCCGGGTGGCGCAAGAGCAGCCGCAGCTCCGGCAACGCCAACTGCGTCGAAGTCAACCTCACCCAACCCGACCTCGTCCACATCCGGGACAGCAAGGACCGCGGGAGCGGCCCGACGGTCACCGTGACCCCCCGCCAGTGGGCCACGGTGATCGACCACATCGCCTCCACCACGCTGTAGCGCTCAGCACGCTGGCCCTGGTGTCGCCAAGTTCGACACCAGGGCCGTTCGCTCGCCCTTGAGAGTTCTGGTCGTGCGTCTAGGTCACGAGGTGCTCGATCGGGTGAATCGGTTCTAGCGGTGGTGGGCAAGGGCCGGTTCTGTCAGGGGTCGAACATATGGTCGATCCCGTGGTGGCAGCGGTGGTGGGCTCGGTGGTCTCCGATGAGGAGGCCGTTGCCGAGCTGCGCGCGGCGTGGGCTGCGGTGTCGGCCGGTTATGCTCGGTGCTGGGCAGCGATGGCCGAAGTTGCCCGGCGCACCACCACCAGGTGGGAGAACGCCGAGATCGCCGCGGCGTTGACGTTCACCACCCGCCGGGCTGATTACGAGCTCACCTGCGCCCAGACCTTGATCGAGCACCTGCCTCGGGTATACGCAGCGCTGGCGGCCGGTGAGCTGGATCATCACAAGGCCCGGGTGTTCACCGACTATCTGGCCGACCTCCCACCCGCCCAGGCCGAGCGGATCAGCGCCCGCCTGGTCCCCCTGGCACCAGGCTGGACCACTGGGCAGCTGGCCGCCCGGCTGCTGCGGGAGGTCCAGGCCATCGACCCCGACTACACCGGCCGCAGCTACCAGCAAGCCGTCCGCGAACGGGGGGTGCATGGCTATCTGGACCACACCGGCACCGCGGTGCTCTCCGGCTTCGGGCTGCCCGCTGATGAGGCCGCGGCCGCCACGGCCCGGCTGGAGGCACTGGCCGATGACCTGCGCGCGGCCGGCTACCCCGCCACCCTCAACCAGACCCGCGCCGATCTGTTCCTGCGCCTGCTGGATGGCAGCCTCGACGGGCAGACCCGCGAGCAGATCCTGATCACCATGCTGCACCTGGGCCCCGTCGCCCCCGCCGACCACGACCCCAATACCCCACCATCCAGCGCAGCGCCCACCGGTCGGGGGCGCGACCTCCAACCCGCGCCCGCCGAGCAGTCCGCGGCGACCCAGCAACCCGTCCAACC
>CAXUFG010000412.1:0-2104 GCA_964250265.1 uncultured Pseudonocardiaceae bacterium | reverse complement strand
GCGGCCGGTGTGGAGCACCTGTTCTCGGTGGCCGCCGGGCTCGACTCGATGGTCGTGGGCGAGCCGCAGATTCTTGGTCAGCTTCGCACCGCGTACGCCGCCGCCGAGCAGGCCGGCACCGTGGGAGGCACGCTGCATGAAGTCGCGCAGCATGCGCTGCGGGTCGGCAAACGGGTCCACACCGAGACAGGCATCGACGCCGCGGGGGCCTCGGTGGTCTCCGAAGCCCTCGCCGCGGTGGCCGCCGCGCTGGCTGGCCCACAGGGCCTGGCTGGCCGGCGGGTGCTGGTGCTCGGCGCTGGGTCCCTGGGCGGCCTGGCCACGGCGCAGTTGCGCAGGGCCGGGGTCGCCGAGATAGCGCTGGCCAATCGCACGCTGGGCAGCGCACAGCGGCTGGCCGCGCTGTGCGAAGCCGAGGGCACCCCCGCCCGCGTGGTCGGCCTGGACGGCGTGAGCGCCACCCTGCCCACGGTGGACCTGGTGGTCTGCTGCACGGGAGCCACCGGCGCAGTGCTCGGTATCGAGCACGTCGCCACCACCAGGAGCAACCGACGGCGCCCGCTGGTGGTGTGTGACCTGGGACTGCCCCGCAACGTCGAGCCCGCTGTGGGCGACGTCCCCGGCGTGACCCTGCTGGATCTCACGACCCTGGCGCACGGGCTGGAGCAGCGTGGCACGGGGTCGAGCGCGGTGGACAGCGCGCAGCATCTCGTCGCGCAGGAGGTGCGCAGCTACCTGCTGGCCCAGCGCACCGCAGAGGTCATCCCGACCGTTGCCGCGCTGCAGCTCACCGATGCCGAGAACCTCGGCCGCCACGTTGCGGCGGAGTTGTTGGACCTGAGTGCCAGCGCGGCGAGCGGAACGCCTTTGGCCGCCGGATCCACCACCATCACAGACGGTGCACCGCAGACAACGACCTGATTTCATCGTGATCTGATCTGGGGGTGACGGCTCGCCAGCCTCGCTGCGGGCCGGTGGCCTAGGCCACCGGGATGGCCCGTCAGCGCCGGGTACGGCCAGCGGGCTTCGCGCCGGGTCAAGTTCTTAGTGAATGGTCGCCTTGGCCCTCGAATAGGTGTAGGCACGGTATGAGGGCGGGTCCGACCGTGCGTGGAGGTGTCGGATGGGGGCAGGCGGAGTGCGGCCGGACCGAGATCCGCCCGTTCGAGCCGAAATGCTGCACGAGAGCGAACGCACACGTGTGACTCGGCTGTTCTTCCCTGGGCGCACTGTCATCCGCAAGGAGCCGCTGGGACCGGACGCGCAGCGGCGGCGCCAGCATGAGGTGGGGATGCTGGATCGGGTGCGCGGTGTCGTGGGGATCGCGCAGTTGCTTGATACGCCGCGGTACCCCGGGTCGATCGTGGTGGCGGACGTTGGTGACACGAGCCTGGCTGGGCAGGCGAAGCCGCTAGCTGTTGATGATCTGATCGGGTTCGCGGCGGAGCTGGCTCGGGCGGTGGCGGGGATGCACCGCCGGGGGGTGCTGCACCGGGACATCACTCCGGCGAACATCGTGATCTCCCGCAGCGGGGGCGCCCCGTGCCTGGTGGACTTCGCGTTGGCGACGTCGTTCGCCGAGATTCGTCCTGAGTTCACCCACCACACCGAGATCGTGGGGACATTGGCGTATCTGGCGCCCGAGCAGACCGGGCGTACCGGTCGGTCGGTGGATCAGCGAGCCGATCTGTACGCGTTGGGTGCGACGTTGTATGAGTTGGCGACAGGAGAACCGCCTTTCGGTTCCGGGGACCCGTTGCGGCTCACTCATGATCATTTGGCTCGGGTGCCGGTGCCGCCGGTTGAGGTGAACCCGGCTGTACCGGGGCCGCTGTCCGAGATCATCATGCATCTGCTGGAGAAGGAACCGGACAATCGGTACCAGACGGCCGATGGCGTGATCTACGACCTGGAGCGGTTGCGGGACGCCCAGGCACGGCCGGAAGCGGCTCCGGCCCGCATTGGCGAACATGACTTTCCGCTGCGGCTGCTACCACCGTCGCGGCTTGTGGGCCGCGATGACGAGGGGGCGGGATTGGAGGCGGCGGTTGGGGATGGGGGGGGGGGGGGGGGGGGGGGGGGGGTGGGCGGCGGGGGGGGGGGG
>CAXUFG010000411.1:0-2108 GCA_964250265.1 uncultured Pseudonocardiaceae bacterium | reverse complement strand
TCCCGGCTCCGGCAACACGGTGCTGCCCGTCGTCGCGTCGCTCATGGCGTTGCGCTCCCTCGTCATCTGTGTCGCTAGTGGCGGTCCAAGGGCCGGTCAGGATCAGGTAGCCCAGTCGCTGAGCACTGTGTGCAAGACGGTGAGCGCGTCGCCGGTCACGCGTGCGGTGCTCGGCAGCCCGCCGGGCACGATGAGGGAGGACTTGCGGGCTCGGGTTGCGTGGCAGGAGTCGTTGAAGCCGCCGAGGCAAATTTCGTCGCAGTGTTCGATGGTTTCCCGACGGGCGAACAGCGGCCCGTCTGGGCCTGGCGCGACTCGCTGGAAGGCGAAGGCTTGTCTTTGGCGAGGTCTAGCAGTCGTTTCGCGACTGTCAGCTCGGGCCCCTCGGCAGGAGCGTTCATCTGAGGATCACCCGGACCAGTTCTGGTGGAAAACAGCAGAACCGGTCTCCGTGCCCAGCGGGTACTGTCCGATACGTCCATTGAGGGGGTGGCGGCGTGGCAGGCAAGCGGCAGCGGCTAGTCAGCAGCCGCAAGTCGGCCGGTTTCAGTCAGGGAACGGCTGGCCGAGGTGGTGGGTGTGGAGCGCTCAACGGTCCAGCGCTGGGAACGTGGCGAGACGTGTCCGCAACCCTGGGCTCGGCCGAGGCTCGCGCGCGCCCTCGGGATCTCGGATCAAGCGCTGTCCGAACTGCTGGATGAACCTGCCGAACCAGAAGGCGGATTCGGTCTGACACAGGAGCGTCAACATGCCCGATCAGCGGTCCCCGGACCCGCAGTCCGAACTGGCCCTCAGGATCAGATTCGATGTCCCCCATGCGGCGCGGATCTGGAACTACTGGATGGGCGGCAAGGACAACTACGAGGTGGATTGTGCCGCCGGTGCTGCGGTCGCCGAGGTGTACCCGGAGATCGTCACCATGGCCAAACAATCCCGGCAGTTCCTCATCCGCGCGGTGCGGTTCCTGGCCGGTGAGGCCGGTATCCATCAGTTCCTCGACATCGGCACCGGCCTGCCCACCATGCAGAACACCCACGAGGTCGCTCAGCGGATCGCGCCGGAGTCCCGGATCGTCTACGTCGATAACGACCCGCTGGTGCTGGTGCACGCCCGCGCCCTGCTGCACAACACCACGCCCGAGGGGGTGACCGCCTATGTGGACGCCGACTTCCACGACCCGGACTTGATCATCTCTGACGCCCGCAACGTGCTGAACCTCAGCCAACCGGTGGCGGTCATGTTCATGGGCGTGCTCGGCTACGTCGTCGAGGCCGACGAGATGCGCTCCATCGTGGCGCGGATGATGGCCGCAGTCCCGTCCGGCAGCTACCTGGTGCTGTGGGACGGTACCGACACCAGCGCGGCCGTCATCGAGGGCAGTGCGAAGCTCGCGGAAAGCGGAGCCGTCCCCTACAACCTGCGCAGCCCCGAACGGATCGACCAGTGCTTCGAGGGTTTGGAGATGGTGGATCCCGGCCTGGTGCCGATCACGCAGTGGCGGCTGGACACCGCAGAGATCGGTAAGGCCGAGCCGATCGACGCCTACGGCGCCGTGGCGCGCAAGCCGTGAGCCGGCTGGGGTTCAGCCGGCCGGTGGGTGCGCGGGATCGATCCAGGGCACGTGTTCGGGTTCGGCCACCCCGTCGATATCCAGGTTGACCACGATCGGCTCCTGACCACTGCGGGTCACCACGCACTCGAGCGGTTCGTCATCAAGTGCGTTGATCTCCTGGTGCGGCACGAACGGCGGCACGAAGATGAACCCGCCCGGGCCGGCGTCCGCGGTGAACTCGAGGTTCTCGCCCCACCGCATCCTGGCCCGGCCGCTGATCACGTAGATCACGCTCTCCAGCTCACCGTGATGATGCGCGCCGGTCCTCGCTCCGGGGTGGATCGTGACGGTCCCGGCCCACAGCTTGTCCGAACCCGCCCGCTCGTGGGTGATCGCAGCGGCACGGCTCATCCCCGGTGTTTGCGGGGTGTTCGGGTCAAGCGCGCCGGCGGGAATGATCCGCACTCCCTCGGTGCGCCAGTCCCGGGGTGCCCCCGCTTCGCCCATGGCCATGCGGTGATCCTAGGTGCCGAACCAACCCGGACCTCTTAGGTGC
>CAXUFG010000410.1:0-2109 GCA_964250265.1 uncultured Pseudonocardiaceae bacterium | reverse complement strand
AGTCGCCGCACTCGAATTCTACCGACTCAACTGGACCAGTTATGAATAACGCTCATAGTCGAAGGTGATAATAATTGCGTTCGCTGTGATCGATGTGACCCTCAGGTTCCTGAGCTTGAACTGCGGGTTCAGCGGGATCGGCACGGGCCTATCGACCAGGACAGCACACCTGCCATCCGCGCAGGCCCCGAGGTCGGTGCCGTCGGTCGCAGCTGGTACGGCAAAGCGAAGGACCACCGTGCCTGGAGCGATCGCTGCCACCTCGACGGTGACTGTCGGGAGCCTGATCTGACACCCGGCCGGGCCGATCACCTCCCATTCCACGGCACTTGAGAACTGTACGCTGCCGCACCCGGTGGTGTTCGCGTAGAACTCGCTTGAGTATTTCACTCGGACGGTCGCGGTGGTCGCTTCGATCGACGTGACTTGCACACTCCCGAGCCGGAATCGCGGATGGGTGCGGCTCTTCTGGAGTGACGTGATCATGCTGCGAGTTGGTGGTTGCCGCGGTATCGGGTTTGGTGGACGCGGTGGTGTTCTTGGTTGAGGTGGTAGTTCCAGTAGGTGTCGAAGTCGCCGTTGGAGGCCAGGGCTCGGAGGGTGAGGATGGCTTGGGCTCCGTGGAGTCCCCAGCGGGCTCCGGTGATGTCCATGCGGTCTTTGACCAGGTGGCGGCAGGCGCCTTCGATGATGCCGGTGGCGATGGGCCACCCGTTGGCCAGGGCGGTCTGGTAGTCCCGGTAGGGACTTTTCTTAGTCAGGTAGGTGGCTGCTTGGTCGGCGCCTTTGCGTTCCGAGGGTGAGTTGCCAAACCGGGTGGCGCGGCGTCGGATCCCGGCGGCCACGGTGGCTGCCTTCCCCTCCAGGACCTTGGTTGCCTGGTCGGCGACCCAGGCCTCGGCGTCGGGATCGCCGGGGTAGAAGAATGACCAGGCGGCTTTCCAGAGGTATTCCAGGACGTGGATGAAGTCCAGCACGATGGTGACGCTGACCTGGCGGCGGGCGGCTTCGGCCTGGATGGCCTCGATCTGGGTGGTGTTGCCATCGACGAGGGCGACCCGGGTCCGGCGGTGGCCGGGGTCGCGGCGGTGGGCCTCGTCGAAGGCGGTGGCGATGACGGCCGGGATGTCGTCGGTGATGCTGGCAGTCAGCCACTTGCCGCGGGCACGCGGCCCGGTCTTGCCAGTGCGAGGTTGTCCCGGCCGGGAGATGACCTCGCCAGGGGTGCGAGGGTCCGGGGTGGCGTCGTAGACGCCGGCGAGCTCGGCCATCCTCTTGCGGCCGTGTTTTTCCCCCGGGGACAGGCGGGTGGCCAGTTTGTGGCCCGCCCTCCGTGCCGCCTTGGCCGTGGTCTCGCGCAGTGCCTCGGGTCGCATCACGATGCCCTTGCCGTCGAAAGTCAGCACCAGCAGGTCGGCGTCCGGGCACGCGGGGGGTTCGTGCTGGGCGTAGAAGCTGGCCACGTCGGCGGTCGCGGCCCCGGCGAGCGCCTCGAGCTGGCGCTTGCCGACCCGGACTCCGCTCGCGCGCTCCACCGCGGCGCTGGCCTGCTCGAACGATCCCCGCGCCGCCTCGATCGCGGCGAGGCGCCGCAGCCCGTGGGAATGCCTGCCCACGGGCAGGTTCAACACCGCGTCCGCCGGATAGAGGTTGGCCACACCGGGCGCGCGGTAGCCGATCCGGGTCACGGTAACCGTTCCCAACACGGTGGCCAGCTCACGTTGGTGGCCTCGCTCGGCCCGGGTGCGCACCCCCCCGTCCGCGCCGGGGGCCCCCTCGGGGCGCCGCGGCTCACGGGCGGCCCGCCAGGCCAGCAGGTCCGGCAACAGGCTGCGCAGCAGCTCCCGGCAGCGCTCGGTGAGCTGATCCTCAAGCTGGGCATGGGTCAGTTCACCACAACCAGGATCGGCAAGCCCGGCCACAACCTCCTCGAACAACTGCCGGGACCGGTCAAACGCTCCGGCCTGCGCCAGCCCCGACCCTACTTGCTGCGCGTACTCTGACACCGTGCTGCGGTGAAACAATCGGGGCACCACCATTGCCGGATGACAGCCTGGCCCGAACGCGGTGAACAACCGCAACGCCACCGCGCTCATCGGGGAGCCAGGA
>CAXUFG010000409.1:0-2112 GCA_964250265.1 uncultured Pseudonocardiaceae bacterium | reverse complement strand
CGGTGCGGCCAGTTCACGACGACCTCGTGCGCGTCGGGGAAGCGGCTCTTGGTGGCGAACACCGGCCGCGCATCGCACACCGTCGTGTAGTAACCCAGCAGCACTCCCACCCGGGCCATCGCGGCAGCGAAGTCGATCGCGCCGAACACCAGCATTCGGGGCGGCGGCTGCATGGAGTTCACGAACACATCCATGCCCTCGCCGCGGCGCTCACCCTCGGGGCCGTAGTGCAGGGTGACCACCCGGCCGGCCGCAAGCGCACCACGGACGTCCTCGAGAATCGCGTCGTCAGCCTGTGACGAGCCGGTCGTGCCGGTGTGCCGGTCGGCCCAGACCACCATGCGGTTGCCGACCCGCGCAGCGTCAGGGTGGGCAACCACGGTGACTACCGCGACCCCTTCGTTCTTTTCCACCGAGGCGGCGATGTCGTCCAGCTCGGGAAAATGGACCGGGTCGACCTTCTCGACGAACACGTCAATGATGCCGCCGCAGGTGATACCGACGGTGAAGGCATCGTCGTCGGAAACGCCATAGCGCTGTAGTACTGGAGTCTCATCGGCGAGCACCTGCTGGCCCAGCTCGAACACCGCGCCCTCGACGCAGCCACCGGACACGCTGCCGACCGCCCGCTCATCGGAGGTCACCAGCATCGAGGCTCCGGCCGGGCGTGGCGCGGAGCGGTAGGTGGACACCACCGTGCCTAATGCGGTCGACTTGCCCTCGCGCCACTCTGCCACCAGTTCGTCGAGCACCTCACGCACAGCGGACCCTCCTCGTCGAGTGTGGCCGGGATATGCCGCCCCTAGTGGAGAGTATTCGACTCGACCGGCTTGTGGGTTCACTCAAAAGCACCGATAAGTGAGGACACCGCGGCCGCGACGTTTGTTCCCCGTTGCGGTCAGGGCCGGTCCACGTCAATGCCGCTGGCCAGATCGGAGCAGTCCACCACGATCAGATCGGCTCGTCCGGCCAGCCAGTCCCGAGCCCCCCGGTCACCCTGCGCCGAGGCCACGATGCCGGCCCAGTGCTGCCGGCCGAGCAGCACCGGGTGGCCGGGTTGGCTCTCGAAACCCGCCCGGGCCACCACCATGGGATCAGCCAGCGCGACCAGCCGGCGGACCACGGAGGCGTCTACGTCGGGTAGATCGACCAGGTGCACCAGCGCGGCCTGCACCTGTGGCGGCGCGCTGCGGATCAGCTCGGCGAGGCCGGCTCGCAGTGAGGCGCCCATGCCTTCCGCCCAGTCCGCGGCCAGCACGGTAGCGGCGCTGTCCGGCACCAGCGGGGTCACCTGCTCAGCCTGCGCACCGACCACGACAAGCACCGGTTCGCATCCGCCGTCAGTCAACGTGGCCACCGCCCGGCGCAGCCACGCTCCCCCTTCAACCAGGGCCTTGGGCATGCCATAGCGGCGCCCCGCCCCGGCTGCAAGCAATAATCCGGCGATCATTGCGGCATCTTCGCACGGGTGGCCGGGCCATCGACCGACGACGCTGCTGGATCAGCTCGGCGACCAGCCTGATCGCGTCGTCGCCGCCGGCTGACACCTCCCAGACAGCTCGAAGAGCCACGTAGAGCTCGTGATTCGGTTCGGGCTCGCCGCTGGCGACTGCTCTGGCCTGCGGCGGGATGTCGTGCGATCAGACGCCGTCAGGCGAAGTAGTCGTGCAGCACCTCTCGGAGCCGGTCGTCGCCGGCGAGACCGACATCTGCCAGTGCCTGATCGAAGCAGGCAATCGCTCGACGGTCCATCTCCTCGTGCGGTCCGTTGCCGCTGTGCATCCGCACCACTGAGGTCTCATCGCCGTAGGAGGCCGAATAGGTCGTCGGGCCACCAAGTGCCTCCGCCCAATAGGCGGCAAGCCGCTGGCTGTGCTCGGGATGGAACCCGTGGCTGAACGCGTGGCTGACCACCTCGTCGGCCATCACCCTGGCATGCCATGCGCTGGCCAGAGCCAGAAAACCGTCGGAGCCGCCCGCAGCCTCGTACACCGTCTGCATGTACCAAACATGGCACGCCTCGCCGCTCCAAACGAAGGGGATCGACCACCGGAGCACATGCCGGACTTCGCTGCTGCTCGACGAGTAGACCTGCGTGTGCCAGCATTGCGG
>CAXUFG010000408.1:498-2119 GCA_964250265.1 uncultured Pseudonocardiaceae bacterium | reverse complement strand
CCCGCGCCACCCGGGCCGGGCCACCGGGCCCCTTCCCCCCGGGACCCCGCCCACGGACGGCGAAAGAATTCCATGAACCGACTTCTCCGCTTTGTTCTCCTGCCCGCGCTGGCCGATCCGAGGGTGGAGTGATTGTCTTACCGGGTACAGGAACCAATCTGGATGAAATCCGATTGCGGACCTCTGCGGGTTGCCCAGCGCAGGCGAATTCTTATTGCGCTAAGATGCGAGGCCATGATTTTCCGCCCGACGGTCAGATCGTCACGGTCAATACCAAAGCTGGTCTATCCCACAGTCACGGCTTCGACGTGTGGGTCGGGCTGATCATGCGGGACTATGCGAACAAAAACCGCGGCACGCTGACCGGTCGCTACGACATCACAGTTTACTGCATCGACCATATTACTCGGCAAAGTTATGGTGAGTCACCGGTGCGCTGGAATTCACCAGTCCCACGACCTATGAGGCAGTCGGAGCGTCCAAGCCGGTCGGACCGCCGCCCCCGCCGCAGGACCTGGGTTTTGATGGGTTCACGTTCGATCCGAATGCTGCATCGCCGCCCACCGGTAAGCCACCGGAGCCTGGTGCGCGCGGTGGGAAACGCGGGCCAACCTATACCTCAGGTTTCCTCCGGTCAGGCGCCTGGGGTCGACTCCCAAGTCCAGTCACAAGCCGGACAGCTTGCCTTTCAGTGCGACCGGGGGACCGATCCAGGCGCTTCGTGGCTGATCCTGATCGGAGCGGTGCTCGGCGCCGCCCTGATCGTGGGCTTGGTGACGAGACAGATCCGGAGGCGCCGTTCATCGTGAATAACTGTAAGCGGCTAGGGAATTTCTCCATTTACGTGCCTGGATCCCCTCTTTCGGGCTTTGCTGAGTTGGACGCCGATTGCACACATTCGGTTGCCGACCGGACGTGGACCGCGTCTCACAACCATCTACTAACTTCCATCATCGAGAGCGAGTCGCATTGTGCGTAAGAAAAAAATGTTGACGCTGCTGGTGTCGGGGGCCATGGTAGCCGCCGTCACGGCCGGGTTGGCGGTGGTGGTGAATGGAGTGGCTGGCGCCGACGTGGAACCGGGCACGTTGGGTTTCCTCACCACCACGCCTGCCACCGGCGACATAAACACAGCCCCGGTTTCCAGAACCTCGATGCCCTGCCCAAACGACCCGAACGACACCAGAGCCGATCAGTTACTGATTGGTCCGGTGGGGCCGGACGGGGTGACGGCGCCGGACACCGCGACCTTCCCCAGCAGCAACCCGTTCCCGGTTACCAGAATCAGTATCGGTAATTTCTCCACCGTCACTCCGTTTAATCTGGTATTCAATAACACCTTCCGCGATGCGGCGACTGTACGGAGTAAGACGGTCCAACCCGGTGAGTACCATCTGACTGCTCATTGTCTCGATAAGATCGGTTTCACGAAATTCGGCACCTTCACCGGAGGCCTTATCTTCGACGAGTCCCTGCACTACACTGTCATTCCCCCGCCGAGTCCGAGTGTGTCGCCGAGTCCGGGTGTGACGCCGTCGCCGAGCCCGAGCCCGTCGCCGAGTGTCTCGCCGTCGCCGAGCCCGAGCCCGTCGCCGAGTGTCTCGCCGTCGCCGAGCCCGAG
>CAXUFG010000408.1:0-398 GCA_964250265.1 uncultured Pseudonocardiaceae bacterium | reverse complement strand
CCCGTCGCCGAGCCCGAGCCCGTCGCCGAGTGTCTCGCCGTCGCCGACGCCTATACCAGGGGCGACGGCCACGACGACCAGGCTCAATGTGATCCGGGTTCGCCTTCCCTTCGGGTTGGGAGGGTTTGTGATTCCTCTCGTGAACGTGACCCCCAACGCGGCCGGAACTGTCCAGTTCATGGATGGGACGACCGACCTGGGCGGCCCGGTGTCGGTTTCCGCTGGTTTTGCCTTCGGTGGCTTCTCTGTGTTACCAGCGGGCAACCACTCGGTGACCGCGGTGTTCACGCCGGACGACCCGGCGTCCTTCCAGCCCTCAACCTCGAAAATCGTGAAGTTCAGGTTCTAACGGTATTGCGTGAGCGGGAGCCGGGCGTTCGGCTCCCGCTCACAACTCC
>CAXUFG010000407.1:0-2180 GCA_964250265.1 uncultured Pseudonocardiaceae bacterium | reverse complement strand
GTGTTGGTCGAGGTGGTCCGCTCCCATGTGGGGATCTCGCAGCGGTTACGGGAGGCGCTGGAGGAGATCTCCCAGATCAATGTGGAGTTGCTGGCCCGGCGGGAGTTGGGCTAGCCGATGGAGATCGCCTGCGCGCCGGCGCCGCCTGTCGCGGTGGCCGATGGGTGGGTGGAAATGGTCGCGTCGCTGGCCAACATGGTCGAGTCCGCGCTGGCTGGGGGCATCACTGGCGGCGAGCGCGCAGCCAGCGAGGACAGGGTGGAGGTGGTTGCGGGTGATTCGGGGCGAGTCGAAGGTGACTGGGGCGCATCGAACGCGGGCGGCGATTGTCTATGTTCGCCAGTCGACGTTGATGCAGGTCCGCGAGCACACCGAGTCGACGATGCGCCAGTACGACCTGGCCACACAGGCGGCCCGGCTCGGTTGGGCGGGTACCGACATCGAGGTGATCGATGCCGATCTGGGGCTCTCCGGTCGCAGCGCGACCCATCGAGACGGGTTCAAGCAGTTGGTCGCCCAGGTGTGTCTGGGCGAGGTCGGGGCGGTGTTCGGGCTGGAGGTCTCCCGGCTGGCCCGCTCCAACGCCGATCTGGCCCGCCTGCTGGAGCTGGCCCGCCTGACCGACACCCTGGTCATCGACAGTGATGGGGTCTATGACCTCTCCGACATCAACGACCGGCTGTTGCTGGGTATGAAAGGCCAGATGTCGGAGGCCGAGCTGCACTGGCTGACCAGCCGGTTGCAAGAGTCCAAACGAGCCGCCGCGGCCCGGGGTGAGCTCCGTGTCGGGCTGCCGGTCGGGTTCGTCTACGACGACGACGGCCAGGTCGTCATCGACCCCGACGCCGAGGTCGCCGCCGCGATCAGCGACGTGTTCGCCGCATTCGCCCAAACCGGCTCAGCCTATGGAGTGGCCGGGGCCTTCGCCGGACGGCGCTTCCCCCGCCGCGCCTACGGCGGAGCGTGGGCCGGGACGCTGCGCTGGGGCCGGCTCACCCATGCCCGCGCGGCCGGGATCGTGCGCAACCCGGTCTATGCCGGAGCGTATGTGTTCGGGCGCCGCCGCACCCGCCAGGTCGTCCACCCGGACGGCTCGGTGCACACCTCGACCACCGAGCTGCCCCGCGACCAGTGGGAAGTCCTCATCAAAGATCACCACCCCGGCTACCTCACCTTCGAGGAGTACCTGGCCAACGAAGCCAAGCTGGCCGCCAACCGCACCAACGCCGGAGCCCGCCCACCACGGGAAGGCACCGCACTCTGCCAGGGCATCGTGTTCTGCGGCGCCTGCGGACGCAGCATGCAAGTCCGCTACCAAGACCGATACCCCCGCTATGAGTGCAGCCACTCCCGAGCCGACCACGTCGCCACACCCCGGTGCGGCTCGGTGCGCGCCGACACCATCGACGTCGTGGTCGCCCAGGCGTTGCTCGCCGCGGTCGAGCCTGAGCAGCTGGCCCTGGCGCTGGCCGCGGCCGAGGAGGTCACCGCGCGGCGCCGCCGGTCGGTGCGGGCCGCCGAACTCGCCCTCGAACGCGCCCACTACACCGCCCAACGAGCTGAACGGGCCTTCCTGGCCTGCGAACCAGAAAACCGCCTCGTCGCGCGCAGCCTGGAGACCCGGTGGGAAACCGCGCTCGCTGAGCTAACCCAGGCCAACGCAGCCCTGGCCGCGCAGTCCCAGACCCAGCCCGAACTGCCCAGCCCCGAGCAGCTAGCCACGACAGTGGCCGAGCTGCCGGTGTTGTGGGCCGCCGAGACCACCAGCGACAAGGACCGCAAACGACTGCTGCGCACCCTCATCACCGACCTCACCATCACACCGTCTGAGACCGACCCCACACAGCTGGCCGTGGGAGTGCACTGGAAATCCGGCGCCAGCAGCCAGCTCGCGGTCACCCGCCGCCGCAACGCCATCCAACTCCGCAGCACCGACCCCGCCGCGATCGAACTCGCGACACGCATCGGCCCCACCCTGGACAACGCCGCCTTGGCCGCCGCGCTCAACCAGGCCGGGCACCGCACCGGCACCGGGCAGCCCTTCGACACCGTCGCCGCTGGCAACCTGCGCCACTACCACCACATCCCCTACCCCGGCCTGCTCGCCGCCGGTGAGCTGACCCCACGCCAGGTCGCCAACCTGATCGGCGTGTCGATCGGTACCGTCCACTACTGGATCA
>CAXUFG010000406.1:0-2217 GCA_964250265.1 uncultured Pseudonocardiaceae bacterium | reverse complement strand
ATTGGGGCGGGGGCGATTGGGGCGGTGGTGGCGACTTCGGCGGCGGCGATTTCTAGCGCGCAGGCCGCTGCTGGCAGCTAGGACACCAGTAGAGGTTGCGTCCCGCGTGGCGGGTAGTGAGGACCGCCGTGCCACACACCAGGCACGGTGCTCCTGCGCGGCGGTAGACGTAGACCTCTCCGCCGTGCCGGTCCTGCCGGGGAGTGCGGCCCATGCGAACAGGGTCGTGCTCTGGCCGGACGGTATCGATCCGGCCGCGACGCACGCCGTCGCGCATCAGCTCGACGAGATCTGACCACAACGCCGCCCACCGCTCAGCATCCAGCGTGCGACCTGGCTGCAACGGATCCAGCCGGTGACGGAACAGCAGCTCAGCTCGGTAAACGTTGCCGACTCCGGCGAGAACCGACTGGTCCATCAGCAGGGTGGCCAGCGGAGCCCGGGACCGGGAGATGCGCTCCCAGGCCAGGACCGGGTCGGCGTCGCGACGTAGCGGGTCGGGTCCTAGCCGGGTACGCACCGCGTCCGTCTCGGCCTTGGTGAGCAACTCGCAGGCGGTGGGTCCGCGAAGATCGGTCCAGTGCGTAGCGCCGATGAGCCGCATGCGTACCTGTCCTTGAGGCGGCTGCACGGGCAGCGCCGCCTCAGCGAAAGAGCCGTAGAGACCCAGATGCACGTGTACCACGAGATCGGAGTCGTACACGTGGAAGAGGTGCTTGCCGTATGCTTCGGCACGCTTGAGCACCCTTCCGTCCAGCACCTGCGCGGCCTTCGCGAAACGACCCTGCGGGCTGGACACCGCGACTGGCGACCCCCCGTAGCAGCGTTGGTGCCGCCGGGCCAACCGGTGCGTCGTATGACCCTCCGGCATGGAAGTCTCAGCTCGTGGAGACTGGAGGATATTCCCCGCTGGACTCGAAGTCCGAGATCAGCGCGATCCGGCGGGCGTGGCGCTCACCGCCGGAGAACGGCGTCGTGAGAAACGTCTCGACGATCTCCGCCGCCTCGGCGGGCCGGTGCATCCGGGCGCCGATTCCCACCACCTGGGCGTCGTTGTGCTCCCGGGCGAGCTGGGCAGTCTCGGTGCTCCATGCCAGCGCGGCCCGGCAGCCGGCAACCTTGTTCGCAGAGATCTGCTCACCGTTTCCCGACCCGCCGATCACCACGCCGAGGCTGCCCGAGTCGGCCACCACCCGGCGAGCGGTCTCGATGCAGAACGGTGGGTAGTCATCGTCTGGGTCGAAGACAGCGGGGCCCACGTCCACCACGTCGTGACCCAGGCTGGTCAAGTGCTGCACCAGAAAGACCTTGAGCTCGAGGCCGGCGTGATCCGAACCGAGGTAGACGCGCACAGCGTGCAACATTGCCATATGGCGGATCACCGGGTGAGGGGGCACGGAGTTTGAGGAGGCACAGGGTTTGCGGCCGGAACATGTGCAGGACGGCTACGACGTGCGGCTGGAATGGGGCCGGGAGGGGGTGATCACGCTCGGCACCCACTGCGCGGTTGTGGTGATCATCGACGTGCTCTCCTTCTGCACGGCGGTCGACGTGGCAGTCGGGCGCGGAGCGGCGGTGCTCCCCCTGCCGTGGGGCGACGAGCGCGGCGCCGACATCGCACGGCGTGCCGGGGCGATGCTGGCCGGTCGGCGCGGTGCCGGGGGCTGGTCGCTGTCGCCGGCCTCGCTGCGACAGCTGCCCGCAGGGATCCGGCTCGCGCTACCCTCTCCCAACGGTGCGACGCTGTGCGCGCTCGCGCAGCGCACCGGCGCAGAGGTGCTCGCCGGCTGTCTGCGCAACGCAGCGGCCATTGCTCGCACGGCGCATCGGCTGGCCCGCGGCGGCCCGATCGGGTTGGTTCCCGCCGGCGAACGCTGGGAGCTACCTGGCGAACCGTTGCGGCCCGCGCTGGAGGACATCGTCGGCGCCGGCGCGATCGCTGGGATTCTGCCGGGCGCATTCTCCCCTGAGGCGGAACTGGCCGCGGCTCAGTTCACCGCGGCTCGCTCGCGCGGGCTGCACGGCGTCCTCGCCGCCAGCGCATCGGGTCGGGAGCTGGCCGGCGACGGATTCGCCGCCGACGTCGTCCTGGCCGCCGCCCACGACACCAGCGAGGACGCCCCCCGCCTCCACGCGGGCCTGCTCACCGCGTGATCTCGGGCCGATATGGAGACATATCGGCCTCATCGACGGCCCGTTAGTCCCGATATGTCTCCA
>CAXUFG010000405.1:0-2224 GCA_964250265.1 uncultured Pseudonocardiaceae bacterium | reverse complement strand
CGCTGGTTCCCACAGGGAAGAACAGCTCGGGGTCCTCGTCTCGGCAGGCCGCGTGATGGCGCCAGTCCATGGTGCTTGCTCCTCGTCGATCGCGCTGGTGAACTCCTATGTCCCAGCGCCGTCGTCGCCTGTCATTTGGGCTTGTGAATGATTTCACAATCATCCGCGATGTCAAGAGGTATCTGCGGATGCAGTGAGTCAATTCACCTGGCGGGTACCCGTCGTACGAACTGACAACACATGTGAAACCGTTTTTACAAGCACAATTCGGACCTAACTGTGCGTCACGAGCACTTGATCACGACTACTCGCTCCGCACGGTCACCGAGACACGATCACTACGGTGAGCCGCTCAGGAAACTCGCTGACCCGGAGGTCGTCGGGCTTCTCGACAGCTGGTCCTGCTCGACATAACGAGCCTACCCGCCCAAACGTTTCGGCCGAGTTTTCACAGTACGGAGGGTGGTCGGACCGCCACGGACAAGGACTCAGGTCGGCGGCCAACCCGTGTCCCACGGACCTTCCTGATCAGCAGGCTTGCTCGGCGAGCCTGAGGGCGCAAGCTCGCCGAGTGATCCAGGGGACGGACACTAATCTAGGGCTGTGACCACCGACGTACTCCTTCCCGCGGAGATCGCGTGACCACCGAGGCCGCCGAGCCCGCCGTGCCGCCTGCGGTCCGGGCCGCTGGCCTGCTAGTGCTGCTGCAGGGCTTGGTGGGTATCGCGATCGCAGGCGTGTTAGTCGTCAGCGCGGCGCGCGGATCCACCGGCCCGGGACCGGTTGGGGCTACCGCGGCCTGGCTGGCGGGCTTCGGGGCCATCCTGCTTGCCGTGGGGTTGAGTCTGGTGCGAGGTCGGCACGGCGCTCGCACTCCGGCAACTGTCGCGCAACTCCTGTTGCTCGGTGTGTGCTGGTATGCCGCCGGGCCCTCCTCCCAGCCGGCGTACGGGGTCCCGGCCGCAGTGTTCTGCGCGGCTGTACTCGTGCTGCTGTTCTGCCCCCCAGCCCTGCGCTGGGCCCACCGCTGAGCCGCGCCCCAGGGGGACCCATATGGATGCGCGCCGTGGTCGCTGGCCCGCGCTCGTGAGCGGCATGGATGCTGGTGGTCGTCGCGGCGTGCTCAGTTGAGCTGAGCTCGGAGACTACGCGCGGCGTATCCGAGGAGTTCGGCATGCTGCGGCCACCGGGCGATCTGTGACTCCAGGAACCTGGCGCCGTCGAGGAAGCGACCTAGCCGGCCAAGCGTATGACCCAGCTCGACGAGATCCTGGGCGACTACCCCAGGCAGCGCCAGGCGCATCCGCAATACCCATTCCAGGTCGGTGAGACGCCCAAGGTCCCGGTAGGTGGTCCGCAGGTTTTGCAGAATGCGGGCGAAGATCGCCCTCCTGGGTGCTGCGGTGAGGAGGTGCCGCCCGAATGGAACCTCCGAACCTGCCTGGTTGGCGGTGCGGAACAGTGCCTCACAACTGGCGAGGTCGAGCAGCGCCCCGCCGCTGAAGGCGTCGAGGTAGTGGTTGGTGGCCATCGGACGGACGAGGAAGTGGCCAGGCATGCTGATTCCCTCGAGTGCCACCCCGGCGCGACGCCCCACCTCAAGGCAGACGACTGACAACGTAATGGGAAGGCCGAGCCTGCGGTGGAGCACCTGATCCAGCAGGGAATTGCGAGGATCGTAGTAATTCGCGGTGTTCCCGGCAAAGTTTTCTTCGACGAAAAGCCGGTGTATGAGCGTCTCGAGCGAGTCGATGCCCCCTGCCAGGCGATCCAGCTCGCGTAGCCAGATGCTGGGATCAAGTTCTGGATCCGCGCCGGCGGCGATGGCGAGCGCGCCCACGTCAAGATCCGGCCCAGGTCCGCGCCCGGCCAGTAATCCGACGAAGTGCTCGACTGCGTCCACGGTGTAGCCGATCGTGCGCCTTGCCAGGCCAGTCTGTCGATACCCGCTCCGGTTATCCGACCCACACCTTCGCGCACCGGGGCCTGCGCTACACCCGTGCGCAGAGCTCCCAGCTGGCTATGGAGCAGCGGGTTCGCTCAGACACCGGTCCACTGCTGGTAGCTGCCGCCGTTGCAGCCGTCGACCTGCTCGATCCGAGCTGTGCCGGCGCCTAGAAGCTCGACGACATCGAGGCCGCCAACCGCTCGGGTATGGACGGCAGGCTCGGTGGGTTGTCTGGGTTGGCGGGGATGCGCAGGGTGAAGGTGGAGCCGGTGCCGG
>CAXUFG010000404.1:0-2249 GCA_964250265.1 uncultured Pseudonocardiaceae bacterium | reverse complement strand
CCGTTCGCACCCGACGCGTTCGCCCAGGCCCATCGACTGCGCGAACGCTGCGACACCCTGGGCCTGGACGTTGTCGTCGAGACGGGCGCCCGCTACCTGCTCGACCCACGGGTCAAGCACGAGCCGACCCTGGTCACCACCGAGCCGCAGGGGCGGGCTCGGCGGCTGGCCTACCTGCGGCTGGCCTGCGACCTCGCCGAGGTGCTGCGCGCCGAAGCGGTGAGCTTCTGGGCCGGTGTGCCTGCCGCCGACGTCGAGGCGACCCGAGCCTGGGCGTGGCTGGTCGACGGTGTCCGCGCACTGGTAGACAGCCATGGACAGCACTGCTACGCGCTGGCGGTCGAACCTGAGCCGGGGATGCTCGTACAGGACTGCGCGGACTGGTCGCGGCTGCATGAGCAGGTGCCCGGGATCACGCTCGCCCTCGACACCGGGCACTGTGTGGTCAGCGGCGCCCACGAGCCGCAGGACGCGGTCCGGGCCTTCGCCCCGCACCTCGGCACCGTCGCGGTGGAGGGCATGCGGCGCGGGGTGCACGACCACCTCCCGCTCGACGAGGGCGACGTCGACCTGGCCGCCGTCCTCGCGGCGCTGGCCGACGTGGCCTACACCGGCCTGGTGACCCTGGAGCTGTCGCGCGAGAGCCACCGCGCCCACGAGATGGTGCCCCGAGCGCTGCACACGCTGCTGACCCTGGACGGATGACCACCAGCACGGAGGAGAAGGGGCCGACCGATGAGGATCTGTTTCGTCAGCCGCCGGTACTGGCCAGCGGTCAGCGGCATGAGCGTCTACGCAGAGAACCTGCTGCGCGAGCTCGTGGCACTCGGCCACGACGTCACCATGGTCAGCCAGTACCGTGACGATGAAGCCGGAACGATGATCTACGGCGGTGGGCCACCACCCGCTAACCGGGTGCCCGCGGGCGTCCGGGTCGTGGCGCTGCCCAGCCGGGGCGAGACGGTGGTCCCGGCCGACTTCGAGGGCGACGTCGACGATCTTGCCGCCACGGTGGTACGGCTGCACCGCGAGCAACCGTTCGAGGTGTTGCATGCCCAGTACGGCTACCCACCCGGTCTCGCGGTCCTGCTCGCCGCCCGGGAGATCGGCCTGCCGACCGTCGTGAGCATCCAGGGCGGCGACGGGCACTGGGTCGGCACCTGCTGCGCCACGCACAAGGCCGCGATCACCACCGTCCTCGACCACGCCGACGCGGTGCTCATCGGCAGCGCCAGCTTCCGCGACGAGGTCGTCGCACACCACGGCACCGATCCCGGGCGCTTCCAGATCATCCCCGGGGGAACCGACACCCGACGTTTCACCCCAGCGGCCCGGCCGCTCGGCGCGGTGGCGGACCCGCCGGTGCTGCTGTTCCACGGCCGGGTCGACCGCCGCAAGGGGGTGCTCGACCTGCTGGCGGCGCTGCCCGCACAGGCGCGGTTGATGATCTCCGGAATCGGTCCTGACCTTGATGAGGCGACCTCACGGGCCGACGGCCGGACGACCTTCCTCGGCTACATCCCGCCGGACCGGGCACCCGAGGTATACCGATCAGCCGACATCTTCGTCAGCCCGACCTACAGCGAAGGGTTCAGCAACACCATCCTCGAGGCGATGGCCAGCGGGCTGCCGATCGTGAGCACCCGCAGTGTCGGCGTCGTCGACTGCCTCACCCACGACGTCGACGGCCTCCTGCACGAGCCCGGCGATGTCGACGGGCTGCGCGACCTGCTCGGGCGGGTGCTCGACGACGGCCCGCTGCGGGCGCGCCTGGCCACGACGGCGTTGGAGCAGGTCCGCCTGCGCTATTGCTGGCCGGTGTTGGCCCAGAGCATCGACGCGGTCTACACCAAGCTCGCCGGAATCTCCCCGGACCCCGGATGGAAGCTGCCTGGCGAGGTGGACCTGTCCTGCCGGTTCCGCGCCGCGGCGCACCTGCTCTGATGCGGATCTGCGCGATCAGTCCGCACCTTGATGACGCCGCGTTCTCTGCTGGCGCCACCCTCGCCGCGCTCGCCGACGCCGGGCACCAGGTCACCGTGGTGACCTGCTTCACCCGCAGCGTGCCAGATCCCACCGGTTTCGCGCTGGCCTGCCAGACGGACAAGGGCCTGGGTCCTGAGGTTAACTACCTGGCGATCCGCCGCGCCGAGGACCAGGCGGCGATGGCGGCGCTCGGCACCGCACCGCTGCACCTCGACCTGCCGGAGGCACCGCATCGCGGCTATTCGAGCGTGACCGAACTGTTC
>CAXUFG010000403.1:0-2321 GCA_964250265.1 uncultured Pseudonocardiaceae bacterium | reverse complement strand
GCCTTGAGGGGGTGGGGTGTGCGGTCTGCGTCGAGGAGGGCGGTGGCAGCGGCAGCGCCGCTGCGCACGGCGCCTTCCATGGTCGCGGGCCATCCGGTGGCGGTCCACGCACCGGCGAGGAACAACCCCGGGGCTGCGGTCACCGCGGGGGGGCGCAGCGCCGCAGTGCCGGGCGCCGGGCGGAACGTCGCGTGCCGTTCCCGGGTGACGAAGAACTCGTGCACCTGCGCGTCACGCATTCGCGGCAGCAGCGAGGCCAGCTCCGGCAGGAACTGCTCGCGTAGTGTCGCCCTCGGCCCGTCGGCAAACTTATACGCGGCCGCCCGCGACACCGCGAGGTACTGGCCGCGCGCGAGGCCGGACTGCGCGGTGCGGTCGAAGACCCATTGCACGGGGGTGTCCACCCCGGCGATGAACGGTTCGTCGAGCACGTGGCGGTCCAGCACGACATGCAGGTTGACGATCGGGGCGCTGCCCAGCCGCCGGGACCATCCCGGGCGCAGGGCCAGGCTGCCCGCCGGCAACAGCTGTTCCGCCGCAGCCGGCGGCACAGCCAAGATCACCTGGTTGGCAGTGGTACCACCGTCATCGGTGATCACCCGCCACGCAGCACCGCCGGCCGAGCCGGCAATCAGACCACCGCCGGCCGAGCCGGCAATCAACTCACCCTCGGAGGACTCCAGGCCGCGCACAGTGACGCCGGTGCGCACCTGCGCACCTGCCGCTGCGAGGCAGGCCAGCGCCGGGTCGCCGTGCAGCTCCCGCAGCGGCACCCGGGACCAGCCGATGTCCGCGGCCGCCGGGTCGGTGAGCAGACCCTCCTGGAACACGGTGGCGGCGAGGCTGAGCGAGGCATCATCCGCTCGCGAGTTCAAGGTCGCCACGCCGACGAGTTCCCACAATGCGACGATGGCGCGGTCGGTTTGCCCGTGGCGGCGCAGCCAGGTGCCGAAGTTCTGCTGATCGGTTGCCGGGTGGTTCGGGTCGACCCGTCGCAACGCGACCGCGGCCAGCGCGAACCGCGCCCGCTCCAGGATGCTCAGCGGCCGGTACTGCAGCAGCGAGGCCGCCAGGTGCAGCGGCGCGGGCAGGGCGTTGCGGCGCAGCCATACCGGCGGCCCTGCATGTGGTGAACGGACCGGGATGGCCAGCTGCGGCTGCAACGCGACACGGTCGGTGACCCCGAGCCGGTCCAGTAGTGACCGGTAGGACGTGCAGCAACGCAGGAACACATGCTGACCGTTGTCGACCCGCAGCTCGCCACGGCGAAACGAGTGGGTCAGCCCGCCCAGCTGCGGCCGGGTTTCGAACAGGATGACCTGGCAGCCGGCGTCGGCGCAGTGCAGCGCCGCGGTGATGCCAGCCAGACCGCCGCCGATCACCGCCACCCGCGCCGTCATGCCGGCACCCCCGACGGCGACGACCCCACCAGCGCCCACATGGCGACCTCCGCTTTCTGCCATCCCGACAACGACAACCGCCGATCGAAGACCAGGCTGGGCTGCTCGGCGATGCGGTCGAGCAGCCGCAAATAGATCCCGGACATCGCGGTGCAGCACGCCGCGCTGCGCCGGTCCAGCAGCGGGATCAAGCGCAGGCCGTTCGCATACCACTGGTAGGCCCGCTCGGCACCGTGCCGGATCAGCTTGCTGAGCTGACCGCCGTCATCGACCAGCGTGCCGTGCTCGTCCAATCTCAGCTGCACACCGAACCGATCCAGGTCCTGCCGGGGCAGGTAGACGCGGCCGTTGCCGAGGTCTTCCCGGATGTCGCGCAGGATGTTGATCTGCTGCAGGGCGATGCCCAGCGCGTCGGCGTACCCGGATGCCTGCGGGTCCGGGCTGCTGCCGAATACCGCCAGGCACAGCCGACCGACCGCCCCGGCCACGCATCTGCAGTACTCGACCAGCTCGTCGAAATCGGCGTAATGGCGGCCCCGCACGTCCATCTCCACACCGTCGATCAGCTCGTCGAAGGCGCCTAGTGGTAGGGGCAGCCGCCCGGCCACGTCCGCGACCGCGGTGAGCACCGGGTCCTCACCGGGGTGCTCCAGATCGGCCATCGAGGCACGCAGTCGGGCCAGGGCGGCCAGCTTGCCGGCCGCCGGCAGATCGCCATCGCCGATGTCGTCGACCCGCCGGGCCAGCGCGTACACCGCGCACAGCGCTGCTCGCTTGTCCGGTCGCAGCAGCCGGATGCCGTAGTAGAAATTCCGCGCCTGCGCCCTAGTGATCGACTCACACCGTTCGAAGGCCCGCTCAACCCCCACCACAACACTAGTCACACCCCTCACCCCCCGGGTACTCACCAACGCCCCGGAC
>CAXUFG010000402.1:0-2326 GCA_964250265.1 uncultured Pseudonocardiaceae bacterium | reverse complement strand
GAGACATATCGGGCTCCGTGGGTGCCCTAAACCCCGATATGTCTCCATGTCGGGGTTAGCGGACCCGTTTTTGTCCCGATATGTCTCCATGTCGGGATGGCCCCTTTCGGGTTACTGTTCGGGAATGATCGAGTTCCGGGGCGTCAGCAAACGGTTCGAGGACGGTACCGAGGCGGTCCACGCTCTGGATCTCGTCGCTCCCGAAGGGCAGATCACGGTGCTTGTCGGGCCATCGGGCTGCGGCAAGACCACGTCCCTGCGCATGGTCAACCGGATGGTGGAACCCAGTTCCGGCACGGTGCTAGTCGGCGGGCGGGACGTCCGGTCTCAAAAGCCGGCCCAGCTGCGCCGGGGCATCGGCTACGTCATCCAGCAGGCCGGGCTGTTCCCGCACCGCACGGTCGTGGACAACATCGCCACGGTGCCGCTGCTGAGCGGTGCGACCCGGCGGGCCTCCCGGGCTCGGGCGCTCGAGCTGCTCGAGCTTGTCGGGTTGGCCACCGAACTGGGTGGCCGCTATCCGGTGCAGCTCTCCGGCGGCCAGCAGCAGCGGGTCGGGGTCGCTCGGGCACTCGCCGCCGACCCGCCGGTGCTGCTGATGGACGAGCCGTTCTCCGCTGTCGACCCGGTGGTCCGGGAGGACCTGCAGGACCAGCTGCTGCGGCTGCAGAGCGAGCTGGGCAAGACCATCCTGTTCGTCACCCACGACATCGACGAAGCGATCAAGCTCGGTGACGCCGTGGCGGTGTTGCGGACCGGCGGTGTGCTTGCCCAGTTCGATCCGCCGCAGCGGCTTCTCGCCGAACCGGCCGACGAGTTCGTCGCCGGGTTCGTCGGACGTGACCGTGGTTACCGGGCGCTGTCCTTCGTCACTGCAGCCGATCTGCCAGAGCATGAGGTGGACACGGTGCGGGTCGGCGAAGGTGGGGCCAAGTCTGGGTGGCGGCTGGCGGTGGACGCCGATGGCAGGCCGCGGGGCTGGCTCGATCCCGCCGGGCCCGACGGCGAGTTGCGGGCCGGGGGATCGCTGCACCGGCGGGGTGGCCCGATGCGAACCGCGCTGGATGCGGCATTGTCCTCCCCTTCGGGGCTCGGCGTGGTCGTCGACGGCGACGGCGCGGCGGTGGGTGGTGTGCTCGCCGAGGATGTCCTCGCGACGTGGCGCCGGCAGCATGGTTCTGATAAACGAGGCGCCGATGCTCGTTGACCTCGGTGGCTACCTGAGCAGCCCGAGTAACCGGGCGAAGGTGCTCGAGCTGCTCGGTGACCACATCGTTCTGGCGCTGCTGCCGTTGCTCATCGGCCTGGTGGTGGCCATACCGCTGGGCTGGGCGGCGCAGCGGCTGCGCTGGCTGCGGGCGGCGGTGTTCGGCTCGGCCACCGTCGTGTACACGGTACCGGCGCTGGCCCTGTTCGTGATCATGCCTGGCATCCTGGGGACCAGGATCCTGGATCGCGCGAACGTGCTGGTGGCGCTGACGCTGTACACCGTGGCGCTGCTGGTGCGCCCGGTGGTCGACGCGGTGGACGCGGTGCCTGGACCCGTGGTGGCCGCAGCCACCGCGATGGGTTACCCACCGGCTCGCCGGTTCATCGCCGTCGAGCTGCCGATGGCGGTTCCGGTGCTCGCCGCCGGTGTGCGGGTCGCGTCGGTGAGCAACATCAGCCTGGTCAGTGTGGGGGCGCTGATCGGGATCGGTGGCCTGGGTCAGCTGTTCACCCAGGGTTTCCAGACCCGGTACCTGGCGCCGATCGTGATCGGCATCCTGCTGACCGTCCTGCTGGCACTGGTGATGGACCTGACGCTGGTCGGGTTACGGCGGCTGATCACCCCCTGGACCAGAACATGATCTTCTCACAGGTGCTGGCCTGGCTCGCCGACCCGGCGCACTGGCGCGGACCGGCCGGGGTGCCGGTGCGCGTCGCGGAGCATCTGTACTACACCGTGGTCGCGGTGCTGCTCGCCTCAGCGGTCGCCGTGCCGGTGGGCTTGCTGGTGGGACACACCGCCCGGGGCGGCGTGGTGCTGGTGGGGCTGGCCAACGCGATGCGGGCGCTGCCCACCCTCGGGCTGCTGACCTTCCTGTTCTTGCTGGTGCGCTCGCAGGCGGTATCCACGCTGGTCGCTCTCGTCGTGCTGGCCGTGCCCCCGGTGCTGGCGGGCAGCTACGCGGGGGTGCGCAGCGTCGAGGCCGGGGTGGTTGATGCCGCGCGGGGCATGGGCATGACCTCCGCGCAGCAGTTGTGGCAGGTGGAGCTCCCCGGGGCGCTGGCGTTGCTACTCGGTGGGGTGCGCAGCGCCGTGCTGCAGGTCGTCGCGACCACC
>CAXUFG010000401.1:0-2403 GCA_964250265.1 uncultured Pseudonocardiaceae bacterium | reverse complement strand
CCTGGCTACCCGGCCGGGCTGGACCTCGGGCGGCGCACCGCGGCGATCGGTTCCTCCACCGACGAGGGCACCACGGTGTGGATCTCCCGCAACGGCACCACCCAGGTCGTCTACCGCAGCGAACACGACGCCGGAGTGGGAGCGTTGTCCCGGGATGAGCGGCTGCTCGCGATCATGCACTCTGAGCACGGCGACTCCCGGCATCCCGCGGTGCGGGTGCTGGACGTCGGTGCGGACGCCGGCAGTACGGCCGTCACCGAGAAATGGGACGGTCCCGGCAAGGGCCTGGACGTTCTCGGCTTCGCCCCCCTGGAGGGAGATACCAGGCTGCTGCTCGCCCACGAACGGCGCGGCCGGCAGGAACTGCTGATCTGGGACATCGCGACGGGCACCGAGACCGAACTCGTCCTGGAGCTGCCCGGCGAGGTGGCCGCCGACTGGTATCCCGACGGCGCCGCCCTGCTCGTCGAACATCAGCATGCGGCCCGTTCCACGCTGCACCGCTACCAGCTGGCCACCGGGGAACTGACCGCACTGGACATCCCCCGCGGTACCGTCGGTGGTGCCGCAGTGCGGCCGGATGGCACCGTCGAGTACGCCTGGTCCTGCGCCGCCGAGCCCCCCGCCATCCGGGCACTGCACTCCGATGGCGCCGACCGCGCGCTGCTGCGACCCCAGGGCGAGCCGGCGCCCGGCTCAGCGGCCCTGACCGACCAGTTCGTGACGACCCCGCACGGAGCGGTGCATGCCCTGGTGGCCAGGCCCGACGGAGCTGGTGATGGTCCCCTACCGACGGTGTTCCTACTGCATGGCGGGCCGCATGCGGCCGACGAGGACCGCTTTTCCGCGAGCCGGGCGCTCTGGCTGGACGCGGGCCACGCCGTCGTACACGTCAACTACCGCGGATCGACCGGCTACGGATCGGTGTGGCGAGATGCGATCGAGGGCCGGCCGGGGCTCAGCGAGCTGGACGACATCGCGGCCGTGCACGACTGGGCGATCGCCAGCGGGTTCACCGACCCGGCGAGGTGCGTGGTGGAGGGCTGGTCGTGGGGCGGGTACCTGGTCCTGCTCGCTCTCGGGACTCAACCGCAGCGCTGGGCGGCTGGAGTGGCCGGGGTGCCGGTGTGTGATTACGTGGCCGCCTACACCGATGAGATGGAGCCACTGCGGGCCTTCGACCGCGCCCTGTTCGGCGGCTCACCCGAGGAGCTGCCTGAGCGCTACGAGCTCTCGTCCCCGATCAGCTACGCGGCGCAGGTGCGCGCCCCGGTGCTGGTGCTGGCCGGGGAGAACGATCCGCGCTGCCCGATCCGTCAGATCGACAACTACCTTGCCCGGCTCACCGAACTGGGCAAGGACTACCAGTGCTACCGCTACGACGCCGGGCACGGGTCGCTGGTGGTAGCCGAAAACCTCCGCCATGCCGCCGTTGAGGTGGCATTCGTCCGCGAAGTCCTCAGCGGTGTCTGATTCGGCGGCCTGACTTTACCCTTGGTCAACGTGTCGGTAACGCTCACCGAGGAAGCTGGGCCAGGAGGTGGTCAGTGTGACCCTATGGCGGCTGCACGTCGACGTGGCCGATCAACCCGGGCGGCTTGGCGCGCTCGCCGCCGCGATCGGTGGCTGTGGCGCCAACATCGTCTCGCTGCACGTCGTCGGCGAGCCGGCTCAAGACGGTGCGGTGACCGACGAGCTGCTGGTCAAGGTGCCGCCGCAACTTTCGGTGCCGGCGCTGGTGGGAGCCGTGGAGGCCGCTGGGTTTCCCGTCACCGTCGTTGTGCAGGCCGACGCGCAGGCACTGGCCGATCCGGTGAGCACCGCGCTGGCGCTCGCGCATTGCATAGCGGTGGATCCCGGTAGCGCCTCTCGAGCGGTGGCCGCCCTGCTGCGCGCTGAGCTGGCCGGGGATGGCGCGCCACCAGCAGCGCATCACGCCGAGGTCGGCACCGGCGCGACCCGGGTGCGGCTGCGTCGTGGCTGGCCGTTCACCGCCACCGAGATCTCCCAGGCCGCGGCGCTACTCGAGCTCGCCGGAAGCTCCGACGGGCGGCGGCTGCCGCCAACCCGGATGAGCGTGCAGCTCACCGACGGCGCCGAGGTGGTGCTCCGGGCCGCGACCGCCGCCGACGCCCCGCTGGTCGCCGCGCTGCATGCGCGTTGCTCACCGCAGACCCGATCGCTGCGTTCGCTGCCCACCAGGCCGGTGTTGGCGGCGGCCGTGCTGCAACAGTTGATCGGAGCGGACGGCTCCACCAGCATGATCGCGGTGACCATCGACGGTGGGGCTGCGGTCGGGCTGGCGAATCTGATCCGCAGTGCACCGGCGACTGCTGAGGTCGCGCTGCTGGTGGAGGACGCCTGGCAGGGCCGGGGTGTGGGCACCGCGCTGGCCCGCAAGCT
>CAXUFG010000400.1:0-2413 GCA_964250265.1 uncultured Pseudonocardiaceae bacterium | reverse complement strand
GTGACCCGCCGACGCACTTCCTCCCGCGGAGGCGGCAGTGTGACCCGCCGACGCACTTCCTCCCGCGGAGGCGGCAGTGTGACCGCCGGTGCTTGTAGACACTCGACAAGAATGCATCGGTGGACTTGGTGCGCGGCGGTATCACCGCTATGGCCCGCCAGGGTGTTCAGTGGACAGGATGATCGCGCTGCTCGCCCCCGGACAAGGTGCACAGGCCGCTGGCATGCTGGCGCCCTGGCTGGCCGTAGCTGGAGCCGAAGATCGGATCGCGGGATGGTCGCGGGCGGCCGGGCTAGATCTTCGGCGCTTGGGCACCACGGCGGATGCCGAGGAGATCAAGGACACGGCGGTGGCACAGCCGCTGATCGTGGCGCTGTCGCTGCTCGCCGCCGAGGAACTGACCCGGCGGGTAGACCTGCCAGCTGATGCACCGGTCGTCGGGCATTCGGTCGGTGAACTTGCCGCGGTAGCGGTCGCGGGTGTGCTCACCGCCGATGAGGCCGTCGCGCTTGCCGCAGCCCGCGGCCAGGCAATGGCCTCGGCGTGCGCGCTGGAGCCCACCGGGATGTCCGCCGTGCTCGGGGGTGATCCCGACGCCGTCGCGACGGCGCTGATCCAGCTGAAGCTGGACGCGGCCAATCACAACGGCGCAGGGCAGATCGTCGCCGCCGGCCGGCTCGACGCGCTGGCGGCGCTGGCGGCGCACAAACCGGCCCGGGCGCGGGTGAAGCCACTGCCGGTGGCTGGGGCATTCCACACCCGCTTCATGGCCTCGGCCGAGCAGGACCTCGCTGAGTACGCCGCCCAGCTCACCGCGAAGGACCCGTCGCGGCCGCTGCTGTCCAACGCCGATGGAGAGCTGGTGGCCGACGGCGCAGAGATGCTGCAGCGGCTGGTCGCCCAGGTCACCAGGGCGGTTCGCTGGGACTGCTGCATGGCGACGCTACGAGCCTTGGATATCACCGCAACGATCGAGCTTCCGCCGGCCGGCACCCTGTCAGGACTGGTCAAACGAGACCTGAAGGGCACCGTCACACTGGCGCTGAAGGCACCTGAGGACCTCGACAATCTCACTGCGCTGATCGGTGACCATTCAGCAACCGCCGCATCCGGAATCCACGCGTGAGCCCGCACCTCCACCAGCTCACCCCGGCCGCTGGCGCGCGCATGCTCGGCTTGGGCAGCATGCAGCCTGAGCAGATTGTGACCAACGCCGACATCGCTGCCCGTGGGGTGGACACCTCCGACGAGTGGATCCGCGCTCGGGTGGGCATCGTGGAACGGCGCTTCGCCCGTCCCGACGAATCCGTGGTCGACATGGCAGTCGATGCCGGTTCAAAGGCTCTCGCCGACGCCGGGCTGGCACCCTCGGACATCGACGCGGTCCTGGTCGCCACCTGCACGATGCCCGCCTACATCCCCAACGCCGCCGCGCAGACCGCCGAGCGCATCGGGGTGCGGGCCGCGCCCGCCTTCGACATCAACGCCGCGTGCGCAGGTTTCTGCTACGGGCTGGGCACCGCATCCGACATGATCCGCTCTGGTTCCGCCCGGCACGTGCTGGTGATCGGCGCGGAGAAGCTGTCCGACTGGGTGGATCCACTGGACCGTTCTACGTGCATCATTTTCGCCGACGGCGCGGGTGCGGCAGTGGTCGGCGCGGCTACCGGCGGGGGGGGGGGGTGGGGGGGGGGGCCCCCCGGCGGCGTCGGCCCGGGCCCGGCCCCCGCCCCCCGCCGGTAGCGCCGGAGATCTGGTGGACACCATCGTGGTGGCCGACCGCAACTCCTCCATCCGCCAGGAAGGCCAGGAGGTGTACCGGTGGGCGATCACGAAGATCGCGCCGGTGGCGCTGCGAGCATTGGAGCTGGCCGGGCTCGCGCCGGAGGACGTCGACGTGCTGGTGCCACACCAGGCCAACCTGCGCATTGTCGAGGCCATCGCCAGGCGCATCCGCTCCGCGGGAGGCCGCAAGGACATGGTCGTGGCCGACGACATCGTCCACTCCGGGAACACCTCCTCGGCATCGATACCCCTGGCGCTGGACCACATGCGGGCCGATGGCCGGATCCGGTCGGGGGACCTTGCGCTGCTGGTCGGGTTCGGCGCCGGACTGTGCTACGCGAGCCAGGCGGTGGTCCTGCCGTGAAGCCCGTACTCCGCAGCTGGAGAATGCATCGGCGGATGGGGCGCCGCGCCCCGATCACCATGACCGACAGAAGGGACGCACGCCAGTGACAAACGAGGAGATCCTCCACGGCATTGCCGAGATCGTGAACGAGGTGGCGGGCGTGGAGCCCAGCGAGATCACTCCGGAGAAGTCCTTCGTGGACGAGTTGGACATCGACTCGCTGTCGATGGTGGAAATCGCCGTGCAGGTGGAGGACCGGTTCGGCGTCAAGGTGCCCGACGA
>CAXUFG010000399.1:0-2424 GCA_964250265.1 uncultured Pseudonocardiaceae bacterium | reverse complement strand
GGGACGCGGTCGTGTCCTGGTACGACGTGCTCCTCACCGTGCAGGACGCCCCGGGCGGCCGCCTCAACCGCCCGGGCCGCCAGCCTCGCGCGGGCCTGCGAGGAGATCCGCACTCCCGCCCTGGAGCAGCTGGCACCGCGCCCGCTGACCAGCCGGGAAGGTGAGGTCGCCAGTTTGGTCGTGCAGGGCATGAAGAACCAGGCCATCGCCGAGCGCCTGGTGCTCTCAGTCCGCACCGTCGAAGCCCATCTCGCCAACGCCTACGCCAAACTCGGCATCAGCAGCCGCGCCGAACTAGCCCGAGCACTCCACGCGGACTAGCCCCCAACCCCGATATGGAGACATATCGGGGAAATAGTGGTGCGATTGCACCGATATGTCTCCATGACGGGGGTAGGCCGCCGGTGATTGTGCTATTCGGGGCGACGGGGTACACCGGCGCCCGGGTGGCGGAAGCGATGGTGCGCCGGGGGTTGCGGCCGGTCCTGGCTGGACGCGATGCCGGCAAGCTCGCCTCGCTGGCTGGGCGGCTGGAGACGCTGCAGGGGCAGGGAAGGCTGGACGTCGTGCGAGCCGACGTCCGCGACGCCGGGTCGGTGCAGGATCTGATCAGCCAGGATGACGTGCTGGTCAGCACCGTCGGCCCGTTCGTCCGGTTCGGCGAGCCGGCGCTACGGGCGGCCGTCGATGCGGGGGCGATCTATCTCGACTCGACCGGCGAGGCGGCCTTCATCCGCCGGGTGTTCGAGGAATTCGGTCCGCTGGCGCAGCGTTCCGGAGCGCGCCTGATCACCGCGTTCGGCCACGACTATGTACCCGGCAATCTCGCCGGCGCCCTCGCGCTACAACGCTCGGGTGCCACGGTGCACCGCCTTGAGGTGGGTTACCTGATCCGGGGAGGTGGCCGAGCGCAAGTGATCAGCCGCGGCACCTTCTCCTCGGCGCTCGGGTTACTCACCGGCTATGGCTTCACCTGGCGTGACGGGATCCAGCCGGAGCCCACCGCGTCGCGGGTAGGGACCGTGAAGCTGGGCGGGCTGCAATATCTGGCGCTGGCCATCGGCGCCACCGAGCACTATTCGTTGCCCCGGTTCGCCGGTCCCCAGGGCCTGCCCGAGGTTGACGTCTACCTCGGGAGATTCACCCCTGCGACACGCCTGACGAAGCTGTCCTACCGGGCCATCCCGGCGCTGCTGGCGCTGCCCGGAGCGCGTTCGTTGGTGCGCGGGCTCGGGGAGTTCGCGATGCGCTGGGTCGCCGAGGAGCCTGATCCAGCCGCCTTGAGCCAGCTCACGTCCTACGCCGTCGGCACCGCCTACGACGCATCTGGCGCCGAGCTGGCGCAGGTCCAACTGAGCTCGGGTGATCCCTACCAGCTCACCGCGGACCTGCTTGCCTGGGGCGCTCAGCGCGCCGCTGAACACGGTGTGTCCGGCCTGGGAGCTCTGGGTCCGGTGGAAGCCTTCGGTGTCGATGTGCTCACGACCGGAGCCGTCGAGGTGGGCTTGCGGAACCTCACGGGGATATAGCGAGCAGCCTATGAGTGCTCGCTGGCTACGATGCCCCGGTGGCAGCCCGAGACACCGCCCGCGCCGGTGCCGTGCTGCTCGCGCTGGTGATGGGGTCGGTGGGAATGGGGTGGCTGCTGTGGCCACCTGCCGGAGATGGAGCGGTCCGTGCCGCCCGGGGCACCGTGGTGCAGTCGGTGCTCTGCGGGCCGCCCGGCGCCCAAGATTTTGTGCACGTCGAGCTGCTCGACGGCCGCGTCCTGCCCGCCAGGCTGGATGGGTGCGGTCACCGGCTGGGTGAGGTACTGGCCGTCGAGGTGCCCGACCCCTTGCCCGAAGGTGAGCTGGTCGCCCGCCTTTCGGGAACCGGCGTGCGCACCGCGTCGGCGGATGGCCAGCGCCTTGCCGCGGTGGGTGTTACGGTCGCCGGCGTCGCTGGTGCGCTGCTGGCGTGGCGGCTACGCGGCAGCAGGCTGGTCCGCCGTAGGGTGGGCTCATGACCCGCATCCCCTCTCCTACGGTGGAGTTGCACCGCGAGACCCTGTCCAACGGGCTGCGGGTGGTGCTGAGTCCGGACCGATCCGCGCCGGTGGTGGCGGTCGGCGTGCACTACGACGTCGGCTTCCGCTCCGAGCCGGAGGGTCGCACCGGATTTGCGCATCTCTTCGAGCACCTGATGTTCCAGGGCAGCGAGAGCCTGGAGAAGCTCGCGCACTTCCGCCACGTGCAGTCCTCAGGGGGGACCTTCAACGGCTCGACGCATCCCGATTACACCGACTATTTCGAGGTTGTGCCCTCCGCTGCGCTGGAGCGCGCGCTGTTCATCGAGGCGGACCGGATGCGGGCTCCCCGGATCACCGGGGAGAACCTGCGCAACCAGGTCGACGTGGTCAAGGAGGAGATCCGGCTCAACGTG
>CAXUFG010000398.1:0-2429 GCA_964250265.1 uncultured Pseudonocardiaceae bacterium | reverse complement strand
CCACTGCACACCGCACTCAACGGCATCGGAGCGCTCGCCGGCGGCGAGCAGCGCCAGCAGCGCCCACGCGGTCTGCGAGGCGGTCGAATCACCCCGGCCGGCCCAGGCGCGGTCCTCATAGGAGCGCAGGTCCTCCCCCCAGCCGCCGTCGTCGTTCTGGTGACCCTCCAGCCACCGCACCGCCCGCCGGATGCACCGCGAATCCGCGGGCACACCGGCGGCTATCAGTGCGGGCACCACCCCGCCGGTGCCGTAGATGTAGTTCGCGCCCCACCGCCCGAACCAGGATCCGTCGGGTTCCTGCGCGGCGAGCAGCCAGCGCACACCGCGCCGGCAGGCCGCACCCCCGGCCAGTCCCTCGGCGGCCAGCGCCTCCACGACGTGCGCCGTCACGTCCGCCGAGGGTGGATCGATCACCTCACCGAAATCGCAGAACGGCAGCTTGGTGCACAGCGCCCGGGTGTTGTCGGCGTCGAAGGCGCCCCAGCCGCCGTCCTTGGCCTGCATGCCGATCAGCCAGGCCACGCCGCGGTCGAGCGCGCTGCGATCTGCTAGGCCAACACGGCGCAATGCCAGAATCACCTCGGCGGTGTCGTCGGTGTCGGGATAGGTGTCGTTGTGGAACTCGAACGCCCAGCCGCCCGGCTCGAGCGCAGGGCGCCGGATCGCCCAGTCCCCGCGTACCCGGATCTCTTCGCCCACCAACCAGGCGCTGGCCCGGACCACCGCGGGATCCTCAGCTGGCACACCGCCGTCGAGCAGGGCGGTGACCGCCAGGCAGGTATCCCATACCGGGGACTGGCAGGCCTCCAGGCGGCGCACCCACCCGTCCGGGGTGTGCTCATGGATGACGAAGGTCTCCAGACCCGCGATGCCAGCCCGCAATGCAGGATGATCGAGCGAATATCCCAACAGGTGCAGGGCGAGCAGCGAGTACACCCACGGTGGCTGGATGCCGCCCCACGAGCCGTCTGCCTCTTGCCGGGCCAGAATCCACTCCGCGCCACGGCGCAGGGCCGCCCGCCGCAGCAGCCGCAGCGGCCGCCGCCCGTAGCCGTGCAGCACGCGGTCGGTCCGCTGGAAGAAACCGGCCCAGGTCCACGGCCGGGACGGGGACGCCTCCGGTCGGAGCGCGGCGCCACCCCCATTGCGATCATGACTGCGCAGCTCGCGGACCCCGAAGGGCAGCGGGCGCACCGGGCGCAGCGTGCAGACGATGGTCAGCGGCACGATCGTCTGCCGAGCCCAGCACGCCCAGTCGTAGACGTTCAGCGGGAACCAGCGCGGCAGGAAGATCAGCTCTGGGGGGAGATTGGGCAGGTCATCCCAGGACCACAACCCGAACATGGCCAGCCATATCCGGGTGAACACCCGGCTGCGCTCCAGGCCACCATGGGTCCGGACGAACTCCGCGGCGCTCGCCATCTGCGGGGCGTCGGTGGAGTCCCCCGCCAGGCGCAGCGCCACCCATGCCTCGATCGTGGTGGACAGATCACCGGGACCGCCGTAGTAGACCGCCCAGCTGCCGTCCGCACGCTGCTGGGACCGGATCCACCGGGCGGCCTCCTCGGTCTGCCCGGCACTGCGGATGCCGAGGAACTCGCGTAGCAGCAGATCCTCTGCGTCCATGGTGACGTTGGTTTCCAGCTCGCCTTTCCACCAGCCCTGCACGTCCTGACGCTCGCGCAGGTGGGCCACCGCGGCGGCCAGCGTCTGCGCCGGCGCCCCCGTCGGGCGCTCGACTGGACGGGTCTGGGTCATCCTGCCCTGGGTCATCAGGCCTCCCTCTCGACGATGAAATGGGCAATCGCGATCAGCTCGGCCCTCGGCCCGGCCGGGATCGGGACGGCGCTCAGCGCCTGGGTCGCCACCCGGACCCGGCGCCGCGCCTCGGCCGCGGCCCACTGACGCCCTCCCGCGGCGTCAATGAGGTCAGCGGCCCGGGCCTCACCCTCGGGAGCGGACCCGGTGAGCCAGCGGGCCAGCTCACGCCCGGCTTGACCACCATGGTTGAGCGCGTAGGTCACCGGCAGGGTCTTCTTGCGCGAGCGCAGATCGGAGAACACCGGCTTGCCGGTGATCGCCGGATCACCCCAGATGCCCAGCAGATCATCGACGAGCTGGAAGGCGACACCGAGTTGCGCGCCGAAGGTGGCCAGCGCGTCCACCACCTCGGCCGGCGCGCCGGCCAGGACCGCGCCGATCGCCGCGCTGGCTGAGAGCAAGGCGCCGGTCTTGCCCGCCACCATCTCCAGGCACTCGGCGAGGCTGACGTCGTCGCGCTGCTCGAACGCCACGTCCTGCACCTGGCCGCGGATCAGGTGGCGGGTGGTCTCGGCGAGCAGCCGGGCGGCGGCGGCGCGGTGCGGGGAGGCGCTGTCCAGCAGCACCTCCTGAGCCAGCGCCAGCAACGCATCCCCGGTCAGGAT
>CAXUFG010000397.1:0-2437 GCA_964250265.1 uncultured Pseudonocardiaceae bacterium | reverse complement strand
ACACCGCCGAACACAACCCACACACAAAGGGGCCCCCACACCCGGGGGCCCCTTTAGCTCTGCAATCAGCGAAAGGATCGGCGACCGTGTCAGCCGGAGAAGATCCGACCGGGGACGCGGACCGCAACGGTGGTGCGGCCCGGACACCCGCAATGCGCGGTCGTGGTTCAGGCCGTCCCAGATCTCATCAACCCAGCACGCAACGCCGTGCCGGCAGGGACCAGACGGCGAATCGGAATGACCGACCTCAAGACGGTTTCCGGGGGGCTGTGCAAAGCCGAGATGGTTCTGCGGCCAACCGGGATCTGTCGCGTCCGGAGCTCGCTGCGGACGTAGATCCCAACGAGTTGGATCAGGAAGTGCGTAAGGAACTGCTGACACTGCCGAAGGGTTTGGCCGATTTGGTTGGCAGCCATTTGGTGATGGCGGTACGCGTGCTGGAAGAAGACCCACAGCTGGCCCTCGCTCATACCCGGTTTGCGCGTAGCAAGGCGGGTCGAGTCGCTGCCGTGCGGGAGGCCGCGGGGCTTGCCGCTTATTTCGCCGGGGAATGGTCAGAGGCGCTAGCGGAGCTGCGTGCCGCCCGCCGGTTGGGCGGTGATCCTGGTCGTCTGGCTGTGCTGGCTGACTGCGAGCGGGCGCTGGGGCGGCCAGAGCGGGCCTTGGAAATTGCGCATAGCCCAGAGGCCGGGCAACTCGGCACTGATGAGGCGATCGAGCTGCGGATCGTGGCGGCCGGGGCGCGGCGTGATCTCGGCCAGTTCGACGCGGCGGTGGTCGCATTGCAGGGATCGGACCTCGACGCTGCGGGAGAGGAGCCCTGGCGGGCCAGGTTGCGCTACGCGTATGCGGATAACTTGCTGGCCGCTGGCCGGGAGCAGGACGCGATCCGTTGGTTCATGGCGGCCGCCGAGGCCGATGTGGAGGGCGCCACGGACGCTGCGGAGCGAGCCGTCGAGCTCAGCGAGCGTCCGGAAGTGGAGTGACCGGGTCGCTGGACGGTTACGACGCGGTGCTGCTCGACCTCGATGGCACCGTGATCCGCGGGGCGGAATCTGTTCCGGAGGCGCCGGATGTGATCAATGAGCTTCGCCAGGCAGGATCGGCGTTGCAGTTCATCACCAATAACGCCTCTCGGGCGCCCGCCGAAGTGGCCAGGCATCTCGCTGATTTGGGCGTCCGCACCGTCCCGGAAGAGGTTCTCACCAGCGGTCAAGCTGCGGTTGAGTTGCTGGCGACTCAGCTGCCCGCCGGTGCCGCGGTCCTGGTTGTAGGCTCCGCGGCGTTGGTCGCTGAGGTGGGATCGGCCGGGTTCAGGCCGGTGACGGAGGCTTCCGATCTGCCCGTCGCAGTCGTGCAGGGCCACTCGCCGGAGACAGGGTGGGCCCGCCTGGCCGAAGCGTGCCTGGCGATCCGCGGTGGCGCACTATGGATCGCGTGCAACGTCGACCGTACGTTGCCCACCGAGCGGGGCTTACTGCCCGGCAACGGTGCGATGGTGGCCGCATTGCAGGCCGCCACCGACCGGGAGCCCACCGTGGCCGGTAAGCCGGCGCGCCTGCTCCTCGACACAGCCGTGCATCGCACTGGGGCCCAGCGACCTCTGGTGGTCGGTGACCGGCTGGACACAGACATTGCCGGCGCACGGGCAGCGGGGCTGGATTCCCTGCTCGTCCTCTCTGGGGTCAGCGACGCTGCTGGGCTGCTTGCGGCGCCGCCAGAGCAACGGCCCAGCCACCTCGGCGCCGACCTCCGGGTGTTGCGCGGCCCGCTGGAGAAGGCTCGGATCCGCCCGCGGCCTGGTTGGCGGGTCGAGTCGGCGGATGGCGGACTGTTGCTCGGCAGCGACAGGGACGCCAGCGACTCCCTTGACGCGTTGCGTACGCTCTGCGCGGTCTGGTGGGTCGAGCACACCGGGCCGGTGCAGGTACGGGCGGCCGACGACGAGGCCGCGACCGCATTGCACGCGCTGAGGCTTGATGAGGTCATTCGTTGAGGGTTCGTCAGTTTGGTCGCCGCTCGGTAGCGTTAGCGGTGACCCCACAGGCCCAGGAGACCAGCTAGATGACGTCCCAGCCATCCTCACCGACGGTCGCCGCCCAGACCGGCATTACCGAGGCGCTCGCCGCCTTGCAAGGTCTCGAGGAACTGCCCACCGCCGATCACGTGGCGCGCTTGCGTACCGTGCACGACGCGCTGACTGCGGCTCTTTCCAGCATCGACGAGGTCTGAGTGGGCTGGGGTTTAGATGGGCGCGGGGTTGCGATGGGACACGGGGTTTAGATGGGGCGCAGGGCCCGGCTGGACGCGGAGCTGGTGCGGCGCGGTCTGGCCCGGTCTCGTGACCACGCAGCTGAGCTCGTCGCGCAGCGCCGGGGCCGGGGCGGGGGGGTGACGGCGCCCCAGCCGGCCCCCGGGGGGGCCGCGGCCACCCCGC
>CAXUFG010000396.1:0-2457 GCA_964250265.1 uncultured Pseudonocardiaceae bacterium | reverse complement strand
AAGCTGTACTTCATGTGCGGGCTGCCCACCGAGACCGACGACGACGTGCTGCAGATCGCCCACATGGCGCACAACGTCATTAAGGCCGGTCGGGACGCCAGCGGTAGCAAGGACATCCGGTGCACGATCTCGATCGGGGCCTTCGTGCCCAAACCACATACCCCGTTCCAGTGGGCCCCCCAGGAGCATCCCGACGTGGTGGACCAGCGGTTACGGAGGCTCCGGGCGGAGATCAACTCCGACCGCAAGCTGGGCCGCAATGTCGGCATGCGCTACCACGACGGGCAACCGTCGCTGATCGAGGGGCTGCTCTCCCGGGGGGATCGGCGGGTCGGGCGGGTGATCGAGCGGGTGTGGCGCGACGGTGGCCGCTTCGACGGCTGGAGTGAGCACTTTCGCTACGACCGGTGGGTGCAGGCCTGTGCCGCCGAGCTGGCACCTCTGGGTGTCTCGCTGGAGTGGTTCACCATCCGCGAGCGCGGCCGCGAGGAGATCCTGCCGTGGGATCACCTGGACTCGGGCCTGGACTCCGACTGGCTCTGGGACGACTGGCAGGATGCATTGACCGGCCGTGAGCAAGACGACTGCCGGTGGAGCCCGTGTTTCGACTGCGGGGTCTGCCCGTCGTTGGGCACCGACATCCAGGTCGGACCCAGCGGCCATCAGCTGCTACCGATCAGTCCCGTCGGCCAGTGACCGCTCGCAGGGCGTCCACCAGGCCGTGGCCGTAGAACCCGTTGTCAGTGTCTCCGGTGCACTCCGTCGCAGGATCGGCGTCGTGACCCGGGCACGGCAGCGAATCGGCCTGCTGGCGTAGGAGGGCCGCCAGCTCGGGCGGGCCGGCCCCGGGTCGGGTGGAGGCGAGCAGCGCGGCTACCCCGGAGGCATGCGGTGCGGCCATTGACGTACCGCATGCGTAGCCGTATCCCCCAGGGACGGTGGACAGCACGCAGCCGCTGGAACCCCCTCTCGCGAGCTGCCCCCGATCCCCGCCGGGAGCTGTTACCGCGACCACGCCCAAACCGTAGGAGCTGTATCCCGACTTGACTCGCTGGGCGCCAACGGCGGAGACCGCGACGACACCTGGCAGCTGCGCGGGCAGCACATTGCAGTGCTCGTCCACCGAGCGCGGCCGTGGGTTGGGCGTGTTGTCCGGGCTGCGCAGGTCCTGCCGGGGGTCGGCCAGGTTCGTCTGCTCGTTTCCAGCGGCGGCGATGCTGAGCACGCCCTGGGCTGTCGCGTACTGCACCGCGCGCCGGATCGCCTCGTAGGCCACCGCCTGACCGGAGATGTTCGAGCAGGTCAACAACCATGGGTCCAGCGAGTAGCTGCTGTTGGCGATGCGCATGTGCTGCCGTGCCGCCCACATGAAGCCACAGACGGCGTACTCCGGGTAGATGAAGCCCTCGTCGTCCACGACCTTCACCGAGGCCAACCGGACACCGGGCGCCACTCCGGTGATGCCATGTCCATCGTCGAGGGCAGCGATCGTCCCGGCGACGTGGGTACCGTGCAGGGAGGTGGTGGGGCTCCATGCCTGAGGTGACAGGTCTGGCTTGCCGGACAGGCAGCCAGCCGATCGGGTGGGGTCGACCGCGGCGGCCAGATCGGGATGGGTCGCGTCCACCCCGGAGTCCAGCACCCCGACCAGCACCTCGGGCCGGCCACGGTTGATCGTCCTGGCTTGCGGTGCATGGATCATCTCCATGTCCCACTGCTCGGCCGATCGGTCGGCGCTCAGCGTCTGCGCCGCGGTGGGAAGTACGGCCCCGGTGGGTGCTACCGCCGGGTTGGCCAGCCCCGTCCTCGGTGGGGTGCCTACCGTCTCAGCTTGCGCACTGTAGGTGCGATCGAGGCCGAACCGGGCCGCGAATCTCGGCTCGGCGGATGTGGCGATACCGACGCTGATCTGCTGGTAGTAGGCCATGCTGGTGCCGCAGGCGGAGCGGACCGCGTCCGCCGCCGCCAGCTCTGGTGTCCCGGCATCGAACAGCACCACGTAGCGCAGCAGCCGACCGGTCGACGTGCAGTCCGACCCGTGGCTGATCGTTGGGAACGCCAGGCCCGCCAAGCTGAGCATGGTTGCCACCGCTGCGGCAACCCGCAGGAGACGGAGCAACAACCCGTAAGCCTCCGGGTGGACGGGGCGTGCGCCCGCGACAAGGTCGCCGTGACCCTAGTGACCCCCCGGCTGACCCCCCCCCGGGGCGGGCGCCCGCCCCCCCCCCCCCCCCCCCCCCCCGGCGGGGGGGCCCCCCGGGGGTCGTGAGTGGCATTTGGTGCTAGAACACTGTTACGCGCTCACGAGGAGGACTTGTGCTCCATAAGGTGCGGCTGCGCTTCGCCAAGCGGGGCAAGCTACGGTTCACCTCGCACCGTGACGTCGCCAGGGCCTTCGAGCGGGCGTTGCGGCGAGCCGGCTTGCCGATGGCGTACTCGCAGGGATTCAACCCACAC
>CAXUFG010000395.1:0-2474 GCA_964250265.1 uncultured Pseudonocardiaceae bacterium | reverse complement strand
TGCCGCCCGAAACCCCGGTCGCCGCGATCAGCGCCGCCACCCGCCCGCAGCAGCGCGCTGCCCGCGGCACCCTGGCCCGTCCCCCGTCGGCCCGGCTGCCCGCGCCCTTGACTGTCGTGATCGGGGACGTCGCGGCTCTCGACGTCACAGCAGGGGACGTCACGGCAGGCGGGGTGCGCTGTGCACATCCCTGACGGCTTCGTCTCCCCCGCGGTCGCCATCACCGGCGCCGCGGTGGCGCTGGCCGGGCTGGGGGTGTGCGTGCGCCAGGCCCGGCTCGACGTCGCCGAGCGGCAGCTGCCGCTGGCCGGGCTGGCGGCGGCGTTCTTCCTGGTCCTGGAGGCTCCGATCATCCCGGTAACGGTGGGCACCAGCGGGCACCTGCTCGGCGGCACGCTGGCCGTGGCGCTGCTCGGGCCGTGGCTCGGGCCGGTGGTGATCACCGTTGTCACCGTGGTACAGGCGTTGTTCCTCGGCGATGGTGGCCTGTCCACGCTGGGCGTCAACGTGGTCAACCTGGCTCTGGTGCCAGCTGCGGTCGGTTACCCGGTGCTGCTGGGGCTGCGCTGGGTGTTGCCGCGGGGGCCGACCGGCACCGCGGTGGCCGCCGGGTTCGCCGCGGCGGTGTCGGTGTTGGCCGCAGCGGTGCTGTTCACTTCGGAGTACGCGCTAGGCGGTGCCGCGGCGATACCGCTACGTACCGTCGCGGTGTCGACTATCGGGGTCTACGCCCTGGTCGCCGCGCTCGAGGCAGTCGTCACCGCGCTGGTGTTACGGGGGTTGCTCGCGTTGCGCGCTGACCTCGTCCAAGTGGCGTCATGAGTTCAACGCACCAAGGCCTGCTCCTGCCCGCCGACACTCCCGTCCATCGGCTGGCCCCACAGTGCAAGGTGGCGGCCACAGCGCTGTTCGTGTTCGCCGTTGCGTGCACTCCGGCTGGTGCGTACTGGCCCTACCTGTGGTACTTGGTGCTGCTCACCACGATTGCCACCCTGGCCCGGCTGGCACCGTTGATCATGGCGCGACGGCTGCTGGTGGAGGTGCCGTTCGTGGTGTTCGTGCTGGCGCTGCCGTTGCTCGGCGGCCCACCGCAGCTGGCGGTGTTCGGGGTCGCGCTGTCGGTGCCCGGGTTGCACGCCGCAGCGACCATCGCGCTCAAAGCCACGTTCGGACTGCTCGCCACTGGCGTCCTGGCCGCCACCACGTCACCGCCGGAGATCATCACCGGGCTGGAGCGCCTGCGGGTGCCGCGGGTGTTCACCGCGGTCGCGGCGTTCATGGTGCGCTACCTCGAGGTACTGGCGGCCGAGCTGGCCAGGATGCGGATCGCCGCGGCCTGCCGCGGAGGGAATCCACGCTGGTTGTGGCAGGTCCGCGACGTGACGGCCGGGCTCGGCGCGCTCGTCATCCGCTCCTTCGAGCGCGGCGAACGGGTATACCTTGCGATGGTTTCCCGCGGATACACCGGGACCCTGCCGGCGGCGTTGAATGGCACGGCGGCACCGCGGGCCGCGTGGGCGGTCGCGCTGAGCGTGCCGGCCTTGGCCGCGATCGGGCTGGTCCTGGCGTGAGCAAGACCCGCTCGCAGGGTCGAGCCACCGGAACAGAGACCTCGCGGGGTCAGGCCAGCAGGCCAGCGATGCTGGTGGTGGGGCACGGCACCCGGGACGCCGATGGGGTGGACGAGTTCCGGACGCTGGCCGGCACCATCGGCGCGGCCGCGGGAGAGCTGCTGACCGGGTTCGGTTTCATCGAGCTGGCCTCGCCAACCGTCGATGAGGCCATCGACGACCTGGTCGCCCGGGGCGCGACGGAGATCGTCAGCGTGCCACTGGTGCTGCTGGCCGCCGGGCACCTGAAAAACGACGGTCCGGCGGCGCTGGCCCGGGCCCGGGCCCGGCACCCGGGGGTGCACTTCCACCTGGCCCGTGACCTGGGCATCGAGCCATACGTCCTGGAGACCGCGACGGACCGGATCCGCGATGCGGCCGGTGACGCCGACCCGGAGAAGCTGGGGGTCGCGCTGATCGGGCGAGGCTGCAGCGACCCGGACGCCTGCGCGGACCTGTGGAAGGTCAGCCGGTTGCTCGCCGATGGTCGCGGGCTGGGCATGATCGAGCCCGGGTTCATCTCCGTCGCCGCTCCGTCGGTGCCGCAGACGCTGGACCGGCTGCGGTTGCTCGGCGCCGGAACGGCGGTGGTCGCACCGTTTTTCCTGTTCCCCGGAGTCCTGCTGAACCGGATCTACGCCGAGGCGGCGGCGTGGGCGCAGGATCATCCCGAGGTCGAGGTTCGCGCTGCGGGCCATCTGGGCCCTGATCCACGGCTGGTCCGGCTGGTGCTGGAGCGCTACCGGGAAGCGCGAGCCGGCGACGTGCGGATGAATTGCGACCTATGTGCCTACCGGGTGCAGCTGCCCGGCTACGAGTCGCGAGTCGGTACCCCGATCTCGCTGACCCCACACGGTGACGGGC
>CAXUFG010000394.1:0-2477 GCA_964250265.1 uncultured Pseudonocardiaceae bacterium | reverse complement strand
CCTGGTCTCGATACTCCCTCGCAAGGCGTTGAAGAATCAACCGCGCCTCACCACGGTAATCGGCGAGCGCGGAATAGATCTCAAACCTGCCCTCGTAATCAGCCACGTCGCGGGTGTCCGTTATTAACGCGACGGCCGTCTCTGTGCCGAGCATCACTGCTCGACGATCATATATCTGGAAGCCGTGTAGCACTGGATGAGTTGCTGGCCGGGTCCAGGGGATGATTCCGAGTAAGACATTGGCCCGTTCGGTAACTTCAGCAAGGTAGCAGAGTTGGCCAGCCATAATCTCTGGGGAGCCGATGTGCCAACGCAATGCACTCTCGGTCAGTACTAGGTGGAAGATCCGGTCTGTATCGAGGATTCGCTTGCGGGCATGGCGAGCGGCCACCATACCGTCGAGGTCGGTGCCCTCGTGTATACCGGACAGCAGTGCACGTGCGTAGTCAGGAGTCTGAAGCAGACCCATGACAATCGCTGGCTGGAAACTGCGGATTTGTGCTGAGGCATCTTCAATTCGCCCGATTCGCGCCTGGATAGCTGGGGCTGAGTGGCGGTGCAACAGGGTCCGAGCTGACGCGGCCCCTTCGCGCAGATCCTTCGCGGCAGTCAGCAAGTCACGACGGACAGCAGCGGGTGCGCTGTACGCCCCGCACAAAGCACGAATATCGGCGTCAGTAGGCACCCGCTTGCCGTTCTCGAACCGGCTAATCGTCGCTTGGGAAATCCCTGCGCGTCGAGCTGCCTCAAGACCCGATAGGTCGGCATCGCGCCGCAACTTTCGCAGTGTTCGGGACAGCGAGTCAAGCCGCCGGGGATGGCTCAATCGGGTTCCTCTCCCATTAAGCCACTCGGATTGCCGAACGGTGGTACTGCGGGTGCCCATCCCACCAGATGGTGAACAACGCGGATGCCCGCCATGCGGCGTCAGCGGCTAGACGGTATCGCCCCGTGTCTTGCGGATCGAGGATCTCCGCGCCTCGGAACCGTCCGTCTGGGTGGTAATGCATCATCACGACATCACGGCCGTCGATGAGCCACCAGTCGCCCGGAGCTGCCGCCAGTTCCTTCGGTAGGTCTGTTTCGGCAAGGTCCAGGACGCGGGTGGGCTCCCCCGCTCCAACGTTGTACCGATAACCCCAGTCGCAGGCGTATCTCTCGTAGTCACTAGGCGGGTTGTGGATGACCCGAACCCGCCGGCGGGGTCGGCCCTCACGAGCCCATTTCGCCAGGGTATCCAGCCACGGCTGACGAACTGCCCATGTCGGTTCGAGCTCACCACCGAGCCAGCGACGGAAGTCACTGGTGGTCATTGCTGTGTCATAGCTAGGCAAGGTCTCGATGCGGAACAGGTCCCGGCGAGTCCGCTCAAGGATCTCGCCGAGTTGCTCCGCGGTCAGCAAGTTCACGCGAGCACCTCCAGCCCCGATGTGTCAGTACCTGTGTGGGGGCCAAGGCCATAGAGCAACTGCGGGACCAAGTGGGCGCGGATACGGCTGACAACCTCACCGTCGGGAACGCTGAGTGCAGCGGCGGCGGCATGATCGACGGGAGCTTGCACAAGTACATCGCCCGTGTCGGTGTCCAGGATGAGGGTCTCGCAGACGTTGCCTGCTTCGCATGTGGCGCGGAGACGGATCAAGGCCATGGCGTCGCGTCCTTCCTGTGTGTGCGCTGACGCGCTCAGCATGACGCGACCTCCGGCCATGAGTCAATGTCGTCACCCGGAATACCCGTGCTGGTGGCGTGTGCACCCGGTATTGTTCCATACCGAGTTACTCGGCATAATGGTCAGTGTGCACCGAAACTACCGGATGTACCCAGCTGAGAAGCGCTTTGACGCTCGGCCGCTCCTGACGTGGGCCCACGCGGTAGATGCGAGGAGCCCGACAGCAAGATCGGCAAACCGGAACCGGGCTCCTCGCGCTGCCTCAGGCTCCTGGCACACGCCGACCATCCCCCCGTAGGACAGAGAAGGAGTGCTCGTGAACCAGCGCGCCGCCCTTGGCGTGACCCTCCCGTCGCAATCGGGAGCCGGTGTGGGGTGACCCGATCCAGGCGGTGGAACAGGCCAAAGACAGCGCCCACGGCGATGGCACCTGACTCCCGCTTCGGCAACCTGTGCCTACCATCTGTGGTGGAGGGGCTGCTCGTTGAGGTCGTCGCCGACGGATTTGTCCTGTACTGCTGCGGACCCCGAGCCCTGCCGACTGCCCTGGTCGCGTCCTACCAATGGAAGCACTACGTCGACCTGGTCACCATCCGAAGCTTCGATCGGGTCACCGCGGCGAGGGTCCCGATGCCCTGCCGAGGACAGGTCGACGTATTCGCACCCGAGGTTGTGGTGTGGGCGTATGAAGGGCCGCCGCAGTTGACGCTGCGAGCACTCTTGACGCTGGTTCATCCTGCCCCGGCCCCCCCCCCCCCCCCACCCAACCCCCCGCGCCCCACCCGCCGCCAAACACCCCCGCGCCGCC
>CAXUFG010000393.1:0-2510 GCA_964250265.1 uncultured Pseudonocardiaceae bacterium | reverse complement strand
CGCGGGGCCCCGCCCCCGCGCCGCCCCCCCCCCCCCCCCCCGGGCGCCCCCCCCCCCGCGGCGGGGGGGGCGGCCGGCCGCGACCCTCGGCTAGCGGAGGTGGCGCTGCGCCGGCTCGCCGAGGTCGCGGGCCCGCTGGACGCCCGCGGCCTGGGCGTGGTGCTCGCCGCGACCGGCTCGTCGCACGCCTGCGCCAACGCCTCCGTCGACCGGCTGGCCTCGGCGTGGGTCGACCGCCACCGCTGGCACGGGGGCCTCGCGGCCTTCGCTACCGCCGTGTCCCCGTCCGTCCCGGATGCGATCCACCGGCTGCGGGCCTCCGGAGCCGAGCGGATCGCCATCGCCAGCTGGTTTCTCGCCCCTGGTCTGCTGGGGCGCCGGGTGGTGCAGGCAGCCCTGACGAGCGACCCGACCGTCCGGATCGCAGCGCCGCTCGGCGCCGACGCCTCGGTCGCCGAGGTGATCGTGGACCGTTATCTGGCCGCCGCCGCCGAGACCGGTGCCGAACGTGCCGCCGGGTGAGATCGGACGGCGCTCAGCGCGCCTGCGTCGGCCAGGCCGACTGCCAGGACCGATCCTCGCTGGTGTAGGCAACGACGCAGTCCGGCAGCCGGCCCTCGACCACCTGCGCCACCGTGGTCAGCTCGAGGATGGCGCGCAGGCTGGCCCGCACCGCCACCCAGACGTCCTGCAGGTGCCGCGCCGCCCCCTCGTAGGTATGGCTCTCCGGGCGCTGACCCCGGACCAGTGCCAGCGGGCCGTCGGTGACCCGGATGACCTCGGCCAAGGAGATCGCGCACGCTGCCCGGGCGAGGCGGTGCCCACCCTCCGGACCTCGGCGGCTCTCGATCAACCCGGCCCGGCGCAGCTCGACCAGGATGCCATCGAGGAAGGTACGCGGGATGCCCTGCGCCAGGGCGATCTCGTCGGCCTTCACCGTGCACTGATCCGGGGCGCACGCCAGAACGCACAGCGCCCGCAGCGCGTAGTCCGCTCTCGCCGAGATCTGCACACCGCCATCTTTGCGCATTTTCCTCGTTCATTCCCGATTTGTTGACTATATCGCTCAGGAATGTCAGCATCGAAGGATGCGCGCTCGCGTCCCGGCTGATCGGCTCGTCCGGCCGATGCTGGTCCGGCGGCTGCATGTCGACCTCATGCGCACCCTGACCGCCTGCTGTCCGACCGGCTGCTGACCCGGTCCGTTCCGCGCTGGCCCTCCTGGCCGCATGCGCTCGAGGTCATAAGGCAGGCACCCGATCGTGCACATCAATTTCTCGCTGTCCGTCGCCGGAGCGCTGGTGGGCTTACTCGTGGGCCTCACCGGCATGGGCGGCGGAGCGCTGCTCACTCCGTTGCTCGTGCTGTTCTTCCGGGTCGAGCCGCTTGCCGCCATCTCCAGTGATCTGCTCACCTCGCTGGTGATGAAGCCGGTGGGCGGCGCCGTGCACCTGCGCCACCGCACGGTGAACTGGCAGCTCGTCGGTCTGCTCACGGCGGGTTCGATGCCCGCGGCGTTCGCCGGCGCCATCCTCATCAGCTCGATCGCCCACCGGTCCGGTGTGCAGAACAACCTCAAGGTGATCATTGGCGTTGCACTGTGCGCGGCAGTGGCCATGATGGTGCTCCGGCAGCTGCTCGATCGCCGGGCCCGTCGCCGCGGCGCCGATGTGTGCGGGCCGGAGGGCACCGCGGCGACGTTGGTCATCCGCCCGCTGCGCACGCTGGTGATCGGGGTGATCGGCGGCTTCGCGGTGGGCATGACCTCGGTCGGCGCCGGCTCGGTGATTATCGCCCTGCTGATGATGGCCTACCCCACCCTGCGGCCCGCGCAGCTGGTCGGCACCGACATCGTGCAGGCCATCCCGCTGGTGGCCGCCGCGACGGTCGGGCATCTGCTCTTTGGCGACGTCCAGTTCAGCCTCACCACCCTCCTGCTGCTGGGCGCGCTGCCCGGGGTCTACCTCGGCGCCCGGATCTCCGCCCAAGGCCCGGCCGCCGTCATCCGACCAGTGATCGTGGCGGTGCTGCTCGCCTCGGCGCTGGCGCTGCTCAAGGTGAGCACACCGGTGGTCATCGTCGGGGCGATCGCCGGCTTGGTAGCGATGGTCGTGCTCCGCCCCCGGCGCACGCCGGCGCAAGCTCAGCCGGTGCCCAAGCTGAGTTCCGCCGTAAAGTGACGACCTGAGCCGGCGCGGGCCGCGGCGCTGTCACGGTGAGCTCGTCAGGTTGTTGCAGGGTCGGATGGCCGGCCCCGTGCAGAACCGCATACAGCAGTAACCCGGCGGGGCGGGAGTCCTCCAGAGGCTGTAGACGTGGACGGTGCTGGCCACCAGGTGTCGAGTCGCCCCCTCAATCACCGGGATCGCGTTGGGCGATCGCCCAGTGGTGCTCGGCGACGAGTTGAGCCAGGCGACGGGGTCGTGGAGGTGGCGATCGGTGGCCGGCAGGGGTGTGATCATGGTTTGTGTGGGGGGGGAGGGCAATAGGTGGGGTGGGGGGGGGCCCAC
>CAXUFG010000392.1:0-2510 GCA_964250265.1 uncultured Pseudonocardiaceae bacterium | reverse complement strand
CGCTGCGGCTGCTCCCCCACAGACAGGGCAACATCGCAGACGCCGGGAACCGCGGCCGACGGCCGCTGGACCCGCCGCGTCGCTGGCATCTCCGCGGCGACCGCCCGCCACTTCTCCTCGTCGCCAGGCATGGCGAAGGTCAGTGGTAACCCGGCCGCGAGCGGATCATTATGATCTCCCCGGCGTCCCCGAGCCGAGCGGGCCGCGGCCACGGCGACCTCGCGTCGCCGCAGGGCGTCGATCGGCCTCATCGATGACCGTCGCTATGGTCACCCGCGTGCGCGAGCAGACCACCAGCTTCGCAGACGAGTTGTTCGGCGTGCTCCAACACGTCCACACCGCGCTGGAACGCCACGAGATCTGGCACTGCCTGCTGTTCGGGACGCTGCTCGGCGCGATCCGCGACGGCGACATCATTTCCTGGGACCACGACATCGACCTGATGATCCGGCCGGTCGACCTGCCCCGCGTGCTGGACCTCAACAGCGAGCTCGAGCGCGAGGGTCTGGAGTTTCGCTCGGGTCGCTCGCCCGCCGGGCGCCTGGCGCTCAATCCTGGTGATGTGCCGTGGTTCAACCCTGCTCACGTCGACATCATGCGACCGGAAGGGTGCCGCGGGGAGCTGTACGCTCCGACCCTGTTCGCCGACGGGGTACTGCGGCTCTACGATTTCGAGCACGAGGTCGCGCACTGGCCGCAGTCCAGTTTCCCGATTTTCGCCGTGGAGGGCGAGCGTACGGCGCTGGTGATAGCGCTGCACATCGGAACCTTCACCGCACGCGACATCGAAGCCACCGACCAACAACGCCGCGACACCGCACTCCAGATCGCGATGGAGATCATCGACCCCGATCCGTGTCCATCGCACGCCTAGCCCACCACAATGTTCCGTTGCCACCGAGCACGTGCACCCTCCTCCCTTGGGGGAAGGGAGTCGGAGTCCGGGCTGTCACACGTCCGCTATGCGGAGTGTGACGCCCGCAGCCTCCCCGACCTTCTCGATGTGTTCCCGGTTCGACGTGACCACGCCATCGCCTCGGCGGGCAGCGCCTTCCACCACCGTCACATCAACGACGTCGTCGTGACCTGAGCGGCCGCTGAGGATGCCGATCTGGCGAGCCTGGTCTTCGGTCATCCACTCAACGGTGCACAGTGAGAGCAACCGGGCGAGGTTCGCCTGCCGTGGGCCTCCGCGCCATGCCTCGGCGAGCACCGGTGCCGGCACGACGGGAGCAACCTCTTCGGCTAGCAAACCGGCGTGCAATGCCCACATTCGCCGGTCGTTGCGCTCAGCCGCAATCAGCGCACCGGTGTCGTAGGTGATGCCGGTCATCTAGGCCGATCGCTTCACCGGCTCGCGTGCGCCTGACCGGCCAAGCAAAGCGCGAGCGCGTGCCAAGCCCTCGGCGAGCTCGTCCGCCGTGAGCGGACCGTTATCGGCCTCCCATTGCGCAATGGCTCGTCTTCCCGCGTCCAAGCGCAGCCGGTGGGCCGCTGTATCAGCCAGCCAACCGCTCACGGTGGTGCCTTCGGCGCTAGCCGCACGCTCGATGGCATCTGCCAGCTCAGCTGGGAGGGAGATCGAGCGTTTGTGCCGCTGGGCCATGCCGACACGGTAGCACAGGAGGTAGGACAGTACGGAGACAAGCACGCACCCACTGGTCCGGTGCTCTCGGGAGCCGCAGGGCAGCTATCGTGCCTCAAGTGATTTTTCGAAGCGACCCCGCCAGAACATGCGAGCGCATCGTGCACTAGAGGCATACATGAGCGCCAACGTCACGGGGCGGACGGGTTCTTGCGGACGGGAGTCCGCGTGCAAGGCCTCGGCGCCGGTTGACCGGCGCACGGGAAAGCCCACCGGCCGCACCCGGGAGAACGTCAGCATCGACGAACGGTCGCCCCCCGTACACCCGCAGATCCTCGCTGAGCTGGCGCTCCCATACCGCTGAGTCTGGATCCCGCATTCAGCGGGCTCAGCGTGCCTAATCGGATCGAATTACCCCGCTCAGCCTGCTGAATGCGGAAAGGGGCCCAGGGTCAGGAGCGGGCGCGTTGTTTGATGCGGGAGGTGAGCTCCTGCACCTGGTCGTAGGTGCGGCGGCGTTCGGCCATCTCCTTGCGGATCTTGCGGTCCGCGTGCATCACCGTGGTGTGGTCGCGGCCGCCGAAGGTCTGGCCGATTCTGGGCAGCGACAGGTCGGTCAGCTCCCGGCACAGGTACATGGAGATCTGCCGGGCCTGGGCTACGTGCTTGGTCTTGCCTGGCCCGCACAGATCATCGATGGTGACCCCGAAGAACTCCGCGGTCACCGCCATGATGTTGGGTGCGGCGATCTCGTGTGCCGCCTCGTCGGGGATCAGATCACGCAGCACGATCTCGGCGAGTTGGTTGTCCACCGGTTGGCGGTTCAGGGAGGCGAATGCGGTCACCCGGATCAGGGCTCCTTCCAGTTCCCGGATGTTGCGTTCGATCCGGGCGGCGATGAACTCCAGCACCTCATCCGGCGCGG
>CAXUFG010000391.1:0-2514 GCA_964250265.1 uncultured Pseudonocardiaceae bacterium | reverse complement strand
CCGGGTGAGGGCCGCGAAGTAGGTGCTCGGGGCGATCTGCATACCGTGCTCGCTCAGCACCCGGCAGATCGGCTCGACCCCGAAGCGGGCCCGGTAGGCGTCGATGTAGGCGACGATCACCTGAGTCGGCGGTCGAGCTCCGCCTGTGCGAAAAACGCTGACGCCGTCTTGAGGATGTCGTTGGCTCGCCGCAGCTCAGACACCTCACGGCGCAGCGCCTTCAGCTCCGCCGAGTCCTCGCTGGTCACCCCGGGCCTGACGCCGGTGTCGATCTCCTCCCGCTCGATCCAGTTCCGCAGCGTGGCCGGGTTGATGCCCAGCATCGTCCCGACGTGACGGCGGGCTGCGAGCTTGGACCCACCATAATCACGGAGCCGGTCCTGGACCATCCGCACCGCACGGGCACGGGTCTCCTCGTCATACTTCCTGGTTGCAGGCATCTGAACAGTCTCCCGGCTAGTCCTACAGCCGTAGATCGTGATCATTGGTTCTCCCGTCGTCGGTAGTGGCTGTCGCGGGCTCGGGCTTGGTGTCTTCGGCGCCATGCCGACCAGCGCAGTAGGCAGGTCATGGTCCACGTCGGTGCGAGCAGGACGGCGTCGATGAGCCGTCGGAGTTCGTTGACGGTGACGTCGATGAGCCCGGCTGGGGTGGGTGCGTGGTCTCGTTGGTCGGCGGTGGCCACGGCGAGGAAGGCGTGGGCGAGCATCACCAGGGTCGTCCAGCGCTGCCAGGACCTCCAGCGGCGGACTTGGTGTTGGTCCAGGCCGGTCAGGCCCTTGCCGGCTTGGAAGGATTCCTCGATCCGCCACCGCTGGCCGGCCACTCGGACCAGCTGAGACAGGGAGGTCGGGTGGGGGGTGTAGCAGCGGTGGTAGGCCAGCTCGCCGGTGGAATCGTTGCGGCGGATCAGCGCGTGGTGGTGTCCCTGGTCTTGGCTGTCCTCGCCGAGCAGATCGATCCAGGCCCAGGAGTACAGGCGCTCACCTTTGCTGCCGGTGCCCGCGGAGCGCTTCTGCCACGCGTTGTCCGGGAGCATCCCGGCCAGGGCGTCGACCCGGATCGATCCGGCTTCGGTGGGCACCCTTCGGTTGGCCGAGACCTGGAGCACGTATCCGAGTCCGGCGGCCCGAACCGCTTGGCGTAGGCCAGGATCGGCGCCGTACACCTCGTCGCCGGCGACCCATGCGGCGGGCACCCCGGCCGCGAGCGCGGCGGGGATCATCGCGGTGGCCAGCGGCGGTTTGGTGGCGAACCCGACCCGGTCGGGGGCCCCCGGCCCCGGGGGCCCCCCGGGGTCGTCGACCCACGATCGTGGCAGGTACAGCGCCCGGTCGATCAAGGCGTGCCCACGCCGCGCTGCGTAGGCCAGGAACACCGCGACCTGGGAGTTCTCGATCCGCCCCGCGGTGCCCGTGTACTGCCGCTGCACCCCGACGGTCTGGTTGCCCTTCTTCAGGTCCCCGGTCTCATCGACCACCAGCACCGCGCCCGGATCCCCGAAGTGGTCCACCACGTAGCCGCGCAGATCGTCACGGACGGCGTCGGCGTCCCACTTCGCGCGGCCGAGCAGGTGCTGCAACCCGTCCGGGGTCGCCTGCCCGCGGTGCTCGGCGATCGTCCAGCAGTTCTTGCGAGTCAGGCCGGACAGCAGCCCGAGCATCAGCGCCGCGGCGTGCCGCCGCGGCTCGTACCGGGCGAACCGCGACCCGATCCGGTCGAGCACCTCACCGAAGCCGTCCCACCACCGCCGAGGATCTACCCTGTGAGCCGCGGCCACCGCGGCATCGTTCGTGGTCCACACAACTCCGGATGATCAAGCGGTGGCCGCCCCAACCAGCGCAGACACACCCAAGGTCACGATCTACGGCTGTAGGACTAGGCGCCTCGCGCAATGTCGCCTTGCGCTCGTTGCCTATTGGGTGAGGTTGGCACTCCAGATCTCGGTCGCCCGACATCACTTCTGTCTAGTCGGCCCGCCGTCACTCCCACCAAAATGACCGGACTCTGAGGAGTGTGGTCGATCAGACGTCAATAGGAGTAGGCGATCAACTGCACACTCTTTCTGGCAATAGGGGCGATGGCAATTCACCTGTGTGGGTGAAGGTGGAGGAGCAGATCCTCTGATAGGCTTCGAACATGTGTTCGACAGGCGAGCCGGGTGATGGTGTGGCTTTGTTGACTGCCGGGCTGGCGGCGCTGATCGACAGCGAGCCGGGCGAGGTCGACGGTTTCGCGCTGGGAACCCAATTGGTGGAGTTGCAGCGGATCACCTCGGCGTTGGCGGCGCAGGTGACCCGGCGGATCGCGCTCTTTCACACCCGTGGTGATGCCCAGACCGAGGGCTATCTGTCGACCAAAGCCTTTCTCACCCACCGGTTGCGGTTGACCCCAGGCGAGGCCAGTCAGCAGGTCCGGATGGGGGCCGCCCTGGCGGGGCTGCCGGGCACCGCGGCCGCCTACCAGGCCGGGGCGATCTCGGCCCGGCACGCCGCGGCCATCTGCCGCGGCGCC
>CAXUFG010000390.1:0-2514 GCA_964250265.1 uncultured Pseudonocardiaceae bacterium | reverse complement strand
GAACCACGGGGCGATCATGAGGCGGTGATCATGATGGCTGAGTGGTTCAGTTGAGCGAAGCGGGCTATGCGTACAGGTCATCCAGGCCGACGGTCAGCGCGCGGTCGCCGGGACCGTTCAAAGCGGGATCGAATCCGGCTGCGCCGTAGCAGGTGAGCACGGTGTCGCGGGTGTCGTAGCCGCGGTCGGCCAGCAGGTCTCGGGCCCGGCGGAGACGATCGACATGGCGTGCACCGAGGACCTCCCCCCACTTCGCTTCGCCGAGGGACAGGATCCGCCGCGGCTCACCGGGAACGGTGGGCGCGAAGATCACGACATCGATCTCGATCTGGCTGCGCCGGGCCGGGTCAGCGACGACACCGGAGCCGATCTCGCCGGGCAGGGTCCCGAACAACCCGGCCGCCGCAGACAGGGCGTACTCCCGGCAGATCTGCTCGAAATGCGGCCCGAGTACCTGGGCGGAGAACCGTGCGGTGGCGTCCTGCCATACCGGCGCGGCCCGGCCACTTTCGAGCAGTCCCCATTGCGGACGCATCACCACCTGATAAAACGTGATGAGCGGTTCAGCGATCCGGTATCGGGATCGGCCAGATCTGAAGACGTCGGGTTCCCGGCGTAGCAGTCCGCAGTCCTCCAGCACGTTGAGGTGGTGACCGATGTCTGCGGCTCGCCGACCGATGTAGCCGGCGATACCGCCTCGGGTCCCGTTGCCGTTGGCGACCGCGGCGAGGAGGGAGTGGTAGAGCGCGGTGTCCCGCACCTCCGCTTCCTCCTCCAGGAGATACCGGGCCTCACGGAACAGCGGGCTGGCCGGGTTGAGCGCCGTCCGCAACACCCAATCGTCGAAGTCGGCCAGGTCCTCCGGGGCGTCATCGTTGACGAAGCGTCGATAGGCCGGTGTACCGCCGACGACGGCGTGCACCTGCACGGCCAGCCGGGCGTCGGTCACGTCCCAGTAGCGAGCGGCCAGCGGGTACTCGAATGGGCGTATCACCAGTTCCAGGTTGGCCCGCCCGCGCAGCGGCGCGCTGCCGGCGAGCAGCCCGCCCATGACCGACATCGCCGATCCGCAGAGGATCAGCGAGATCGCCGCACCCTCCGACACCGCCCGGTCGATCTCTCGTTGCAGGATCGAGGGAAGCACCGGCGACGCTTTGCTCAGGTAAGGGAACTCATCGATCACCACGGGGCCCGGGAGGCTGCCGCCGACCGCGAAAAGGTATCTGATCGCCTCGTCCCAGCCGAGGAAGCGCGGTGGTACCGGCGCGTTCGCGGCCCGGCCCACCGCGTCCGCGAACAGCCGCAGCGACTCCGACTCGGTGGCCTGCGTCGCGCCGAAGTAGCAGCCGCCGCTCTCCCGGGCGAGCGCCTCCACAAGGTAGGTCTTGCCCTGGCGCCGGCGGCCGCTGACCACACCCAGCCGGGGTCGGCCCACCGCGGACGACCCGAATCCCGCCAGGTGACGCCACTCGACGTCACGATCAAAGATCCGACCTGGTTTGCTCAGCATGCCGCTCCACATGGAGGACTGTACTTCGTCGAAGTGTACTACTCGTTGTGAAGACAGGGCTGCACCGGGCTGTCGGGGGCTGCCACTACGGTGTGTGTCGTGTCGTGTTACCCCCGGTTACCAGTCGAGATGTTCCGCTTCGCCACCACCGAGCGGGCCGAGCTGAACACCGCTGTGCTCTACGCGTTCGGCGCGGCCAACGAGCGGCTGGAGACCTGGCTGACCCTGGGTGACGTCGCCGCCCGGCTGCAGACCGTCGGCTACTTCACCCCGGTGACCGATGAGGAGCTGGTGCCGGTGCTCGTCCAGCTGCGCGACTGGCAGCTCATCGACCGCACCCAGGACCACGCGGCGCACTACTCCACCGCCGAGGACTTCGAGCGCAACAACCTGCGCTACTCGCTGACCCGGCGCGGCGAGGCGGCCGTGGAGGGCTTCTCCCGGGCCGCCGCGGTCCTGGAGGCCACCGGCGCGCTGCAGACCGCCGTGCTCGACGCCATCGCCGAACGCCTCGACGAACTCGCCGCGATGCTCACCGACCCGGCGGCCACCGACCGGCGGGTGTACAGCACCCTGGCCGAGCTCGAAGGTCACCTGGAGTCCCTGGTGGCCGGGGTCAAGCAGTTCAACGGCGAGCTGCAGCGGCTGCTGCGCGACGACTCCGGCGCGCTGGACACCTTCCACGAGGTCAAGCAGGCCACCATCGCCTACCTGCAGGAGTTCGTCACGAACCTGGATCACCGGCAGCGCGCCATCGCCGCCTCGGTGGCCCGGATCGAGGCGCACGGCACTGCTGTGCTGCAGCAGCGGGCGCTGCGCGGCGCCGACCTGCCCGCGCTGCCGCGCACCGACCCCTCGATCGCCTGGCTCGAACAACGGACCGCGAAATGGGACGGCCTGCGCGCCTGGTTCCGGCCCGCCGACGGCAGCGCGCCCCGCGCCGCGGCGCTGCAGGACGTCGCCCGCCGGGCGATCGTGGCCCTGATGCGGGTGCTGGAGCGGCA
>CAXUFG010000389.1:0-2545 GCA_964250265.1 uncultured Pseudonocardiaceae bacterium | reverse complement strand
TTGGCCACGAAATCCCGCCGGGTGGCCTCCAACCGGACCGCATCCGACTCATCCGAGGCATCGATCACGGTGAACTCATCCCCCAGCGGGCGGACCTCGCCCAGGACCGCGGTGGGACCGCGCCCGGTGCGCCCACCCCGCTCCAGCGGGGAGAGATCAACATGCACCACCTCACCGGAGGCCCGGACCTGCTCGGCGGCCTTCCGGGCCCGCTCATCCGGCCGTGACCCGACCACCAGCCCCAACTCCACCGCCGGCGGATTGGCCAGCACCACATCACCCATCCGGTCAAGCAACACCACGCCGTTGTGCGAGGAGAGCACCACCCGCTGCACCAGATCCGCAACGGTCGCACCGTCGGGCGGCGCCGGAGCTGCCGATTTCCCGGGCCACCGGCCGATCAGGATCCCCGCGACCAGCCCGATTATCAGCGCGCCGGTCGCGATGAACAGGACGGCTGCAACGGTCACGCCACAATCGTAAGCACCCCAGGAGGGTGTATCCCTAGTCCCGACGCACCCCGAGTGACGAGTTCTACCCACAATAGGGCGAATCTTCTTCCGTCGTTCACCCTGGGTTCATTCCCGGGCGTCGGACGGCGGCCGAACCGACGGGCTACCGGCCTTGCTGAGCGACCATGGCGATGGCATCGGACGCCGCATCGGGATCGAGATAGGCGCCGCCGGGAGTGCGCGGCCGCAACTGATCGTCGAGGTCGTAGCGCAGGGGGATCCCCGTCGGGACGTTGAGGCCGGCGATGGTCTGCTCGTCGATGCCGTCCAGGTACTTGACCAGGGCGCGCAGCGAGTTGCCGTGCGCGGCCACCAGCACAGTGCGCCCGGACCGCAGATCGGGCACGATCGAGTCTTCCCAATACGGCAGCATTCGAGCGACCACGTCGGCCAGACACTCGGTCCTCGGTGCCGTGAGGTACCTCGGGTCGCCATCCTGGCTGAACTCGCTGCCGTGATCTATCGGCGGTGGCCGGGTGCCGTAGGAGCGACGCCACAGGGCGAACTGCTCATCGCCGTACTCTTCGCGAACCTGTGCCTTGTCCTTGCCCTGCAGCGCGCCGTAGTGCCGCTCGTTGAGCCGCCAGTCCCGGCGCACCGGAATCCAGTGCCGATCCGCCGCGTCGAGCGCGAGATGGGCAGTGGTGATCGCGCGGCGCAGCATAGAGGTGTGCACCACATCGGGCAGCAGCGCGGCCTCGAGCATCAGCTCACCGCATCGCATCGCTTCGCGCTCGCCGCGAGCCGACAACGGCACGTCCACCCACCCGGTGAACAGGTTCTTGGCATTCCATTCGCTCTCGCCATGGCGGAGCAAGACCAGGGTACCTACGCTCATGCCAGCAGCCTGCCAGGCGAGGCCATCCGCAATCCTGCGAGGTCCCGACGCCAATGGGTCTGCGGCCAAGCCGGGAGTTTGCCCACGCTAGCGGTTGAGGCGCGAATAGGGGCCAATACCCCAAAATCAAATGGCCCGATCGGGCGCTGGCCGTGAACGTCAGGTTACCCGTAAATTAATCTGCGACGACGGTGTACCGGAACCCCCTGCTGACACCCCCACCGTCGTTGCAGGGAACCGCTGGTCGCCCGCTTCCCCCGCCCCCCGGGAAAGGCTGGTTGCATAGTGGTTCCCTGCGTTAGGGGGGTTCGCTGCGCAGGGTCCACCGTGCGCAATTTTAGGCGTGCCGATCGTCAACCTTGCGGGCGGCATGACGACCACCAAAGGTTCCCGGAAGCCCGCCCTCGTAGAGGTACTTGGCTTCCTCGGCGACCTCTCGGGTCAGGCAAGGCCAAGCCGCCGAGATGCCGTTTTCGTCGCGGCACGCCCAGCAGCGACCCTGCGGGTCAGGCACGTGCGCGGTCAGCGCGCTACGCCACATGTCCGGTAATTCGGCCAGGATCGCTGCCATGCTCATGTCCATCTACCTCCCAGAGATCGGTGCATCCTACAACCGGCCGTCAAGCCCGCACTTCATACCAGCAGCATTCCGGCCCCCGACGCTGCCGTTCGGGGGATAACGACGCCACGCAACCACCGATATACGTTCCGTAGCAGCTCGGGCGGCATTACTCGTCGACTCACCGAACGTTCCTTGGTCGACGCCAGATCAGCCGGGGCATGGTGGTTACACTCTCCGCGTTGGTGCGAGCACACGGTGTTGTCGTGCCAACCCCTCCGGGTGTTACTCACCTGACTCAAGCGTCCCACACACCGGCGCGTGGGAGCCCTACGCCACGCCGGTTGTGGGGATCACCGCACGGTTGGTCTCAGCGTGCCCTAGGCCAATCGGGTTGTGCTGGGAGCCAACTGCCATGAAGGCCTTGTGATCCGCCCGCATGGCTGAGAGTGTGTCACCGCTCTCCTAGCCGCTCCCACCGCACTTCCCGGCAGGTGAGCGCAAGCCCGCGGTTCGTCCTCCCCCCGTCGGACCGCGGCCCGCCAGGGTCTCTGGGTGCCCCCCGCCCAGGGATATCCGTTCACGCGGGACAACAGTGGCGGGGCGAGCCCGAGTGTGCGACTCCCCCCTCTCCCC
>CAXUFG010000388.1:0-2552 GCA_964250265.1 uncultured Pseudonocardiaceae bacterium | reverse complement strand
GTCACCTACGCCCTTCCTCAGCGCCGAACAGCGGGGGCAGGAAGTACACCATCAGCGTCGACCATGTGAGGTGGGTCAGTATCGGTGCCTGGATGCCGCCGGTGGCCCGGCGCTGCAGGCCGAACAGCGTGCCCATCGCGGCTGAGGCGAGCACTAGCGCCGGGTTGCGCGTCGCGGTGGTGGCCAGGGAGTACACGGCGGTGGACAGTGCGACGGGGTGCCTGCCGCCGATGGCGGCATACAAGGCGCCGCGGAAGAAGACCTCCTCGCCGACGCCGTTGGCCAGCGTTGTGAGCAGTACCAGTGGGCTCGATCCTTGGTGTGCGTATTGCAGGACTCTGGAGATCTCCCTGTCGAGTATTGGGACCTGCCGGGCGGCGAGTGCGCCTGCGTAGAACACCGCGAACGCGCCCAGCCCGGTGAGCACCGGGAGGAGTACGGGGCGGCGATGGGTGTGGTCGCGGTGTCCTACCCAGCCCAGGTGCAGCGGGCCAGACCCCAGCCCGCCCGCGATCCAGGTCGCCGCCACTCCGAGGGTGAGGCCGTAGAACTGCGGCGAGCCGGGTTTCGTCGACAGGGAGATGCCCAGCAGCCCCGCGCCAGCCAGCGACACCCCGGTCACGATCCGGCGGCGACGGTGCAGTGGAGTGCCGGATTCGCTGCGGCTCATGACGCTCGCTGCGCCTTGGCTCGCTCACCGAGGGCTTGGAGCACGGCGCTGTCGTAGTCCAGGGTTTCGAAAGGGACCAGCCGCCGGATGCTGTCTTCGCGCATCACCACCTCGTTGGTCATCGAGTCGATGAGCGAGCGGCCGGTCTGCACGTCGACGTCGGTAATCAGTGACAACCACAGCGACGACAGGCGCGGTGAGAGCACGGGAACGGGCACTATCAGCATGGGGCGGCCCTGGATCGCCGCGACCCGGCGCATCATGTCCACATACGCCAGAACCTCCGGACCGCCGATGTCGAAGACGCGTCCGGACGCTTCGGGAACCTCGAGCACACCGATGAGGTAGCGCACCACGTCGGTCACCGCGATCGGCTGGGTTCGCGTCTGTACCCAGTGCGGCGTGATCATGATCGGCAAGTGTTCCACCAGCTGGCGGGTTATCTCCCAGGAGATGCCGCCGTGGCCGACGATGATTCCGGCTCGCAGGGTGGTGACCGGCACACCAGCTGACCCGAGCAGTCCCTCCACCTCGCGGCGGCTGCGCAGGTGCGCGGACAGTTCGTCGGCATCCTCGCCCAGGCCCCCGAGGTAGACGATCCGGCGCACCCCCGCGGCGGCCGCAGCGCGGGCGAAGGTGCGCGCTGCTTCGGCGTCGCGCCGCTCGAAGTCAGAGTGAGCGAGGGAATGCACGAGGTAGTAGGCAGCGTCGCAGCCGGCCAGGGCGTCGCTCAGCGAGTCAGCGTCCTGCACATCGCCGCGCACCGCCTCGCCCGCGCCGCGGTAGGACTCGGGATGCCGCGTCATCGCCCGCACCGCGTAACCCGCCTGCTCCAACACGGGACACAGGCTTCTGCCGACGAATCCGGACGAGCCGGCCACCAGCAGCACCTTGGGATCGGTCATCAGGAAGCCTCCTGGGCCGTGCCGATCGGCCTGCCGTGGCTCGCGCTTGACGGCGCTGTGTCGCTGGTCTGGCCCGCCACGGCGGCGAGCACTCCAGCGGCTGCACTGGGGTACTGAACCGGCAGGTCGCTTGCGGTCCACACGAGCATCCAGATGCGAATGACCGAGCCAGGGGCGCTGGTGACGGTGTAACCGGCGCCCTGGTCGGCGGCGATGCGACCGGCCTCTATGAGCAGGGCTGCTCCCTGGACGCTGCAAAAGGTCAGCCCGGCGAGATCGACAACGAGATGGCAGGGTCCCCGCGAGAGGTTGCCGGCGAGGGTGGCCTGCAAGGCAGTAATGGTGGAGAGGTCGACCTCTCCGGCAATCCGCAGCACGACGATCTCACCCGCCGGCGAGGACAGTGACGCTTCGGTGTACGAGTACACCGAAGCGGCGTCTGCCCGGTTTTTCGAGGCGCGGACGGCCAGTCCGGCTGTTCCGTGGCTGTTCCTGACTCGTTCATCGTTCGTGGATTCGCGTTTGCTCATCTGCGCGCTCCTTTCTTGTTGGATGCTCGGCTCAGGCATTGTTCGGCGTCCACCGACGGCAGGTGGCCAATCTGGTTGGCAGTCGATGCGCCGAGTGCATAGCGACGCCAGCATCGGTAGGTCGCGGCTGGGCGCCACCGTGGACTTCGATGGGGCGTTTCCAAGCCGCCCAGGCACTTTCGATCATGGCGTGGAGGTCACGAGTGGCACAAAAGCCCAGTTCGCAGCGGATTTTCTCGGCACACGCCACTACCCGCGCCGGATCGCCAGGGCGCCGGGCGAGGGCATCGTGCGTGACGTCGGCGCCGGTGACCTCACCGATGACCCGCAGCACCTCCAGCACACTGGCTCCCAGGCCGCGTCCGACGTTGTAGGTCGCGCCCGGTGCGCCTGCCTGCAGGGCCCGAACCGCGGCCAGATGCGCATCGGCGACATCGGCGACATGGA
>CAXUFG010000387.1:0-2565 GCA_964250265.1 uncultured Pseudonocardiaceae bacterium | reverse complement strand
CCTCGCCCTCGCGGGCAACGTCCCGTTCACCGCCCTGGCCTTCGCGTTCTACGTCGCATTCCTGCCGCTGGACACGCCCGAGCGGGTGCGCACGCTCCTCGCCGGGTGTCCTGGCATGACTCCATGGGCCCACCGGAGCAGGCCGGCACGAGGCGTGCAGACCCTCGTCCTCGCCGTGCTGGTCGGCGCCTGGCTTGCCGGGGCGGCCCTGAGCTCAGCCAACCCTGTACCCGGCCTACTCGGCACACCGTCCGCATCGGTGTCGGCCCTGATCGGAGACGGCACGCGGCTCGTCGTCATGGTGCTCGCCCTCGGCGGCGCGATCCTGCTCGCGCTTTCCCGGCGAGCGGCACCGCGGCCGCCGCTGCACCCGACCCGCTCCCTGCGGATCGGGCACCCGATCCTGGTCGTGGGCATTCTCGTGTTGATCGTCAACGGCCTATGCCCGTATCTAGGACTCAAGACCGACACCTCCTTCGAGATGTTCAGCGGCCTGCGCACCGAACCCGGTGCCTGGAACCACCTCGTCGTTCCCGAGGCCGTCCGGGTGTTCGGCTACCAGGACCAGCTTGTCCGAGTCGTGGCTTCCACCGACCCGGCGCTAGTCGCGCGCAGCTCCGGTGGCACCCGGCTCGTGGGCTTCGAACTCGACCGCTACCTGCGCTCGCATCCAGGAACGGTCGCTACCTACACCACCGCGAGCGAGCACACCCCACGAACGCTCGGGCCGCTCGCGCCCGGGCCGACGGTCGCCGAGTGGATCGCCACCTTCCACGACGTGGCTCCACCAGGACCCAGCCGATGCTGAGGACGGACCGGAGGTCGTGTCCACGCCACGAACGTGGCGGCAGACTGATTGCCGGCAGGCGTACCAGGCTCGTGGTCCACGATCGCGGCGTTCGTTCAATCCTGCGGGTCGGTTTCCGACTCGGCTGCCTGTCGTTCGCGGACGAACGAGACGGTGCGGCCAATCGTGGCGGCTACCGGAACCGCGAGGAAGGCGCCGAGCACACCGAGCAGGGTCGCCCCAATCGCAACCGAGACGATCACGGTGACGGCAGTGACCTCCACGACCTTGCCCATCACGAGTGGCTGGATGACGTTCCCGTCGACCATCTGCACCACGACGATCAGGACCAGCACCGCGACCGCGCTGCCAAGCCCGCCCTCGGCGAGCCCGACAAGCACCGCTACCAGGCCGGAAGCGAAGGCACCGACATAGGGGATATAGGCCCCGAGGAGCACGAGCACCGCCAGGGGCAGCACCAGCGGCACGCCAACAATCCAGAGCCCGACGCCGACCGCGATGGCGTCGAAAATGGCCACGGCCGTCAGCGCCCGGGTGTAGGAGCCCAGAGTCTGCCATACGCGGTCGCCCAACTCGCAGGCGTCGGAGCGGTGCCGGGAGGGCACCAGCCCCGATGCCGTGCGGACGAGCCGGGGTCCGCCGGAGAGGTAGACGGCCCACAGCGCGACCACCAGTACGATGCCGGTTCCGACGCTCAACGCGGCCGAGAGCACCGCCGTCACCCCGCCGGAGAGCGCAAGCGCCCCCCGCCGCGCGAGCTCGCTGACTGAGGCGCCCGGATGCACGGAAGGCAGACGGCTCAGCAGCGAATCCAGCTGTGTCCCGCTCTGGGCGAGCGACTGCGCTAGCTCGGGTAGCTGCGCGAGAAAGGCGGGCACGATGAGCATGCCAAGCCCGACCAGCGCCGCCAGCACCGTCAGCATGACCAGGAGCGTGGCGAGCGGGCGCGGCAGCCGGCGCTCGGCCAGCCAACCGACAACGGGAGCGAGAGCCGCGGTGGGGAACAGCGCCAGCAGCATCGGCGCAAGCACAACCTCAAGCCGCAGGAATACCAGCCAGCCGACGATGAGCAGCCCGGCCCCACCGAGCAGCGTCCACGTCCACAGCGCGGCCCGCCCGAGCCGGGAACGCGTCCACGGTCTCACCGGTCTCGTCAATCGCCCGCCGTCGCTTCGAACAGGTACATCGTTCCCAGACACCACCGCTCCTGTATCGGATGGAGCAGATGTCGTCATCTCCACAGCTCGGTTCTGGCCATCCTGATCCTCGTTTCGGAGCCCGGCGCCCTATGCACGGCCCGAATGGGGATAACCAGAGGGGTCCGGGGGTAAACGCCTGGACCGGGCGATAACCGGCCAGCTTCCGGGAGATCGCCGGCCAAGCCCGCTTGAATTGCCGCCATGACCGTCGGGGAGTTGATCCACTTGTGTCGCGCGCGGCTCCAATTCGCGGTCGCAGCCGGAGGCGCGCGATCTGGACACGCTGGCCCGCCTACACCTGATCACGCACGAGTCGTTCGCGCATGATCAGGTGGGCGGCCTTGGTTCGCGGTAGCTCGGGCACCGTGATGGCGGCGTGAACCGCGTGCAGTATGAGCGCCGCGTAGACCTCGTCGTCGATGCGATTGGAGTGATCAGAACGGCGGTTGGTCGGGCAGCTCAGCGGGTGGTGGTCGCGCGGGAGGTGGGGGTGGTTCGGGTAGGTGCAGGACCGGTCCCTCCCACGTCATCGGGGTACCCGGCGGGTCGGGATCGGGG
>CAXUFG010000386.1:0-2612 GCA_964250265.1 uncultured Pseudonocardiaceae bacterium | reverse complement strand
GCCCGTACCGATTGCTTCAACTCGTAGGCCCGACACAACACTCCACCCGATCGTTTGATCTCCCGTAGCGTGCCGGTTTGATCGTCGGTCAAATCAGCAGGATTCTTCAACAATGCCCAACGAGCACCTTTAAACCGTTTCGCGATGTTCTTGTCCCGCAGCTGGCGAGCGGACTGCCACGCCTGGCGCCGTACCGCCTCCAACGCCTCACCACCCAGCTTGACCACGTGGAACGGATCGAAGCACAACACCGCCGCCGGGGCCTGCTCACGGACCGACTTCGCCTACGCCGGCCCCAGGTCCATCGACACCGATTCAAGCTCCCCCACACCGGTCGCGCCCAGCTCAGCGAAGAACGCGTTCAACGTCGCGGTGTCCTTGCCCGGCTTGCCCCACACGATCTTCCCACTCGCGTGATCAGACACCAACGTCAGATACCGATGATGTTTACGCCAGGAAATCTCATCCACCCCAATATCAACCAGTCCGGACAATCGCTCCGAGTCCAGCACATCAACGACCACCCGCTCACAGATCGCCCCCACCGTGCGCCACGCAACCCGGGCAAACCGGCACACCGTCGTCTTATCAGTTTTCGTGACCAACCACGCCACCAACCGCTCAAAATCCCGGGTGAACCCCGACTCCGCCCGAGCGAACGGCACCCGCTCCGCGCGTACTCCATGCTCGGGGCACCGAAGCCGCCGACGGCGCGGCACGACCCGGCACACCCGGCCCGCCAGATCGAGATGCCGCCAGCTCGAATCAACATCCCGCGTGTCATACCAGTGCGCCGTGGACCTGACTTGGCTCATTTTGTTGATCTTTAAGATGTGTGGGTCGCTGACCTGTGGGTTCGTCGGTGAGAGTGGTTGGATCGGTGCACTAAGTTGACCTCGTAGGCTTGGTTGCCGTGGCGTACGTGCGCACGATCAAGACCGCGTCCGGGGCGACGGCGGTGCAGATCGTGCACGGGAAGCGGCGCGGGGCGCGGCGGATGGAGCACGTCGGGTCGGCGCATGACGAGCGGGAGCTAGAGGTGCTCAAGACCGCCGCGGCGCAGCGGCTGGCGTTCCTCTACCCGGAGCTCGACCTGGGTCTGGACAGCGCGGTCACCGGCGTGGCGGGCGACGCTGCGACCGATGCGCCGGCCGTTGCGGGGCCAGGTCCGTTGCCGATCGTGTCCTCGCGGGCCGGCACCTTGTGGAACGGGCTGTCCGCCGCCTACGACCTGCTCGGGTTCGAGCGGGCCAGCGGCCAAGATGAGGTGTTCCGGCAGCTAGTGCTGGCCCGGATCATCGAGCCCACCAGCAAGCAGGACAGTCTGCGGGTGCTGGCCGAGACCGGCATCGACTCGGCTCCGTCCTACGCCACGCTCAAGCGTCGGCTGTCGACCTGGGCCACCGAGGAGTTCCGACGCCAGCTCGCCGCGGCCTGCGCGCGGTATGCGGCGCTGGGGCCGGCGTCGCTGGTGCTCTACGACGTGTCCACGCTCTACTTCGAGACCGATGCCGGGGACGGGTTCCGCGAGCCCGGCTTCTCCAAGGAACGCCGGCTGGAGCCGCAGATCACGATCGGGCTGCTCACCGACCCGGTGGGGTTCCCGCTGATGGTCGAGGCGTTCGAGGGCAACATCGCCGAGACGACCACGATGCTGCCCACCATCACCGCGTTCATGGCCGCCCACCAGCTCGCCGATGTCACCGTGGTCGCCGACGCGGGCATGATCTCGGCGGCCAACAAGCGCGCGATCGAGGCCGCCGGGCTGTCGTTCATCCTCGGGATGCGCATCCCCGACATCCCCTATGTCGTGCAGGCGTGGCGACGCGAGCACGAGGGCGAGCAGCCGCCGGACGGGTTGGTCTTGACTCAGCCCCGGCCCGCCGGGCCTCGTGATCAACGCCGTGACGAGGTCGTCTACTACCGGTACCGAGCTGATCGGGCGCGGCGCACGCTGCGTGGGATCGACGAGCAGGTCAGCAAGGCCGAGCGCGCGGTGGCCGGGAAGGTGCCGGTCAAGCGCAACCGGTTCATCCGCCTGGCCGGCGCGGATAAGTCGGTCAACCGCGCGCTGGAGGCCAAGGCGCGGGCGTTGGCCGGGTGGAAGGGCTACACCACCAACCTCGCTACCTGCCCCGACGGCACACCAGTCACGGCCGAGTTCGTGATCGGCGCCTACCACCGGCTGTTCCAGATCGAGGCATCGTTCCGCATGTCCAAGCACGACCTTGCCGCGCGGCCGATCTACCACCACAAACGGGAGTCCATCGACGCGCACCTCAACGTGGTGTTCGCCGCGCTCGCGGTTGGCCGGCTCATCGAGGAGCGCACCGGATGGTCGATCCGGCGGTTCGTGCGCACCGCCCGCCGCTACCGCACCGTCCAGATCCGCGCCGGCCAGCAACTCATCACCGCCGCCGACCCCATGCCCGCCGAGCTACGCGACGCACTCAACTCGATCAGCCAGGCCGGAGGAGCGCACTAATCTGAGCCAAGTCGGGCACCCGAGGACACATACAGCCGCACCTGCCAGCACGCACAGCGGCGGGCATGGGTGGCTTCGGTGGCCACGGCGCGTGGTCTTGGGCTGCGGGTAGAGAGATGGTGAGTGC
>CAXUFG010000385.1:0-2630 GCA_964250265.1 uncultured Pseudonocardiaceae bacterium | reverse complement strand
GGTAGCTCAGCTGGTCAGAGCAGCGGACTCATAATCCGTCAGGTCGTGGGTTCGACTCCCACCCGCCCCACTGAAGCTAGCAGGTAAGAAGGCTCTTTCAAGATCTAACTATTTGATCTCTGGGCATAACGTTACACCGGCAGTGCGGAGCGCTTTCGGAACTGATGGGCGTTGGCCCGGTACCAGGTGATCGTGCGGGTGATCCCATCCCGGTACGGTGTGGCCGGCTCGGAGTCGAAGGCCTTGGCGTATCTGGTTGAGTCGACGACGAATGGCTGCTCGAACTGGTAGACCAGCTCAGCGCCGAGTCGGGCCACCGGCGAGGCCAGGCCGGCGATCCGGCCGATCCGCTCGGAGACGAGGAACTGTTTGGTCGGCCGGCCGAGCGCCGCACAGACCGTGCCGACGAATTCCCGGCCGGGCGGACCGGAGGGTACGTGCCAGGCCCGACCGCAGGCCACTGGTTCGGCGGCGAGGGTGGCTAGGCCGCGGGCGAAATCCTCGATGTATGTCGGGGTGATCGGCAGGTCCGGATTTCCCGGCCACAACAGGACACGGTTGGACAGCGCGCGGGCGAACAGGTTAGCGCCGAACAGCGATTCCACCTTCGGGTCGTAGAGCTCGCCAGCTCGCCCGATCACCACCCGTACCTCGCCGCGGTGATGCGCGGCCAGCAGCGTTTCGGCGAACCACGCCCGCAGTACGCCCAGGTGGCTGACCGGCCGCGTCGGCAGGTCCTCGGTCATCGGCCCGGAACCCCGGCGGTACATCCAGGGGGCGTCGGCTAAAACCAGCACGGCGCGGGCCGCCCCGGCGGCCGCCACCAGCGCCCTATTAACCTCCGGGAAAACCTCCCGCCAGGTGGTGAACGGCGGATTCACACAGTGATAGACGGCCTGCGCGCCAGCGCATAGCTCGCGCATCTGCCCCGGCGTCCGCGGCATCACCGGCGACCACCTCGACATCGGTCTGGCGCAGCAGCAATGAGTCGTTCAGCCCTAGAATGCCCAGGGCGCGCACTGCCACACGTCGATCTCTCGTGCGTTGTTCGCGAGCTTGCGCATGTCGGTCATCGCCGATGACTGCGAGGGGTACCACGAGGATCTCCGCGCGGCCCGACGCACCGCGGTGGTCCAGCCCAACGGGGTGACACGGAGCGAGACCGAGCAGCATCCGGGCATCATCAGGCATGCCAAGCCCGTGGGGCGATCCGTTCGAACAGCTCCAACGTCGTTACAGTCCGGGTACGGTGGATGATCTCGCTGACCCGGCCCTGCAGCAGCCCGGTCGCCATAGCGATGCGGCCCCACAGGCGCTTGCCGTTCGGCTCCTCAAGCCCTCCCAGTACCTCGTCAAGGTGGAATGAATACTCCACAGTCCGCGTTCGTAACAAGCCGGAGTCAGAGCAGCGGCAAGCGGCGTAGACGCGCTCGCCGCTCACTGTTCCTTGGTCAAGGTGGTTCATGGGCGCTTCCAGGAGAAGACCCATGAGCGCTGGGTCCTGTGGCGGTCGGTGGGTGTCCCGCCCAACCATTCACCGCGAACCCGGCTCCTCTCCGCCGGGTGCTTCGCCTGCCTACTCACCTTCCGGATCAACGCTGATGTTTCCGGCAGGGCGTGGTCACGCTGGTGTCGACTCCAGCGTGGTGGCGTCGCATCCCCGATAGTGCTGCGACACACGCCGTTCGGTGGCATCGATGTAATGGTGGAGGGCTTGGCGGGAGCGGATGAGTGTGTCGATGCCTCGCGCGGATCAGGCTCGACGCACGGTCACGGATCAGGGATGATTGGAGCGTGAGCTTGCCGTTGGCTGATGACGAGACGTTCCACCGGGCTGCCGAACTGGTCGAGGTGCTCGCGGCACACCATGGCCTCAGCGAGGTGCGGCTCGGCCAGCACTCCGGGGAACTCGTGGTGGCAGTGAGCGCCGATCGCGACTACTTCGATCTTGTCCGATTCGAGATGGAACTCGAGAACTTGCTCCGCGCGAGGATTCGCGTGGTGTCTGGCGGGGCGCCTGGGGCGCGTGCACGCGGGCCCCTTCGGCAGGACAACACTGCGGCGTGAGCGAGTCCGATGAACTACTCGGATTCGCTCTGGAGGCGCTCGACGAGATCGACGCGATCGTGAGCCGTGGTCGTCCCGAATTTGTGGCGAGTCTGGATCGGCAGAGAGCGCTAGCGTTTTGCTGGATAGCAGTCGGAAGCGCGCTGAAGGACTACACCCACATCGCGAAGCTGCCGACCCGGCAGGAGCCCCTGTCATCGCCGATCAGATTTCGCGACCGTCTAGCGCACCAATCTCTGAGCCAACTTGACGCTGTCCTCCTCTGGCGCGTCAGTACCGAGCGCGTCGCTGAGTTACGGGCCATCCTCATCGGTTTGCGGACTTCGGGTAGTTAGCACAACGACCCGGGAATCGGCGGGGGCCGGAGTCCCGGCAGTGCGACCATCGTCCACTGTGGAAGTGGTGGGCATGAGGATGGGCACGAACTGTGATCTCACAGTGCCTCATGCCCACAATGGGTGCTTGTGGTGCCTGTTTGCCCAGGTAATAGGGCTGTGCTTGTGGGCCTTGCCGTCTCATAATCCGTAAGGTCATGGGTTCGACTCCCACCCGCGCCACCAGCT
>CAXUFG010000384.1:0-2635 GCA_964250265.1 uncultured Pseudonocardiaceae bacterium | reverse complement strand
CTCGATGCGCAAGGCCGGGCGCGATGTCGCGGCGCTCACCGATCACGCGATCCGGGGCGCCGCGGTGGAAGGCACTGGCTTAGGCGGCACGCCGTGGATCGGCCTGGACCGGGCCGGCTGGAGACGCACCGGGAAGCTCGCTGACACCTACGACCGGCCGGGTGAGTTCACTGCGATCCGCGGCTTTGAGTGGTCGCATCCGCAGTTGGGGCATGTCAACGCCTGGTTCACGGGCGAGTTCACCGATGTCGCGACGCACGGGGCGATGGGCGAGCTCTACGCCTGGTTGACCGGCGCCGGTCGGGGAAACGGCGTTCGCGCCGATGCCGGGCTGGCCGGCTTCAACCATCCCGGCCGGGAAGACGGCCGGTTCGCCGCCTTCCGCTTCACGGCCGCTGCCGCCGAGCAGATGGTGAGCCTGGAGATGTTCAACCGCGCCGACGACTACCTGTTCCAGGGTGTCGCGGCGGGCCGAAACTCACCCCTGGTGGACTGCCTCCATGCTGGCTGGCGGCCCGGCCTGCTCGGGGTCAGCGACGAGCACAGTGCCCACTGGGGCCTGCAGCCCGGAACCGGCCGGGCCGGGCTGTGGGTGAGCGAGCACAGCAGGGCCGGGGTCGCCGAGGCATTGCGAGCTCGACGGTTCTTCGCCACCCGGGTCGCCGGGCTGCGGGTGGACGCCACCGCCGGTGGGATGCGGATGGGTGCGGTGTTGCGGCACCGCAGCGGCCCGGTTGAGTTCGAACTCGACGTCGAGGCCGGGCCGTCGTGGACCGGTCGTGTGCTGCAGGTACAGCTGCTGCGCCCGGGCACCCCGGTGCCAGTGGTGGCCTGCCTGATCGAGATCCGCTGCGGGGAGATCGCCCGTTTTACCGTGCCGATGGACATCGAGGACGGCTCGTGGGTGGTCCTACGCCTGGCCGATCCAGAAGCGCCCAACGCCACCCCGGGGCCGCCCAATCATCCCGCCAATAATCACGCGATCGCCTACGCCAGCCCGTGGTTCCTGCGACCCTGACACCACCGCGAGGCATGGAGCTGCGGTCTAGCCTGGTGTTGTGGCGCAGAGCGGTCCGGTAGTAGGTGTCCTCGCGTTACAGGGTGATGTGCGTGAGCACCTCCATGCGATGGGCGACTGCGGGCTGCGTAGCATGCTGGTACGGCGGCCAGAAGAGCTCGCTGAGGTGGATGCCCTCATCCTGCCCGGCGGTGAGTCCACCACGATGAGCCGGCTGCTGGTCGCCTGCGACCTGATGGAACCGTTGCAGACCCGGCTGGCTGCGGGCATGCCGGTCTACGGGGCGTGTGCCGGCATGATCCTGCTGGCTCGGGAGATCATCGATGGTCGGCCTGATCAGCAGCAACTCGCTGCGCTGGACGTGGTGGTGCGCCGTAACGCGTTCGGTCGCCAGATCGCCTCCTTCGAGGCTGATCTCGACTTCGCCGGCGTGCCCGGTGGTCCGGTCCGGGCGGTCTTCATTCGGGCGCCCTGGGTGGAGCAGGTCGGGGCCGGCGTCGAGGTGCTGGCCAGGGTGCCCGACGCAGCGGCGGCGGGTGGGGCGAGCGGTAGGATTGTGGCGATTCGGCAGGGGGGCGTGCTGGCCACGGCGTTCCATCCGGAGTTGACCGGCGACCGGCGGGTGCACCGGCTCTTCAGCGAGATGGTCCAGCAGCCCAGGGGGTTCGGCAGCCCAGTGGGTCCGGCGGCCCAGTGGGGTTCGGCGGCCCAATGGGGTTCGACAACCCAGTGGCGCCCGGGTTCTCGGGTGAGACCGGCAGACTGGCACGCGAGCAAGAGGAGCACGGCAGTAATGAGCGGCCATTCAAAATGGGCGACCACCAAGCACAAGAAGGCCGTGGTCGACGCCAAGCGGGGTAAGCTCTTCGCAAAATTAATCAAGAATATCGAGGTCGCGGCGCGAACCGGTGGGGGAGACCCCGACGGCAACCCGACGCTGTACGACGCGATCCAGAAGGCTCGCAAGACTTCCGTGCCCACCGACAACATCGAGCGGGCCGTCAAGCGTGGCTCCGGGGCCGATGCCGGGGGCGCCGACTATCAGACGATCATGTACGAGGGATACGGGCCCGGTGGGGTTGCCCTGCTCATCGAGTGCCTCACCGACAACCGCAACCGGGCGGCCTCCGAGGTCCGAACCGCGATGACCCGCAACGGTGGCACGATGGCCGATCCCGGGTCGGTATCGTTCCTATTCAGCCGCAAGGGCGTGGTGATCGTGCCCGAGCAGCAGGGCATCTCGGAGGACGACGTGCTGGCCGCGGTGCTTGACGCCGGCGCCGAAGAGGTCAACAACCTCGGCGAATCCTTCGAGGTGGTCTCTGAGGCGACTGACCTCATTGCGGTGCGCACCGCCCTGCGCAACGCCGGTATCGACTACGACTCCGCCGATGCGAGCTTCCTCCCCTCGGCGAGCACCCCACTGGACGCCGAAGGCGCCCGCAAAGTCTTCAAACTCATCGATGCCCTCGAGGACTGCGACGACGTCCAAAACGTCTACGCCAACTTCGACATCCCCGACGACATCCTCGCTGAAGTCGGCTAGACCCCCGCCCCCTACTGCATTCAGCGGGCTCAGCGGGGTTATTGGTGCACCGGTAGCCACGCTGAGCCCGC
>CAXUFG010000383.1:0-2663 GCA_964250265.1 uncultured Pseudonocardiaceae bacterium | reverse complement strand
TCGGCGACGGAGTCGGACTCGGCGATGGCTGGTGGTTGAGCGAGGAGACGCAGTCACCAAGGTTCTTAAATAGGATGTCGAAGACAGTGGGGTACTGTTGCTGGACTTCCTTGCACACGGACACGAAAACGGCGCTGCTGTTGCCGTTGCTCTCGACGAGACTGACGCACGCGCCGTGGCTAAGCCCGAAGTCGGCATGCTGGCTGCAGATCTGGCTGGCATTGGAATCAGCCCAAGCCGGTGTCGCGGTCAGGGTTAGCGGAACCACCACCAGGGCAGCCGCACCCAGTGCTGCCGTGATTACTTTACGCATGACTCTCTCCTTCCTCTTACCGGATCAGTTCCTCTGGCGGAAAAACCCGAAGACGTCCGGTGTGACGAATAAACATCGACCGCAGCTTCATCTTGCTCCCGAGTGATCCAGTGCAGACTCCCTTCCATAAGAAGCTCGACCAGCATCCCTACTGGTCGAATTAACCCGCAATGTACCCAACGAAAAATTGAGAACCCGATGTCCCTAGTTCACCAACTCTTCGCCAGTTCGCTGTCCCTTGACAACAAACGACAGCGGAAACTGCTTAAATCGTCCGCACCACTAAGGCACTGGCTGGCGTTGTCCCAGCCGCGCTATACCAACAAGCCGCAGACATGCCCTCGCCGGGCAGGCAGGGCGCTCCGTGATAGCCGTCCACACGCATGGGCGCGGCTGGACCGGGTGAGGGCAGGGTGTGGCGTCCCCGGCTCCACTACCTGCAGGTTGCCCAGGTGGGCGGCCCGGTCGCGGCGACCTGGATGAGCAGGATGCCGACCGCCGAAGAGCACACTCGAAACGGAGACAATCCAATGTCTCCTCCGGAGGGCCTCGCTCCGGGATAGCCCCAGGCTGAGCGCGAGAGCGGTGGGGCACCAGGTAAACGCGGGATACCCGCTTCACGCCCACCCGTTCGATGAGCAGGACAACCACCGTCGTGCTGTTAGCACCGTCAACGATGGTCACCTACGGCACGCCACGGCTCAGACCAGGCGTACAGGTCGGCGGCCCTCACCTGGCACGGTAGACAGATTGCGAAGCTTCTGACCGAAAATCAGATGTTCGGTGGACGACACACAGCTGGTCAAAGCCGGCGACCGGCGAGCCTCCCGATCTACATCAGTTGGTACATCAACGACTACTGACGACCATGGAGATCCTCGGACGTGAACCCAAGGATCAGACCCGTCCACGGACGAAATTGCAGGTCTGGCGGGGTGCTGCTTGCGACTACGGATCAGAAGGTTGGGAGTTCGAAACGCCTTCGCTGGCCTGCTTTCAGTGGTCAGTTTTCTTCGGGCGCCCAGTCCCGGCGTAGGTGATCCACACAGTACGGGTCGTTTCTTCGATCAGGTACCAGATGCGCCCGCCTCCGGTGACTTCGAACTGCCACTGCTCCAGGTTGGTCCCTCGTCGGTTGGCCGTGGAAAGACTGCCGCGGAGCCTGTGGTGGCGTTCAGTCGGTGAAATCGGGCGCGGTGTACGGATCGTGTCGAAGGCGCGCCGTAGATTCGCGGGAGCCACGCGGGCGAGCTCGTCCCAGCCCTTGGCGCTCTCCGCGTTATCGAAGCGGATGTCGTACTCGTCACCGACATGCGGCGGCGCGGCGCGATCGCCACGTTTGGGACTCACACGCCATCCTGAGGGTCAGGGGGTACTGCCGGGCCGTGGTCCTCTCCACGGGATGTCGACAGAAGAGCATGCAATTCGGGGTCGGCATGCACTTCGGCGGTATGGCGCCATTCAACGAGCAGTTGAGCGATCGGTGACACATTGTCGATCGATGTGGCAGCTTCGGTCACATCGATGAACTCCTGGACCAGAAGGTGGCGATCGGCGGCGGGCAGGAACCGCGTCCACGGCAGCACCACGGGAAGAAGTTCCTGAAGCAGCGCGTGGCCGTCGGGGTGGATGGCGAGGGAACTCAAGAGACGGGAAGTAAGCTCGATGACCTCTCGCTCACGCTCCGCTCTGGCCGCTGACATCACAACGAGATCATCAGCATCGCGTCGCCGCAGCCGCAGTGCGCGCACCATGGCGAGCCGTCCAGTGGCGGCAGTGGGCCGCTGGATGAACTCAGTGAAGGGAAGGTCCTCTGACGCCACGCTCATACCTCAATGGTACCCCAACAGTTCCGATGACCGATTCAAGGCTGTTGAGCTGGGGCTTGGCCGCAGCGCGCGCGTTGATCGACGCCCTGTGCCACCTCGATAGAACGGCGCGGCTCGTTGTCGACGAGCAGCGTCAGGAGCATCGCCCGGCTGGCGGCCGTGCCCGCAGGTCATCGGCACCGGCGCCAGGACCGAGGTGCTTCCTTCGCTGAAGGCACTTGTAGCAACCGACAACGCGCCGGACTGAGGCGGGCGACGGGTGGCAGCTCAAGGCCATCACCGCAGTCGAGGTCAAGGGACGTATTGGGCCTGGTGGTGTGGACGGCGTGCTCGTCACTTTCGAGCGTCCTCGCGACTGAAGCCTTGGCGCACTCGCCTGCGCCGGTACTGCGCACGGCTCCAGTTGCCCGAGCGTTGTACCATTGCGCGTTGTACATCTCTTGCTCCCACATTGGAGGTGGCGGAGTGCGGACCGTAGGTGTGCGCGACCTGGTCAACCGTGCGTCGGCCCTGCTCGACGA
>CAXUFG010000382.1:0-2690 GCA_964250265.1 uncultured Pseudonocardiaceae bacterium | reverse complement strand
TCCCAACACCAACACCAAGGCCGACCCCGTCGCCCAGCCCACGGCCCACCCCGACACCGTCACCGGTACCGGTGACCCCGACGACGACCACACTGAGCGTGGTGCAGGTGCCCCTGCCGCTGGGCCTGGGTGGGATCGCGATCCCCACCGCACGCCTTACCCCGGCTAACGCCACCGGCACCGTTCAGTTCAAAGACGGCGCCACCAACCTCGGTGGCCCGGTCCCGGTCCTCGGCGGCATCGCTGTTGGCCCGGTCACCGTCTTGGGCAAGGGCCAACACCAACTGACTGCGGTCTTCACCCCAACCACCCCGACCAAATTCCAGCCCTCCACGTCCAACAAAGTGACCTTCACCTTCTAAAAGACGTCGATACCCCGACGCAGCCGCGCGCCTAACTGCGTCGGGGGCCATCACACAATCACCACACCGCCCGACCGCACGGCCTGATTGGTCCCACGACAGGCCGCAACAGCGGGACGTGTACGGATAGGGATCGGCAAACGGCACTGGGTGGATCATGCCCGTCGGAACAGCGGTGAGAGTCAGACCGTGCCACCATCATGAATGGGGAAAATCGAAGTCCACGCAACCGACGCTGAGCTGGGCTGACGCTCCCGCCGAGCAGGACTATCCGGCCGCGGCATCGTTTTTGCGGTTGATAGCCGCACCCGCGTTGGCGGAGTCGCTGTCGAGCCTGCTGTCGCGGGCCCCGCTGGTGCACCAGGCCGCGAAAGACATTCTCCGCGCGGCGCGGCTCCCGCTCCTTCCTGCCGATGATCCCGAAGTCACGAAGGATTTGAAGAAAGTCTGCAAGGGCGCACCCCTGTCACCGGTCCTGCTGGTCCGTGGTGAGCTGCACACCGATCGCCCGCTGCAGATCGCGGACGGCTACCACCGAGTGTGCGCCAGCTACCACCTCGACGAGGACGCCGAAATCCCCTGTCGGCTCGTGGCCCCGCTGGCTATCAGCGCATAGCTGGCGGCGGTGATGAGCCCAGACGAGATGCCAGACCAGCCCCGCACAACGCCACACCCCGGCCCCGATCGCATCCAAGCCATCGTCAACGCCCGCCACCGCGAGCCACTCGCCGGGCTACTGGAACGTGAGCCGGTCTGGGCCCGCGACTTCACCAACCTGGCTTATGAGTGGCGGCGGCTGTTCAGCGAACTGTTCGGCACCTTCCTGCTGGTACTGGTCGGCTCCGGCGCACCAGTCCTGGACGCCGCCACACACGGTCAGATCGGCCGCGTGGCCGAGGTGACCGCACCGGCGTTGATGGTGCTGGCGATCATCTTGTTCACGGGTGCGGTATCCGGTGCCCATCTCAATGGCGCTGTTGCATTGAGCGTTCAGGCCACCCGGACTGATCCACTTGCCCACCCAGAAGCCACGACCAGACCTTCCATATGCCCGGTTTATTACGGTTCTCAAGGGTGCCTAAGGCATCTGCCCCGCTGCTTTGATGCAAGGTAAGGACGCCCTTCGCCTCAATGCAACAGTGCCGGCTGCACCACCTTCGCACGCGCCGGCGAGTCGACTGACCCTTCGCGCCTCCGGCCCCGAGGGCGGCTCGGGTGCCAGTGCCGACCGCGGCGACGAGTAACTAGCTAGTAGGGCCCGTGCGATCGGCGGGCGTCGTCAGGGCGTCTTGGAGCCTGCCGAGGTCGTTGCGGAGGCGGCCTGTTCGATGAGAGAAGCCACGGCGGCCGGCTGCGAAAGGTAAATCGCGTGGCTGCCGGTTACCTCGACGACGGTCGAACCTGCCCGCTCGGACATGGAGCGCTGGGCCGGCGGGGGAATCATCCGGTCTTCGGTCGCGACCAGATACCAGCTTGGCTTGACACGCCACGCGGGCTCAGTGATGGAGCCACCGAGCGCATCCACGCCCCACGGGACCTGCGAGTCGGCCATGAACGCGGCCTGCTCAGCGCTCACGTCCGCCGCGAACGACGCGGGGAACTTCTCCCGGTCGAGGAACAGGAAGCCGTCCTGCGGCGGCAGAATGGGCGGCACCGGCGCGCCGGGCGGCGGATTGGCGATAAGGGTGTTAACCGATTCGCCCCTGTCCGGCGCGAAGGCTGCGATGTAGACCGGTGCCGCCACTTTGGGGTCATTCCCGGCCTCGGTGATGACCGCTCCGCCATACGAATGGCCGACGAGAATGACCGGTTCGTCCTGCGCATCAATGACCAGTCTTGTCGCGGCGACGTCGCCTTCGAGCGACAGAGTCGGATTCTGAACGACGCTGACGTTGTAGCCACCGTTCTTCAGGATGCTATAGACCCCTTGCCAGCCGGATCCGTCCACGAAACCACCGTGGACGAGAATGACGTTCCTCGCTGCCGAGCCAGCATCCACAATAATCTCCTTCCCCGAGGGGCGGCACAGGCAGCCCTTAACACAGGCCACATAGGATTCTAGCCTGCTGCAACCACGATCGGAGCAGCTCAACGACCCGCGACCTACCGGCTCGACCGGCTCAGTCGCCTCGCGCTGTGTCGGCCAACGAGTGCTGACCATGATGCCTGACGGTCCCGGCTTCGCCGAGTCTCTCGCCGATGCGGTGTACTACGGCTTAGCCTGGATCCGTGGACGAGCTTCAGCATTGATCGTTTTGGGTGGTCGCCGGGGTTAGTGATCGACTGGTCTGGTGTTGGGCGTGGTTGATTCGCTGGTCTATCCAGCTT
>CAXUFG010000381.1:0-2699 GCA_964250265.1 uncultured Pseudonocardiaceae bacterium | reverse complement strand
TGGTCCTTCATCCAGGTGGACCGTCGACCCACCGACGAAGGACGCCGCCCGGGATAGACATCGGTGGCAAAGAGATTTCAGAGTTCTTCTCCAGTTCGCGGCGGCGGTTGGTCAGTCCCCTATCAACCCGATCAGGGTCGCGACCACCTGGCCCCACTCATCCCGGTACGCCGCGTCGCACCCGATCGTCGGGCGCGATCATTCCCAGACCGGACGGATCTCGACGCCGCCCCAGCGCGCGTAGGGATGTCCGGCAGCGATCTCGATCGCCTCGTCCAGGTTCGCGCACTCGACGATCACGAAGCCGCCGACGAAGTCCTTGGTCTCGGCGAACGGCCCGTCCGAGACCAGGGTCTCGCCCTACTTCATATGGTGGATTCTCCCCGACCGGGCGCTGTCAGCACAGCCACGACACCACCCCAGAGACAATCAACAGCTGGCCACAACCCGTCAAAAACCCATACCGACCGCACCGCTGGGCGACGCGTCGGCGGAGTTAGGTGGCTGTCCACGGGTTGATCAGGTCTAGGCCGGTGTCGGTGAAGTCGGTGGTGTTGCTGGTTGCCAGGGCGGCCTGGTGCTGGCGTGAAATGGCGGCGATCTGGGCGTCGATGGCGCTGATCGTGCGGCCCACTCGGGTGCGGGTGGCGAGGATGTCGGCGTAGTGGGGAGTGGAGTCGATGTCGAAGGCGAGCACGTAGCCTGCGAAGGTTTCGGTGAGCAGTGCTTCCATCCGTAGCCCGATCTCGTGTTTGCGTCGTCCGCTGGGGAGCAGGGCTACCCCGGCGCGGACCTCGGCCGCGGTAAGCGCGGTGATCACCAGTTCGGCGGAGTCGCGGACGTCGATCCAGTCGATCACGGTCTGGCTTGGTGTGGGTCTGGCCAGTTCGGACACGACGTTGGTGTCCAACACGATCACGCGCTGAGGTCCGCTGCTCGAGCCGGCTCTTGGCTGCGTGGAGTGTCCAGGTCGACTCCGCCGATCTGGGCGAACTGCTCGGCGATGTAGGAGCCCAGCCCCCGCGGTGGGCGTCGGCCGCTCAGCGCCGCGGACAGCAGCACTCTGGCTTCTGCTTCCATGGATCGGCCGTGCTCGGCGGCCTGGACGCGAAGACGTGCCTTCACGTCTTCGTCCAGGCCGCGGATCGTCAAGCTAGCCATCGACTGCCCCTTTCGTGATTGATTGCAATGCTATCACTGCGGACCGGGACCACTTCGAGTGTCCGTATAAGGATCCGCTTATGGGAACCGTTCGAGGAAACGTGACGTTTCGTCCCGCTCATCGAGCCACCGCCTTACGGCGGTGACGTTGACCGCTTGCGCGGCCTTCCCGTGGCGGTGCGACTGCCGGTCGTGCGAGCACGACTGGTCTGACATCGCTTCCATCGGGCAGCTCCCGGCGCAACTCGCCGGTGTCGACCGCCAGGGCGGCCAAGTTTCGTGCGGCGTTGTGGTCCCGGTCCAGGACCAGACCGCACGCGGTGCACTCGTAGGTCCGCTCCGAGAGGGTCAGCTTGGTTTTCGCTGCGCCGCATCCCGAGCAGGTCTTGCTGCTGGCGAACCAGCGGTCGGCCACGATCAGGCGGACCCCGGTGCGCTGGGTCTTGTAGGTGAGTTGGCGGCGGATCTGGGCCCAGTTCGCGTCGGCGATGTGCCGGGCCAGCCAGCGGTTGCCGAGCATGCCCGCGACGTGCAGGTCTTCGATGACGATCGTGTCGTGGGCGCGCACGAGGCGGGTGGTGAGCTGGTGGGTGTCGTTGCGCCGCAGGTTCGCCACCCGGGTGTGCACGCGCTCAGCGCGGGCACGGGCTTTGCGCCAGCGCTGGGAGGGCTCGAAGCGGGTGCGGCGGTCCGGGCCGCGGCGCCGGGCGCAGGTGCGCTGCGCGCGGCGCAGGGTGCGCAGTTCCCGGTTCAGTCGGCGCGGGTTGGGCACGCGTTGCCCGGTGGAGAGCACCGCCAGGTCGGTGATGCCCAGGTCCACACCGACCACCCGACCACACTCGCGCGGCGCGGGCTCGACATCGGGCAGCTCCACGGAGAACGACACGTGCCAGCGCCCCCGCTGGGACGACAGGGTCGCCGAACGGATCCGCCCCACCCCGGCCTCGAGCTTGCGAGCCAGTTTCCGCGTCGACTCAGCCGTGCGCACCGCACCGATCACCGGCAACTGGATGTGCCGCCGGTCCGCGCCGAGCCCGATCGCCCCGGTGGTGAACCGGCAACTGGGCCGGCTGCGGTGCCGGGATTTGAACCGGGGCATCCGAGCCCGACCCTCCCGGCGATTGCCCAGCGCGGCCGAAAGATTCGCGCACCCGCAGGCGTAGGCCTCCTTGGAGTTCTCCGCCCACCACGGCGCCACCTGATCCTTGGCGGCGTTCCACGCCTTGCGCAACCCGTAGGCCGAGGTGTCGATCCACGGGGTCAGCGCCGCACCAGACAGCCCGTAGCTCTGCTCGGCAGCGCGCTGCGCCCAGTTCGCCTTCACCTGAGCGAGACACCAGTTGTAGGCGACCCGCTGCGCACCGCAATGCGACCGGAACACCTGAACCTGCGCCGGGGTCGGATCCAGCGCGAACAGATAACCACGGATCACCACAACCCCCCGCCCACCGGGCCCCATCCCGCCCCTGAAATCGAACGTATGTTCGATGATACCAGGCGGGGGCTGGTGCCGCCACATCGGGTGTACTGGTGACCGA
>CAXUFG010000380.1:0-2719 GCA_964250265.1 uncultured Pseudonocardiaceae bacterium | reverse complement strand
ACCTTGACCTGATCGTCGACCCGCCCCACGAACTCCAGACCACCTCCGGGCAGCCACCGCACCCGATCACCCGTCCGGTACATCCGCGTGCCAGGAATCCCCGAAAACGGATTCGCCACGAACCGCTCCGCGGTCAACCCCGCCCGCCCCACATAACCCCGCGCCAGCCCCGGGCTCGCCACATACAGCTCACCCCGCACCCCCACCGGAACAGGGCTCAGAAACCGGTCGAGCACGAACACCGACACATTCGAAACCGGCCGCCCGATCGACGGTAACTCCGGCCATTCGGCGCAGTCGCCGGAAAGCACCAAGGCCGAAACCTTGTACGTCTCGGAGGATCCGTATTGGTTCTCGACCACGGCCCCTGGGCCTAATGAAGCCACAAAATTCCGCACTTCGGCGGACAACCGCAACGCTTCACCGGCCAGGATCAGCTCGTCGAGCTTGAGTCCGCGGTCGATGTCCTGGGCGTGGACGAAGGCCAGCTCCTCCAGTTGGGCAGGCGGCAGGTAGATCCGCTGCACCGAGTTGGCGGCGAGCGCCCGGAGCACGCGCTCAGGATCGCTCCTCTCCTGCTCGGTCAGCACGACTAGGGTTCCGCCGCCGATCAGGGTCACAAAGAACTCCTGCAGGGAGACGTCGAAACCGATCGGTGCCAGCTGCCCGCAGACACGAGATCTGGGGTCCTGCGACAGCTGCCATTCGACGAAATGCTCGATGGTGCGGGCGGTGAGGGCGATGCCTTTCGGCCGTCCGGTCGAACCCGACGTGTACACCATGTACGCCACCGAGTCCGGCAACGCAGCCCGGGCCAACCGCGTCCCCGGACACTCCGCCACGTCGACTCGTACGTCCTCGAGGCACACCACCGCTCCGGAGAATCCCGGCAACCGGGGCACCACCGACTCCTCCGCGATCACAAACCCGGACCCGGAGTCCCTCAAGGTGAATGCCAGCCGTTCGTCGGGCTGCGCCAGATCGAGCGGCAGATACACGCCCCCTGCCTTCAACACCCCCAGCATCACCGTGAATGCCTCGATCCCGACTTCCGTGCACACCCCCACCACAACTTCGGGGCCAACCCCCGAAGCTCGCAGGAAATGCGCCCACCGGTTCGCGGCTTCATCCAACTCCCAGTACGAAACACTCGTTCCACCACACACCAGTGCGTCCACATCGGACGACGTCGCTACCCGTTCCTCAAGCAGCCCCACCAGATCGCGGCCGGTCGGTAGCAGGAAGCCTCGGGACTGGTTCCAGTCGACCAGCAAGGTGTGTTCCTCTTCGGCACCGAGCATTGGCAGCCGCAAGAGCCTGCGGTCGGGGTCTTCAGCAATGCCGTCCAGAACCTGACGGAAATGGCCGAGCATGCGGCCCGCCGTGTCGGCGGTGAACAGGTCAGTGCTGTAGCCGAGGAAGCCGCGCAGGCGATCCGGATATTCGTCGACCAGAAGCTCGAGGTCGAACCGGTTGTTGCCGATCCCGGTGTCGATCTGCTCGATCTCGAGACCCCGTGGTTGCGCGAACTCCAGCGAGCTGTCGACCACGAAGCAGACCTGGAAGATCGGGTTGCGGCTCAGGTCGCGTACCGGTGCGAGCTCCTCCACCACGCGGTCGAAGGGGATGGCGTCGTTGGCGTAGACGCTAAGCGCGGTGTCGCGGACATCCCGCAGCAGCTCCGCGAAGGTCGGGTCCCCGGACCAGGTGACGCGCAGCGGGATGGTGTTGACCAGGAACCCGATGAGGTCCTCAAGCTCCGGGCGGTGGCGGCCGGCCACCGGCGACCCGGTGATGACGTCGGTGGTACCCGTGTTGCGGGCGAGCACGATGTCGAAGGCCGCCAACAACACCATGAACATCGTCGCGCCGTGCGTGCGACCGACGGCGCGGAGCTTGCCGGTCAGCTCGCGGCCGACCTCGAACTGGATACGGCGGCCCTGGCCGCTGAGAGTGGGGGGACGCGGGTGGTCCGTGGGCAGGTCGGTCGCGAACTCGGCGCCGTCCAGCGCGCTACGCCAGAACTGGAGCTGTTCCGCCGCCTGCTCGCCGGCCAGCCAAGCCCGCTGCCAGGCAGCGTAGTCCGCGTACTGCACGGGTAGCGGAGCCAGCGGCGAGCGCTGCCCGGCGGACAATGCCTCGTAGACCGCGGTGACCTCCCGCCACATCACTCGCATGGACCAGCCGTCGACGACGATGTGGTGGAAGTTGAGCATCACGAGGTGCGCCTCGTCGGCGAGCCGGAACAGCTGTGCGCGCAGCAGTGGCCCTTTGCTGAGGTCGAAACCCTTGGCCGCGTCCTGCTCGACAAATCGGACCGCCGTGCGCTCTGCTTCGATGGGCGGGAGCCCGGACAGGTCGCGCACCGGGACTGCGAGCCGCTGCGGCGGCGAGATCACCTGACGCGGCCTGCCCTCGTCGTCGACGAACGTCGCCCGAAGCGTGTCATGCCTTCTCCACACCTCGTCGAGCGCCAGCGCGAACGCCTTGACGTCCAGCGCGCCGGTGATGCGCCAAAGGTTTTCCACGGCGTACATCGCTGAACCTGGGTTCAGCTGGTCAATGAACCACATCCGCCGCTGGGCGAAGGACAATTCGAGATCGTCCTCGGCGCGAGGTGGAATGGGAGGCAGCTCGGTGTGTTCTGAAGCGCTGACCAGTTTCGCCAGTTCGGTGATGGTGGGGTTTTCGAAGAGGGTGCGGATGGGGATGTCGACAC
>CAXUFG010000379.1:0-2733 GCA_964250265.1 uncultured Pseudonocardiaceae bacterium | reverse complement strand
GTCACCTCGGCCGCGGTGATCCGCACCCCGGCCACCCGGCGGCCGGGCAGGTAGCAGGCAATGGCCCCGAACGGGCCCCCGTCCAGGTCGGCCACCGCTGGATGGGTGCGCACCGCCGCGGCAACGGCTTCGGCGAGCTGCCCGGGGTCGAGTGGTTCGGGCCGGCGGCGGGAACGCCGGGTCGGCGACGTCGAGCTCATGGTCGTGGACTCCTCGAACTGCAATCGCACTCACTCCACGCGCGCCACCTGGGCCGTGGCCACCTCGCCGCTGTCGTCGCTTGCGATATGAATGTCGTTGACCGCGATGTTGACCTCGATGACCTCCAGGCCCGTCATCTGCTCGATCGCGCTGATGACGTTGCGGCGTACCGCCTTGGCCAGGTCGACGATGGACACGCCGTACTCGACGATGAGATCGAGATCGATCGCGGTCTGCTTCTCACCAACCTCGACCGAGACCCCCGAGGTCTGGGCTGACCCGGTGCCGCCCGGAATGCGATCGCGGATCTCGCCGAACGCGCGGGAGAACCCGCCACCCAGCGCGTACACCCCGGAGATCTCGCGGGCGGCGATCCCGGCGACCTTCTGCACCACTGAGGACGCGATGGTGGTCTTGCCCTGCGAGGTGTCCTCGGCCAGCCGGGCCGGGGCACCCCCAGCGCCGGTACGCAACGGTGCAGCCGAGGATGAACCGGACGACTGGGTTGGGGTACTGGTCTCTGCCATGGCAGTGCTCTCCTTGTGAGATAAGGCTTCTTCGTAGGCGGGGTGCCGCCGCTCAGCGGTGAAACCGGCTGGAGACGGTCACGTTGGTAAGAGCCCGGTTCCGGAGAAAGCTCACGACCCGATCGGGTGGTCTGCGACACAGTGCGCCGACCGGCAAGCCGAGTTGCGGCACCGCCCCGCGTGGCGCAATCTGACCCGGTCGATTGTCCTGCATCAGCACCGCGAGGGAAGGGGGCGCGTCGATGCCGACCACGGCACGCCGCCGCCGGTCGTGATCGGCGCGGGTACCGGATTCAGTACCGTCGAGACCGCAGCCGTAGATGTCGCGGCGACGCGGATTCCCGCGGAAGAGCTCGACGATCTGACCTTGGTCGTGCGGGCGCAGGAAGGTGACACACGTTCCTTCGAGGCGCTGGTGCGCCGCCATCAACGCCAGCTTTACCGGTTGGCGGTGCGGCTGATGGGAAACAGCAGCGACGCCGAGGACGCCGTGCAAGATGGGTTCGTCGCTGCGTGGCGGCAGTTGGGCGGGTTCCGCGGGGACGCCGTGTTCTCGTCGTGGATGTACCGGATCGTCACCAACCGATGCCTCACGCTGTTAGGCAAACGGCAACCAGTCACATCCCTGGACGAGTTGGGTGACCGACCCGACCCAGCGGGCACCTCACCTGAACACGCCGCTGAATCCGGCGACCGGGCTGCCGCGCTGAACCGTGCCTTGCAGGATCTACCCGTTGATCAACGGGCCTGTTGGATACTGCGTGAGTTGCATGGGTTGAGCTACGAGGAGATTGCGTCCATCGTCAGCGTCAGCCCGGACGCGGTGCGGGGCCGCTTGTATCGGGCCCGGCGCACACTGGTGGAGGTGATGACACCGTGGCGGTGAACGACACCCAACCTCAGCATGACGCTGGTCTGCTGGCCTGCGGCCGCGACGCGGCCAAGGTGTGGGACCGGGCGGCAGCCGGGCGTCTGGACACCCACGACCGGGAGTGCCCGCATTGCCAAGCGGTCGCCGAGGACCAGCGTCTGCTCGCCACGGCCACCGTCGCGCTGGCCGATGACGCCCTGGAGCCTCCCTCATCACTGGTGGAGCGGGTGATGGGCGCCGTGCTCGCCGAGTTAAGGCCCGCCGATTATCTACCGTTGCCCACCCGGCGCGGACAGGCCCGCATCGACCGCATCGCCGCCGCGGGGGTGCTGCGCCACGCCGTGGATCAGATGTCGGCGCTGCGCGTCCGCAGCTGCCGGATCCAGCTCATCGAGCCATCCGGCACCGGCAGCACCCTGCCCGCCATCAGCTCCCCCCAGGCCCGGGTAGCCATCAGCGTCACCGCCCGCTTCGGCACCGACCTGCTCAGTGCCACCGCCGGGGTACGGCAGATGATCTTCACCGCCGCTGAGGACCTCCTCGGCCTGCCCGTCGCGACCGTCGATGTCGACGTCGTCGATGTCTTCGAACACCCGTCCCGCCGCAGACACTGATATACCGGCGCCGCTTCCGGCGAGCTGACCCAAGGACCCGCGATGCCTCCTCGCACCACCCCACCAACCCACCCGCCGCTGCACGTCAGCGACACCGTGGTGGCCCGCGTCGCCGCCTACCACGCCTGCCGGATACCCGGCGTCCTCAGGCTGCGTCCCGACCTGGCTCAGAGCATGGTCAGCATTGCCACCCGGCTGTTTCCCCCGCGCGACGGTGAGCACCGGATATCCACCGACGGCGTCATCGCCACCGTCGAGGACGGCCGCGCCGAGATCAGCATCGCCCTCGTCACCCGCTGGGGACGCAACTGCCGCGATATCGCCGAACAGGTTCAGGATCAGGTCGCTGAGCAAGTCCGCTCCTACACCGGCCTACCCGCCACAGTCACCATCACCATCACCGATGTCGACCACAACGGCTAAACAGTGGGCGAGCCGACCCCAGATGCCGACGAAGCTGGGCCATCGCCCGCCGGATGTGTCGCGGACTCGACCCCCCCGACCACTCCCCCAACCGCGG
>CAXUFG010000378.1:0-2761 GCA_964250265.1 uncultured Pseudonocardiaceae bacterium | reverse complement strand
CGTCTGGCACCAGCGTGCAGACCTTCGATTCCCAGCAAGCGGGGTTGGCAGGCACGCCTCGACAGGTCAAGATCAGAGTGCGTGCCTGCACTGCGGGCATTGTCGCCGTCCCCACGGAACCGAGAGGACACGCGGAGATGACACAGCTCGGTTGGTACGGTGCCGATCCCTTGATGGGACCGGCCGATCGGCTTCCCCTGATCGCCCGCAGCACGCCGGATCAGGTCGCATCGCCGGCGTCTTCGGCCCGGCCGCTGGGTGTCCGCCTTGCGCGGGCGCCGATAAGAGTTGATGGCGAACCACCGCAGTGTGGCCAGCACTCCAAGTCCTACACCGTTGACCGGAAGACGGAGAATACTAAGATCATTGTTGATGGTAACGAAGAGAACCATCCAGATACGACCGAGGTCGAACGCGAGGTCGATTGACATTATTTCCAGGATCCTGGTCCTCACGAGTGACAGCGATCGAACCGCAGACCGGGTTGTCGCCGAGCTCGTACGGCGAGGCGAAGCCGTGAGCCGGTTTGACGTGGCAGACTTCCCACGGCACGTCACTATCAACGCCGAGCTGCAAGATGAGGCTGGTTGGCGCGGCTGGGTCGAGACCGAAGATGGCCAGATCCCGTTGAACCAAGTGAAGTCGATCTATTATCGGCGTCCCACCAGCTTCATCTTTCCCGACGGTATTGTCGGGAGTGACCTGGCATTTGCCGCAGCGGAGGCAAGGCGCGGATTCGGCGGACTGCTCTTCTCATTGCCCACGCGGTGGGTCAACCATCCAGCCTCAGTGGCGGATGCGGACTTCAAACCTGCACAACTACACGCGGCGGCAAGCTGCCGCCTGACAACGCCGCGTACGTTGCTGACCAGCGATCCGGACCAAGCGCGCATCTTCTGCGATGCCCTGGATCAGGGCGTTGTTTACAAGCCGCTCTCGGCGGCCAATATCGTCACCGAGGACGAGTTACACCTCGTATTCACAAGTAAAATCTCTGCCGCGGATTTTGATGATATCGATCTGTCGTTGACCATGAACCTCTTTCAAGAATGGATACCGAAGCGTTACGATGCGCGTGTGACTGTAGTCGGACAACGCCTTTTCGGAGTGGCCATCCACGCGACGTCGTCTGACGCATACATCGACTGGCGAACTGATTATGATTCACTTAGCTATGAGCCGATCGACGTTCCTGAGCATGCACACAATGGTATCGTAGCCTACATGAAGCATTTCGGGTTACTGTACGGCGCTTTCGATTTCGCGGTCACTGACGACCATTGGTATTTCCTGGAATGCAATTCAAACGGTCAGTTTGGCTGGCTGGAGGCGGAGACTGGCCTACCGATCACAACCGCGGTGGCGGACCTACTGGCCGGAGTTACGACGTGAGATTACACACGGCTCTGCAATGGCAGAAGCGCGCTAGCGCACTTGCCGACAACCTTGCAGAGCGCGGCGTTCTCCATAGCCCAGTATGGCGGGCGGCCGTGGAGCAGACACCGCGTCACCTGTTTATCCCCGCAGGTATCAGCACAACAGCCCCTGACTTGGTGGCACAAGAGGCGAGCGTCAACGCGTGGTTAGATCAAGTGTATTCAGACTTGACGATCGTCGTGCAGCGTCGCGCACGTTCATCGCAGGCCACCGATCGTGTTAATGCTACGCTACCCACGAGTTCATCTACGATGCCAAGTCTCATGGTCGAGATGCTGGAGGCCCTCGAACTCCACGATGGTCATCGTGTGCTAGAAATAGGTACCGGCACCGGTTACAATGCAGCATTACTGTGTCACCGGCTTGGCGCGGAACGCGTCGTCAGCATCGACATCGATCCTGATCTGGTCGGCGCAGCTAAACGAAGACTCGAAGAGCTTGGTCATTCCCCGACACTCGTCGTCGGCGACGGCCTAAACGGCGTCGCAAACCACGGCCCTTATGATCGAATTATTGCGACCTGCGCGGTACCAGAAGTTCCACAGGAATGGATTAACCAACTAGCTCCAGGCGGGGCGATGCTTATCAACGTCCGAGGCGAAATCGCTGGCGTGCTGTGCCTGTTGAGCAAGCAAAGCGAAGGCGATGAGGTTATCGGCTCGGTCGTGCGTTCCGATGGCAATTTTATGTGGCTACGGAGAGATCTGAACAGCCCCTTTCGGGATGAGGAATACTCGACGGTGATCGGCGCCAAGAAAGTCGCCAGACGCCTCACCGCTCTATCTCCCGCCGGCATCCTGGAGGATAAAAATTTTCTTTGGCTGCTCCAGCTCGAACTGCCAGGGCTCCGCATGATCTGTTCGACTGAAGTTTTTGATCCACTAAACAAGGCCAGCCGGCCAGGAGTCCTCATGTATTCGGAAGACGGCTCACACGCCCAAGTCATCAACGAGCCTGAGAATGATGGCCGGCACCGTGTCATTCAGGGTGGCTGTGGTCGGCTGTGGGATACGGCCGAAACGGCTCACGAATGGTGGATTAGACTCGGGAATCCGGACCCGTGCCGCTTTAGCGTAGTCGCAAACTCAACGATTCAATTCGTGTCACTTGACGGTGATACCAACTGGCTACGTTGGCCGCTTCCCCTAGTTTAGTCTTGGAGCCTGCCTCAGCTACAGAAGCAGATCTTCTCCGAGTTCAGGCCGGTGGGTTATCTGGAGAGCGAGACCTCCAGCCTGTTCCTGGAGAAACCCATGGAGATCACCGCCCACCAGAGCATCCTGGACGCGCTGGCGCAGACCGCGCTGGGTGAGGAACAATCAAG
>CAXUFG010000377.1:0-2774 GCA_964250265.1 uncultured Pseudonocardiaceae bacterium | reverse complement strand
TCTTTACTGGTGACACCGAGCTCTTTCGCGAGCTCGTGCACGCGGGCCTTGCCTGCCACTGCTCTCCTCACTGGTGGAGCCGGCGGCATTCCCGCTCGACCCCGCTACTAGTGCATGTCCATCGCGGTCAGGGCTTCACGACTGCGGGTACATTTCGGAATCGACCTGCTCTCTGCGTTGACCACGTGCCGGGGCGATCCCGGCCCGGGTATGTCCTCGCACTCGCCGAGGACCTCCTGCCGTCTCCGCACTGCTTACGCGAGAAAGGCGTGTACCGCGGCGGCGTCGAGCTCTCCTGCGATGCGAAGCGCCCGCGGGAACGCCCGGCGCCGCTCGGCCAGGCGCAGACACCCGAGATCGGGATGCACCCACGCGCCCCGACCGGGATGCCGGCGCCGCGGGTCCGGGACCAGAGTCCCGTCCACCGCCACCACACGCAGCAATCCGGAAGCCGCCGCCCTGGTCCGGCAACCTACGCAAGTCCGGATTGGTTCGGCGGCCCGCTCAAGGCGGTGCCGGACCTCATCCGGGCAGGCGTAGACCGTCCCCCGACGGCTGGCCATCACGATTCTAGCGCGTCGGCGCTGCAGGCGGAGAACCGGCATTGGTCACCGGTAGTTCAGCGCGCGGAGTGCGGGCCGGTGGCTGCGCCAGCGGGTTCGCATCACTGCGAATGTCGATCTTCCATCCGGTCAGCCGGGCGGCAAGTCTGGCGTTCTGCCCCTCTTTACCGATCGCCAAGGACAGTTGGAAGTCGGGAACGACTACCCGGGCTGTCTTTGCTCGAGCGTCGATGACCTGAACCGATATCACCTTCGACGGGGACAGCGCATTTCCCACGAAGGTCGCGGGATCCTCGGAGTAGTCGATGATGTCGATCTTCTCGCCACCTAGCTCGCTCATCACGTTGCGCACTCGTTGGCCCATCGGTCCGATACAGGCACCCTTGGCATTGACCCCTGCGACGGTCGAGCGGACCGCGATCTTCGAACGATGCCCTGCCTCCCTGGCTACCGCCGGGATCTCCACGGTGCCGTCGGCGATCTCGGGAACCTCCAGGGCGAACAGCCGGCGGACCAGGTTCGGGTGCGTGCGGGACAGCGTGATCTGCGGTCCACGTAGTCCTCGCGATACACCCACCACGTAGCACTTGATCCGCTCACCGTGCCGGTAGGTCTCCCGGGGCGCCTGCTCCACCGGCGGGATGACCCCTTCGGTCTCACCGATCTGGACCACCACCACCCCACGGGCATTCGCCCTGGCGTCACGTTGCACAACCCCAGCCACGATCTCGCCCTCTTTGGCCGAGAATTCACCGAAAGTGCGCTCGTGTTCGGCGTCCCGCAGCCGTTGCAGAATCACCTGACGGGCCGTGGTGGCCGCGATCCGCCCGAATCCCTCCGGGGTGTCGTCCCACTCCTGAACGACGCCGCCGTCGGCGTCGAGTTCCTGGGCCAGCACCCGGACCAGACCGCTCTTGCGGTCGACGTCGATGCGCACGTTGGGTTGATGGCCATCGGTGTGTTTGTACGCGGTGAGCAGCGCTGTCTCGATGGCTTCAAGAACCGTCTCGAATGAGACGTCCTTGTCTCGCTCAATAGCGCGCAACGCGGCGATGTCGACGTTCACAGTTCCTCCAAATCGTGCCGTCGTGCGCCACCGAGCGCAGCGAGCTCCGCTTCGGGCGGATGGCGGAACTCCACTTCCACCACCGCACGACGCAGCTCCGTATAAAGCACCCGGCGAAGGGCTCCCGACGCCAGCAGCGTGACCCCCTCGTCGTCGCAGTCACCGATCCGGCCGACCAGCTCACCACCAGCCGCCAGGGCGGCACGGACCAGCCGCAGCCGGTTGCGCCGCCAGTGCCGTGGTTGGGTCAGCGGCCGGCCAACCCCGGGCGATGTCACCTCAAGTTGGTAGGGCCCGGCGATCAGCTCGTCGCGTTGGTCCAGGGCCAGCGACACCGCACGACTCACCGTCGCGATGTCGTCCAGGCCGACACCGGTATCCGAGTCGATGATCACTCGTAACAACCGGCGCTGACCTGCGCGCACCTCCTCGAGGTCCTCGAGGTCGAACCCGGTGGCGTCTACTGCGTCGCGTACTGCCGACTCGATTTCGGAGTCGGGATTCGCGGGCTGCGCGCTCACCGTGGCCTCCTGACGTGCGAAGTGCTGCCTGTGGACGATGTGGCGATGCGGGCGGCGAGCCAGCGGCGCGCCCGATCGGATCACCTAGGGTATCGCGTCGCAAGACAAACCCGCGCCAAGTGGATCACGGTGCTGAGCCCGCCGCATACAGTAGGGCCTGGCAAGATGTGCCGCTGTGTCGCAGGCCCGTCCCAGCCGTCGCCGGGTGCTGGCCGCTGGGGTGAGCACGGCCGCGCTGGTTCTGGCTGGCCCGGCAGCGCTGAGCGGGTGCACCTCATCAGCACCCGCCCCCGAGCAGCCCGATCCGGTGGAATCACCTGCCCGGCGCGCCGAGGCTGACGCGGCCCAGGCGCTCGCGGCGGCGCAGCTGGTGACCGATGCCGATCCAGGATTGGCTGCGGCAGCCAAGGCGCTCGCTGCCGACCGGATCGCGCATGCGACGATGCTTCGTGCTGAACTGCTCCGGGTCCGGCCCCGGCCAACTCCCAGCGCTGCCGCACCCCCGCCCGCGGTACCCCCACCGGTCTCGCCGTCGCCCGCCAATCCCGACCCGGCCGCGACCCGGTCGGCACTCACCCGGGCCGTGCACCCGGCTCAGGACGAGGCGGCTGCACTCGTGTTGAC
>CAXUFG010000376.1:2052-2775 GCA_964250265.1 uncultured Pseudonocardiaceae bacterium | reverse complement strand
CGAAGCGGGCTCCGCCCGATGGGGCCGGTCATGAGACCGCGATCACCAGCTCGATCTCGACTGGGGCACCCAGCGGGAGCTCGGCTACTCCGACTGCGGAACGGGCATGCGCCCCTGCCGCGCCGAATATCTCGCCGAGTAGGTCGGATGCGCCGTTGAGCACTGCAGGCTGCGCGGTGAATCCGGGAGCAGAGGCCACGAATCCCACCACCTTCACCACCCGCACCACCGCGTCGAGCCCGATCACGCTGTCCACCGCAGCCAGCGCATTGAGCGCGCACGTGCGGGCCAGATCCCGGCCCTGTTCAGTACCGATTTCGGCACCGAGCTTGCCGGTGGCCGCCAGCGCCCCGTCGACCAGCGGAAGCTGCCCCGCAGTGAACACCAGTGATCCGCTGCGCACCGCGGGCACGTACGCCCCGGCCGGGGTCGCCACCGGCGGTAACACCAACCCGAGCTCGGTCAGCCGGGCCGAGGCGCTCACGGTTTGGGGCGCTTGAGGTAGGCCACCAGCTGCTCCCCGGTCGGCCCAGGCATGACGGTGACCAGCTCCCAGCCGTCGACTCCCCACTGGTCGAGGATCTGCTTGGTGGCATGTGTCAGCAGCGGCACGGTCGCGTACTCCCACTTGGTCATAGCCGAGGACGCTATCGCGTCCTCGGCTATGACTCGTGAGTGGCGTTCGGGGGGGGCCCCCCCCCCCCCCCCCCCCACCCCCCCGGG
>CAXUFG010000376.1:0-2042 GCA_964250265.1 uncultured Pseudonocardiaceae bacterium | reverse complement strand
GGCCTGCATGCCCGCGAGCCGTCTAGGCTCGCGGGCATGTGGCCCGCGGCCGCCCGCCTGCATGTCGTCACCGGCAAGGGCGGGACCGGCAAGACGACAGTCGCCGCCGCGCTGGCTGTGGCGCTGGCCACCGGCGGCGGCCGAACGCTGCTGGTCGAAGTCGAGGGGCGGCAGGGTATTGCCCACCTGTTCGACACGCCCCCGCTGCCCTACCAGGAGCGGCGCATCGCGGTCGCCCCTGGTGGTGGCGAGGTCCGGGCGCTGGCTGTGGACGCTGAGGAGGCGCTCCTGGAGTACTTTGCCTTGTTCTACAACTTGGGCTTCGCGGGTCGGACCCTGCGCCGGATGGGGGCGATCGAGTTCGCCACCACGCTCGCGCCCGGCCTGCGAGACGTCTTGCTCACTGGCAAAGTCAAGGAGGCGACGACCCGAGCGGACAAGGGCATCCATACCTACAACGCGGTGGTGTTGGACGCCCCGCCCACCGGGCGCGTAGTCAAATTCCTCGACGTCACCAGGGCGATGGCCGACCTCGCCAAGGTGGGACCGATCCACAGCCAGAGCAAGGGAGTGGTCCGGCTGCTGCACTCGGCGGACACCGCGGTACACCTGGTCACGTTGCTGGAAGACCTGCCGGTGGCTGAGACCCTGGACACTGTCGCGGAGCTGGATCTGGCGGACTTGCGCCCGGGTGCGGTACTGATCAACCGGGCGCGACCCTCCCGGCTACCCACTGGGTCGGTCAACGCCGCAGCCAACGGCCGGGTAGATGCCGACCGGATCCGCGTCGGCCTGCTCGCCGCCGGTCTGGAACTGGAACCGGCGGTGCTCGACGGCTTGGTCGCCGAGACCGTGGAGCATGCGGTCCGGGCGGGCGCCGAGCAGCAAGCTCGGATCAGGCTCGCCGACGCCGGTATGCCGCTGATCGAGCTGCCCGAGCTCACCGAAGCCGGGGGCGATGGGGTTGATCTCGGCGGAGTCTACGAGCTCGCCGAGGCGTTACGGGAGCAGGGGGTGCGGTGACCGGCCTGCCCGAGACCGGCTCGCCAGGGTCGAGCCATGAGTAACAGACCGGCGCCTCCCTTGAACGTGGACGCGCTGCTCGGCAACCGCGCCATCCGGGTGCTGGTGTGCTGCGGCGCTGGAGGGGTGGGTAAGACAACGACCGCCGCGGCGCTCGCGCTGCGGGCGGCCGAGCGGGGCCGGTCGGTGGTGGTGCTCACCATCGATCCTGCGCGGCGGCTGGCCCAGTCTCTGGGGCTGCGAGAGCTGACGAACAATCCCCGCCTGGTGGCACCCACCGACGAGATCGAGAGGGCCGGCGGGGAGCTGCACGCGATGATGCTGGACATGCGACGCACCTTCGATGAGATGGTGCAGGTGCATGCCAGCCCCGAGCGGGCCGCACAGATCATCGCCAACCCGTTCTACCAGGCGATCTCCTCGTCATTTTCCGGGACCCAGGAATACATGGCGATGGAGAAGCTGGGACAGCTGGTCGCGGCCGGCCAGTGGGACCTCGTTGTGGTGGACACCCCGCCATCACGCTCGGCGCTGGATTTCCTGGACGCCCCGCAGCGGCTGTCGTCGTTCCTGGACGGGCGGATGATCCGGCTGCTGTCTGCCCCGGCGCGGGTCGGGAGCCGTGGCGTGCGCCGGCTAGTGGGCGCCGGGTTCGGCCTGTTTGCCAGAACCATCTCGACGATCCTGGGCGGGCAGATGCTGGCCGACGCCTCGGCGTTCGTGCAAGCCTTCGACACCATGTTCGGCGGGTTCCGGGAACGCGCCACCGCGACCTACGAGCTGCTCCGCGCGCCGGGAACGGCCTTTGTGGTGGTCGCCACTCCGGAAGCCGACGCCGTTCGAGAGGCGGCCTTCTTCGTGGATCGGCTGGCCAGCGAGTCGATGCCGCTGGCCGGGCTGGTGCTCAACCGGACGCACCCCGTGCTCGCCGAGCTCCCAGCGGCGCGGGCGGAGACCGCGGCCGAGGCTCTCGAGCGGGCCGGGCCCGCCGTCAACTCCGCGGCGCCGCGGCCAGCGGC
>CAXUFG010000375.1:0-2836 GCA_964250265.1 uncultured Pseudonocardiaceae bacterium | reverse complement strand
GGCGCCCCGGTGAATTGGTAAACCTCGAGGTCGACGTGATCGCGAAATATGTCGAACGGCTAGTTTCGGGCTATCTGGCCTCTGACCAGCAATGATATCCGCATAGCGGGTCGCTGTAGACAAGCATGCCGCATCCGGTCAAGATATGTCGCAGGTCGTCTCAATGTGCATCAGCGCGATTCTGGCCCACCCCTAGGCCAGCGCGGCGAGCCGGGTAGCGCCGCCGGGAACTGGCCTCAACCCGCCGAAACCGGCCGGAACCCCGCGCAAGCGCCGCCAGCTCGACGTAACCACCGCAACCCGGCCCAAGGTCCCGCGAGCCCCGGCTAACCCGTGGCGGCGGTTGTGGCGTGGTGTTCGGCGGTGAGGTGGTCGACACCTTCGGCGTGCGCAAAGGGCCGGGTGGTCGCGGTGCCGTGCTGGTCGCATATCCGGCATCCCCAGATCACGGTGTTCACCGACGCCATCGGCTCGATGCTGATCAGTTCGGCGGCGGGGATGCTGACGGTGGTGATCACGGTGGGGTCCCTTCCCTGCTTGGGCGACGTCGATTGTCCAGCGGGCGGGGCGAGGTCGGCGAGGGATCGGATCTGCCGGGCCCGTTGCCGGAGCGCTGCGATCAGCTCATCGTTCGCGGCGTTCCGGCTGTGGTCGGCGTTGTCCAGGAAGAGCCTGGCGAGGGCCTCGCCTGGCGTCATGGGCTGTTCGGGCGAAGGCTCAGTCGGGGACTCGGGAGTGTCCACCGTCAGCTACGCCTTTGGTGGGGTGTCGCTGGCCGTGGTCGCGGTCTTGGCGGACACACAGAAGGGACACCTGCAACCCAGCGACCACCCGCACAATGTCCCGTGCGGGGCGTCCACGATCCGGCGCGAAACCGGTTGTTCTGCGGTCACCGCTCACCCCGCAGTGCCCGCCGCACGCTCTCATAAGCCCGTGCTTGTTCGGCGATGAGCGCGAGGTGCCCTGGGTACACCGCGCTACTGCGGGTCAGCCCCACCACGTCGGCGAGCAGCCCAGCCAACTCCGCGAGTTCCGCCGCTGGGGGGGGGGGGGGGGGTCCCGGGGGGCCCCGGGGAGCAGGGGGTGCGGGCCTGCTCGAGGGGGGCCCCGCCGGACTCCTGGCGGTGATCACCGGGATCCCGGCACCGGGATCGGGACACACGACGTGCAGTAGCCCCGCTCAGCGGCCGTGAGACTGGCGGGCAGCACATCCACACCGCACACCGCGACATAGCGACCCTCGCCACGACGGCCAGCGGCGAGCGCCTCATCCGTCAGCAAATGCGCCGTGAGGGTGCGCGCATCGACCATCTCGATAGCGCGGTCCCGGCGCCGCGATCGATGATCCGCACGCCGGTGCCTACCCGTGTCCCCGTCGTGGCTGCGCAGAGACCACCTCACCGGGCACGCCCAGTGCGCTGGTGCTCCGGCTTCGTCGCTGGTCCGTCAGTGGCGCCGCTTGTCACGGTTGATGAGAGTGACTCGGCGGCAGCAACGGATCTTGCCAGAGCGGCAAGTGGCCGCGAGATCAGCCGACGCCGATACCCATCCGGTAGGCTATTCCGCGCAGTTCTCGGCCGACAGCCTCACGCCGCGCCCGCCGCATGAGGTCCGAGACGGTCTCCCGCACGAACGGGTTAGTGCGGATGCGCTGAGGTGCGATCTTCTCTGCCCGCAGCAGCGCGCTGACCGCCTGATCACGGGTTGCCCGCTCTGATGCCATCCCGCGGCCTAGGTCGGCCCAGTACATCGCTTGGCGGGCCGCGGATGGCACCCGTCCCGGGTTCACCTGGCGGGCAAGCTCTCGGGCCCGACCGGGGTCTCCGAGTTCCACGGCAATGGATACCCGCCAGATCCCGACGTTGTCCGGGCCGAAGTACAGGTTGCCGAAGCCACGACCGTCCGAGTCGATGCGCGTCGCGATGGTTCCGGCCTCGGCGAGGTGGTTGGCGGCATCGTCGGCATGGCGCATCGCCGCCGAAGCCAGCGCGGCATTGAGGTGCAACGCCCCATACATCTGCTGGGCGCGGGGATCATCGAGATGGCGTTCCAGCGCATCGGCGCCCTGCACCGACAGCTCCAGCATCCGCGGTCGCCCCTTGCCGCCCAGGGTCGACGCCCGCAGCCACGCGGCCAGTCCGAGCCACGCTGGGTCGTCCAGCTCCTCAGCGACTCGCTGAGCGCGGAACGAGGCCAGCGTCGGCAGGCCTCGAACACCCATATTCTTGAGCAGGACTCCAGCAGCGTGGTAGCAGTCCATCAGCGCTCGCAGAACGTCGACGCGGTGATCCGGGTCGATGACGTAAAGCGTGTGCAGTTCGCTGAGCAAGCCGGGCAGCACAAGACCTTGTGCGGCGTAGTCGGTGGTTGGCCGTAGCTGCGTGTTAAGTCGATTCATGTCCGCCGCGACAGCGGGCCACGGCCGGACTTGCGCACCGTCGGGGGCTATGCCGAGGTCGAGGTCGGACAGCGCCGCTTCCAGTGCCATCACGGCACCCTGCGACTCCGAGGTCACCGGGTCGGCCACCGCAGGCGGGAATGCTTGCTCTGCGAGTTCGGATGGCGCCACCCGCAGCGCCGCTGCGATCGGCTCAAGTAAGGAGCGCCGGTCAACGACACGCTCGCCGCGTTCGATCCGGGATAGGTAGCTCTCGGAGATGCCGGCGAGTTCCGCGACGGCGCGCAACTTCATCCCGCGCCAGACGCGGATCTCTCTCATTCGTCGGCCGATCGAACGCATACCTTCGTCCACCATCGCTCACCGCCTTCCTCACCGAACCCCTCACCGATTCCCCCAGGCCCTCGCCCCGGGGCATCGGGGAGGCGGGGACTCCCG
>CAXUFG010000374.1:0-2868 GCA_964250265.1 uncultured Pseudonocardiaceae bacterium | reverse complement strand
GTTGAGTTCGGGAGGCAGAGCGCGGTAGCGCGCATCAGTCGAGGGTGAACGGGTCGTAGGTGATCCGGTCGAGCGGGGTGCCGGCGACCAGCATCCGGGACATGGTGGCTCTGATCATTGCCGGCGAGCCACAGATCAGTACGTCGCGGTCTGGCCAGGCGCCGAAGCGGGTGACCACATCGGCGAGTGTCCCGTGTTCCATCCCGATCATCCTGGGAGACTCGATCACCGGGATCACCGTCAGCCACGGGTTGGTGGCGGCTAGTGCGGTGAGCGTGTCGAGATCATGGAGGTCGCTGCGGGTCCGGCCGCCGGTAAAGATTGTCACCTGCGGGTTCTCCCCCCATCGGGACAGATCCTCGAGCATGGCGCGCATGGGAGCGCTTCCGGTGCCGCCGGCGACCATCACGACGTCGCGTCCGGATTCCCGGTCCACCGTCATGACACCCATCGGCGCGCCGATCCGCCAGGTGTCGCCGACCTGAGTGTGCCCGACGATCGACCGGCTGACCGAGCCGCCCGGGACTGCGCGAACGTGGAACTCGATCGACCCGTCCGGGCGGGGAGCGTTCGCGGGCGAGAGGTAGCGCCACAGCCGGGGCCGCTGCGGTACCTCGACGCTGACGTACTGCCCCGCCAGGTACGGCACCGGCGCCTCGGGAGTGACCCGGACCACGGCCAGATCCCAGGTCAATCGCTGATGGTCGATGACCTGGGCCGTCCACCACGCCGGATCAGGCTCTGCCTCGGCCGCTTCCTGCATCGTCCTGGCGATCAGACCATAGGCGTCCCGCCACGCCTTCTCCACCTGTGGGGTCCAGACCGGACCGGCGTACTGCTTCAGCGCGGTCACCAGAGCGGTCCCCATCGCGTCGTAGTGCTGCGCGAGCACCCCGAATTTGCGATGGTCGCGGCCGAGCTGGTCCAGGAACGGCACCAGCTCGTCGGGGCGGTCGACGTTCTGCACGATGTGCACCAGCGCACGCCAGAACCGGCTGCGCTGCACCTCCATGTTTGCCGCGAAGAGCTCCCGGGTGGCCGGAGCGATGGCGAACAGCATCGCGTAGAAGAACCGGGTGGCTTCCTCAGCGCGTGGCGCAACCTGCGCGTAGCTCTCGCGGATCAGCCGGACCCCGATCGCGGGCGCACCGTTGCGGTACGGCTGCCGATCGGGCAGCGGTGAGTAGCTCCGCACGGCATCGGCTGTCATGGTCCGGGAGCGTCTTCTCCTGGGTGGATGGCAAGCTGGTGACCCGTCGCGGCGATGCGACCTGCCCGAGGGTGCCGGAACCCTACCCTCCTGGGGTTCGACCCCTGTGCTATCCCTCCTTTGCGCACCGACCTATGACCCTGGGTTGCTATACGCCATGATCAGCGCACGTTCGACGGGGTCCGCTGGGAGATGGTATGGCACGGACTCCAGCGCCGCTACAGTGCGCTGCTGGGCACTTCAGCGACCAGTCGACCACTGATGTTGAGTGGAACAGACTCAACTTTCCTCACGTTGAACTCGGTAGACACCAGCTAGCGACCATTGCGGAGGGAACGCTTCGAGGATGGATTCCTTCAACCCCACGACCAAAACGCAGGCCGCCATCTCCTCGGGCGTGCAAGCCGCGTCGATGGCCGGCAACCCCGATGTGACGCCGGCCCACCTGCTCGGCGCGCTGCTCGCGCAGGTCGACGGCATCGCCGCACCACTGCTGGCGGCCGTGGGCGCAGATACCGCCGCGATCCGGGCTGAGCTGGACGCCACTACCCAGCGGCTGCCCTCGGCGAAAGGTTCCACGGTGGCCGCGCCGATGTTCGACCGGCAGGCGCTCAAAGCATTCAGCCACGCCCAGAACCTGGCGACCGAGATGGGCGATTCGTACGTCTCCACCGAGCACCTGCTCGTCGGGTTGGCCGCCGAAGGCGGCATGGTCGGGCAGCTGTTACGCAGGCACGGTGCCACGCCGGAGGCCCTCACCGAGGCGTTCCAGTCCGTCCGCGGCGCGGCGCGGGTATCCAGCCCGGACCCGGAGAGCACCTACCAGGCGCTGGACAAGTACGGCATGGACCTCACCGAGCGGGCCCGCTCCGGCGAGCTGGACCCGGTGATCGGCCGTGACGCCGAGATCCGCCGGGTGGTGCAGGTGCTCTCCCGCCGCACCAAGAACAACCCGGTGCTGATCGGTGAGCCCGGCGTCGGCAAGACCGCGATCGTCGAGGGCCTCGCCCAGCGCATCATCGCCGGTGACGTGCCGGAGTCGCTGCGCGACAAGCGGGTCGTCGCGCTGGACCTGAGCTCGATGGTGGCCGGAGCGAAGTACCGCGGTGAGTTCGAGGAGCGGCTCAAGGCGGTACTCAAGGAGATCACCGGCTCAGCCGGCCAGATCATCACGTTCATCGACGAGTTGCACACCATCGTCGGCGCCGGAGCCACGGGGGAGTCCGCGATGGACGCCGGCAACATGATCAAGCCGATGCTGGCTCGCGGTGAGCTGCGGATGGTCGGCGCGACCACGCTGGATGAGTACCGCAAGCACATCGAACGCGACGCCGCGCTGGAGCGGCGTTTCCAGCAGGTGCTCGTCGGTGAACCCTCCGTCGAGGACACCATCGGGATCCTGCGCGGTCTCAAGGAGCGCTACGAGGTGCACCACGGGGTGCGGATCACCGACGCCGCGCTGGTCGCCGCAGCGACCCTCTCCGACCGCTACATCACCGCCCGGTTCCTCCCGGACAAGGCCATCGACCTGGTCGATGAGGCCGCGTCCCGGTTGCGCATGGAGATCGACTCAAGGCCCGTCGAGATCGACGAGGTGGAGCGGGCGGTGCGCCGCCTGGAGATCGAGGAGATGGCGCTGGCCAAGGAGTCCGACCCGG
>CAXUFG010000373.1:0-2915 GCA_964250265.1 uncultured Pseudonocardiaceae bacterium | reverse complement strand
TTCGGCGTCGATCACGCCGAATCTCGCCGCGCGCTGGGTCCAGGTGTTTGCTGACTGCGGTAAAGCTCCCATGCCCGGCGGCGCGCCTCGTTCGCCCGACGTTGCGCGTCCTCGTATACCAGTAGCTCCTGTTCCGGCGTGGCGTGCCCCTCGGCGACCGCCACCTCCGCGGCCACCCAACGGTCCTCGTTGTCGGGTTCGCTTCCGCCATCGGAATGCGGATTGTCGTGACGACGACCCTGGTAGTACGGGTTGTCTGTCGACAGGCCACCGCTGAAGCGACCATAGGCGCCGAGGAAGAGCAGCAGCATGCCGGCGATGAGGCTGAAGATCACATTCGAGAGCCGGAACCCCAGGAGGTTGAGCTGGGTGTGCAGCACAGCGAGGTTGAGCAAGCCGGAGAGCAGGAAGAGCGCACCGACGGCCACTGTGATCGTCGAGGAGATCCGGCCGCCGCGAACAGCGGCACCGATGAGCACCCCGCCGACGATGAGCGAGATCGTCGCCAACAGGCCGTTCGAGGCCAGCCCGAGCACGACTTTTCCTTGGACAGCGAGAAATTCGAGCCGATCGGCTACTCCGAGCCCCCCGAACACACACAAGCCGACCCCGAACACCGCCGATCCGATGCGGTGCACGAAGTCCAGACGGCGCCCCGAAGGGGTGCTCGACACGTTCCCAGGATACTCCCTTGTGTTTACCGCTGGTCAATAAAGGGTTCACCAACCGGGCCGATAACCTAACGTCGCAGCCTTTCGCGGTCCGCGAGCTGATACGTGATCCGCGGACCCGTCGCACATTTCCGACTTCAGCTCGGCACGAGGATGGCGCTCCGCCGGTTGGGCGGCGCCTACTCCGATCGGGCCGAGGACGGATCAAGGCTTAAGCCAGGCGACGTTCTTGGGCTTGCGCATTTGGCGCCACGTGGCGGGGAGGTCTCGCTCGGCGCGAGCCGCGCGGGCGGCTTCGATGGCGTGCATCAGGCCATAGGTGAAGCCGTTCCCACCGTCGAGATGAGCCCTACCGGCGAGCTCGCGCAGGATCGGTCGGGACACCACTGCGTCCTGGTGCTCACCGAGAAGCTTCTGAACCTTCTTCAGGCGGCGTTGCAGCCGCTTGGCCGGCTTGCCCCGCGTGGGTTTGATCGCCTCGGTGGCGTAGCGGAGCCGTTTGGTGGCCTTACGCGTCTCATGCAGGGCGAGGTCGCGCTGCAGGCCCGCCGGTCGGGAGAGCGCGTCATCCATGCTGGACGCGACGCGGCGATAGGCCCGCGCCACGTTCTTGGGCAGTTCCCGGCCTCCGGGGCGGGTGGCGGCCCGGGTGAAGGGCGGGTCGGCCAGCAGCAGATCGATTGTGTCGTGCAGTGCCAGGTAGCGGTCGCTGTTGAGAGCGGTGAGGACGACTTCGCGCGCGTCGGATTGACGGCGCTCGAAGGACCGGGTGAGCGCTGCCGCGACCGGTCCGAGAACCAGCTCGTCAGGCAGGTCGGCGAGCGTTGCGGTGGACCGCTCGGCCATGACCTCCGAGTCCCGCGCCCCGCTCAGCTCACCGGCCATCCACTTCAGCTCCGCGGTCAGATGGCGGGTCCGATCCCGGTCGATAAGCCGCCCGAAGGCCTGCAGCGCACTGCGCATCCGGCGCGCCGCGACCCGCATCTGGTGCACGGCATCCGGTGCGTCACGCCGGATCAGCGGGTCATAGCGGCGCAACTGTTCAGCCTGGGTCCGCAGGTAGGCCAGCACCACGTCACCCGCTGAGGAGGCACGGCCTGACCGCCGTGTGGCTCGGGGTGTTGAAAGCTCCTCGGCGAGCAGCCGACCGAGCTTTGATCGGGATCTTGAGCGCTGCGCTCCAGCATCGAGCAGCCAGCGCTCGATGCTGTTGAGCAGGTCCACGTGACCGTCTTCGGCGAGCTCAACCTCCACTTCCCGCCAGGACACCGCTCTGGTCTGCGCGCCCATCGTGTGCGCGCTGACGCGATCCTCGACCAGCTCAGCGAGCGGGTTGCCGTGCAGGTCGGTGAGCACCCACCGTCGACGCCGGGTATTGAGCTGGGCGACCGGTACTAACGCAGCGCCGCGGGAATGCACCCGGATCAGCTCAACCAGCGCCGCCGGCGGCTGACGGCGGGAGCTGCGTGCCGGCATCCGCAGTTCGTCGCGGCTATCCCCGCCGACCGGCAGCTTCAGGTGCCACCCAGGATCGGATCCACCTGCGCGACGCCGCAGCGTGACTCCGGCCCGCACCAGGCGCAGATCGGAAGTGTCGAAGTACACCGCCTCGAGGTGCTGTTCCTGGGCAGCCGAACCGGTGGCCAGTCCGGGCAACCCGGCCAGATCTGGCAGCTCCATCGTGTCGGCTGCCTCGTACTTGCGCTCGGTCTCGCGCATCGCTCTCACGTTGTCAGCTTTGGCCATACGACAGATATACCCCCAGCAGCCCGTCGCCGAACACTGCCCTGCGTGAGCTTTCGAGCGCGGACAGCTACGGACGGTCACACTATTGGTTGGTTTCCTCTCCGCAATATGATAACCAACTCCTGAGGCTCCTCGGAGTAGTCCATCGCATAAACCCGGCATATAGCCGGGTGTCTTCAGATCGAGTGCACTGGTAAAGGCAATGTAGAGGCCTTTAGGGTTACCGCGTCTCGCTTCTTCTCTGTGCGCGAAATGAGGCCCGTACTTGTCCTGGTCGTCAAGATCCGCTGAGTGCACGGTCGACTTGTCGTACTGTGCTGCGGTTGTCTCGACCCGCTCGCAACATCACGCCGGAGGCTGCTGCACCAGGGCAGCTGATGATCTACTGTATCCCGCCGCAGTGGGAGATCAGCGTTGGACTAGCCTCAGCACCCGTCCGGGGCGGTAGCTCAGCTGGTCAGAGCAGCGGACTCATAATCCGTCAGGTCGTGGGTTCGA
>CAXUFG010000372.1:0-2932 GCA_964250265.1 uncultured Pseudonocardiaceae bacterium | reverse complement strand
CAACCGGCGCTAGGGTGACCAATCGTGAAGGGACAGCCGCACGTGCTGGGCATCGTTCTTGCCGGCGGTGAGGGAAAGCGATTGTGGCCACTGACCGCGGACCGGGCTAAGCCTGCCGTGCCGTTCGGTGGTAATTACCGGTTGATCGACTTTGTGCTCTCCAATTTGGTGAACGCCGGATATATCCGGATCTGTGTGCTCACCCAATACAAGTCACACTCGTTGGACCGGCACATCACCACGACTTGGCGGTTGTCGTCGATGCTGGGCCAGTACATCACCCCGGTGCCTGCCCAGCAGCGCCTGGGCCCGCGGTGGTACACCGGGAGCGCGGATGCGATCTTCCAGTCACTCAACCTGGTCTATGACGAGGCACCGGAGTACATCGTCGTTTTCGGCGCCGACCACGTATACCGGATGGACCCCTCGCAGATGCTGGAGCAGCACATCGCGAACGGGGCGGGGGTGACCGTCGCCGGAATCCGGGTGCCGCGCGAGCAGGCCAGCGCGTTCGGCTGCATCGGCGCCGACGCCTCCGGGCGGATCACCGAGTTCCTCGAGAAGCCAGCGAGGCCACCGGGCACGCCGGACGACCCGGACATGACATATGCCTCGATGGGCAACTACGTGTTCACCACCAAGTTGTTGGTTTCTGCGCTGCGTGCGGACGGCGCCAACCAGGATTCCGATCACGACATGGGCGGCGACCTCATCCCGATGCTGGTGGATGCCGGGGAGGCGGCGGTGTATGACTTCGCCGACAACGTGGTGCCCGGCGCGACCGACCGGGACCGTGGCTACTGGCGCGACGTCGGCACCCTGGACACCTACTACGACGCACACATGGACCTCGTGTCGGTGCATCCGGTGTTCAACCTCTACAACCAGGCGTGGCCGATCCGTACGGCGATGCCTCCGCTGCCGCCGGCGAAGTTCGTCCAGGGTGGCAGCGCCCAGGAGTCGATCGTGGGGGCAGGCTCGATCATCTCAGCCTCTCAGGTGAGCAACTCGGTGCTCTCGAGCGACGTGGTTGTCGAGGCTGGTGCCCATGTCGAAGGCAGCGTGCTGATGCCGGGTGTCCGGGTGGGCAAAGGCGCGATTGTGCGCCGGGCAATCCTCGACAAGAACGTGGTGATACCCGACGGCGCGCAGGTTGGGGTGGACCCAGACCTGGACCGGGAGCGTTACACGGTGAGCGGCGGTGACGTCGTAGTACTCGGCAAGGGAGCCCATGCAGAGTAAGTCGGCGCCCTGGTGGGCTGTGCTGTCCTCAGCCTGCGCTCCGGTGCTGCTGATCGGTGGTTGGCAACTTGCCGCAGCCCGGCAACCGGGTGGTTTCGATCCGGTAACCCAGACGATCAGTGCGCTGGCCGCCCGCGGAGCCACTGACCGGTGGATCATGACCACTGCGCTGGCGGGGGTCGGTGTGTGCCACGCGATCACGGCCGCGGGGCTCGCCACAGCGGCGATACCGGGTCGGCTGCTGCTCGGCACGGGCGGGGCGGCCACCGTGCTGCTGGCCGGGTTCCCGTTGCTGGCCAACGGCGAGTCACCGGTCCACGTCGTCGCCGCATCGGTCGCGTTCACCACATTGTCGGTGTGGCCGGCGCTGGCGCGGCGCCGCCATGGCGGGCCAGACCCAGGCATCCCGCTGATCGCTGCCTGCGGCCTGCTCGCTCTGCTCGGCTGGTTCGGGCTCGAGTTCCTCAGCGATGGTCCGCGGATCGGCCTGTCCGAGCGGTTCCTTGCCGGCGGCCAAGCGCTCTGGCCACTCGCGGCTGTGTTGCTCACGCGACGCCGCTGAGCGGCACGCCGCTCAAGTGGAACCGAACATGTGCAACCTTTTGCAGGCATCAGCCGGAGGCAGATTCCAGTGACAGCCCAAGATGAGAAGCGTTCGCTCACCGATGCGATCGTCGGTTACTACGACGAGACCTGGCTCGACTATCGCCTGCTGTGGCTCAACCCGGACAATCTGGCAGTCCACTTCGGCTATACCGATCAGAGCACGCGCAGCCATACCGACGCGCTCAAGAACATGAACCGGGTTCTCGCAGATCGGGTGCAGATCCAACCCGGCGAGCGGGTACTGGATGCCGGCTGTGGAGTCGGGGGCAGCAGCTTTTGGCTGGCCAAGGAGCGTGGCGCTGAGGTCGTCGGGATCACGCTGGCCGCCGGCCAGGTCGGGAAGGCGCGCAGCTACGCGGCCCGGCGCCGATTGACCGACCGGGTGCACTTCGAGGTGGCCGACTTCACCGCCACGCCGTTCCCGGATGGGAGTTTCGACATCGTGTGGGCAGTCGAGAGTCTGTGCCACGCACCCCGCAAGGCCGCCTTCTACCAGGAAGCCGCGCGGTTGTTGCGCCCCGGCGGGCGGGTCGTCGTCGCCGATTTCGTCCGTGCCGATCGCCCAGTGGATCGGACCGGCGAGCGCCTGCTGCACGAGTGGCTCACGGGCTGGGCCGTTCCCGACATCGACACTCCGGGTGAGCATATTGCGAACCTTGATGCTGCCGGATTCGTCAAGGCTCGACTCGACGACGTGACCGTGCACACCCGCCCATCGCTACGCCGGCTGTATCGCATGGCGTACTGGACCTACCCGCTGGCGGTGCTCGGTCACCGCAAGGGAATCCGCTCCGCCGTCCAGCACGGCAACGTGATCGCCTCGATACGCCAGTACCAAGCGCTGCGCCACGGCGCGTGGTTCTACAGCATCCTCTCCGCCACCAAGCCGGCCAGCCAGACTGATGCCACGTGACGCTGGTACTCGACGCCGGTGCGCTTCTTGCGATTGAGCGTGGCAGCCGTGCACTCGTGGCGAGTACCAAACGAGAATGCTTGTCCGGACGGGTACCGGTGACGCATGGCGCCCGACATGGAGACATATCGGGCTCAGCGAGCCCTCAATCACCCCGATATGTCTCCATGT
>CAXUFG010000371.1:0-2935 GCA_964250265.1 uncultured Pseudonocardiaceae bacterium | reverse complement strand
GAGCGAGGTCCTGGACGTCAAGGAGTCCAAGTCCAAGCTCGATCGCGGCGTCGTGCGGGTGCGCACCGATGTGTTCAACCAGGACGGCGTCCTGGTGGCCACGTTCAAGCGCTCGGTGCTGGTGCCGCGCAAGACGCCTGGCGAGTAGGCCTGGCGCGCCCCGGGGGCCCCGGGCGCCGGCCGGGGGGCACGGCGTGCCAGCCCGGCGACCCCGCGGCCGGCCCGCAGCGTGCCGGCGAGGGCCGGCAGCCCCACCCAGACGACCAGCGTGCCCCCCCGCCGGGAAACCGGCGATGGCCACCATGAAGGCGGCGACCCCAGCGGCAGACCGCCGAGGAGGTAGACATAGCCGCGGCCCAGCCGCTGGGCTGCGGTGCCGGTCGTGATGTCGGTCATGCCAACACCATTGTCGCCCCACTCCACGCTGCCCAGTCCGTGGACCGCAGCACCGGACTGGGGGTAACCCGAACCCGCACTGTCCGGCCCGCACCGCTGCGCACCCGGGATCAGACGGCCACCGTGGTCGATCTGGGTGGACTGGACCACGGCGCATCTGTTGTCGCTGCGCTACCGTTGGTTCTGGATCAATTCCGGGCTGCCTGACGACGCGGTGGGATTGTCCTAACGCAGCGGAACCGGTATGTCGATGCCCATCAACATCACCTGATACGGATTCCAGGAGGACATGGCGAAATACACTTGCACGCCATTTTCGGTTTGACGGGAGTATTGTGGAATTTGATAGGGTCCATACATTCCCGCCAGGTCGGCACTGCGATCGACTCCGAAACCTTCCTGTGTGTGATCGGCGTTCGGCAGATGCATGAATTTTCCCAGCCCGTCGTTCACGGAGAAGGCGATGTCACCTTCGGACCAAGGCCCCCATGGATGTTTAGCCCAACGCATGACTATACCGCCGGCGGATGACCTATCGGCTGGCCAGTCTGCATTGTAGAAACATGTCCAGGAGTCCAGTAACGGATGCCAGCGGACCGACAACTCGCCGACGCTGCCTTCGCCGAACAATGGAACCGCGGCTTCCTCCTCGGGGCTCCACTGCGGCTGGCCGAGTCCCCCGGAATAGAACAGGAATCCGCCCGGCTGAGCGAGCTTCGCTGCTGGCTTGACCGCAAGGTACACGTCGCTGGAGCGGTAGCGGCCGCTGCCGAAGACGACCAGCTGCGGGCCGCTTCCCGGCAGCCCGTGCTCCTGGGAGTCAACGATCATCGTGGACACATTGATGAATTTGTATCGGGACACTTCGTGGAGGAGTGTGAAGTCGATTCCGTTGTTGTCGGACCGGGCTACTATCGATCTTCCCATCAATGCATAGATTCCCGCTTGGCGACAATCAGTGCTGAAGAAGACGTACATGCTACCGTTCCAGCTCACCCCGTCGAGCGGCACATTGAAGCCGCCCTGAGCGATGCCGGGGACCAATGGGGGTTTGGGAAGAAACGTCAATTCCAGGCCGTCGTCGGCGGTCTTATCGGTGCAGAACGCGATGGAGTCGAGGTCGTCATTGGGCTTGGCGTGACCCACGCGCCAGGTGTCACCGAATAAGAAGTAAAGGCGGCCCTGGTGGGTGAAGGAGCTACCGAGGTCGGTGCCGATAATGCCGAACCTGCTCTCGGTCCGGTTGGCCGCGAAGTTCGGTGTTCCTGTGCCGTTCCAGCCCTCGCGATCGAACTCGCCGGTCAGCTGAGCAATCTTTCGGGCGCGGTCGGCAAGCAGCGGGTGCGGCTTGGGCATGTCGAAGCAGTCAGTCCGGATCCACCACTCCGAGACACGGAAGTTCGGATGCCAGTAGTGGACGGCCGCATCACGGTGCTCATCGGTGATCACCTCGAAGTTGCCGTTTCCTGCTGAACCGAACTGGGACTGAATGATGGCGCCGGATCCCGAACAAGATTGGGTGATGAATTGAGCCTTGTTCCACGGCAGGTGGACGTTACTATTGTCGTGATAGAAATGCCGAAGCTCTATAGCGCCGTTGCTGAGTCGTAAGGGGACGACGACTTCGAAGTTTCCGTGGGGTCCGGTGCCGAAGTCGGATTGGATGAGGCAGGCGGAGCCGGCGACGTTGTCGTGGTCGCTGGTGACTCGCGTGCCGCGGATCCAGGGTTGGCGGGGGTCGCTGTTGTTGCGGTAGAAGTGCCAGAGTTCGACGGTGTCGTTGGCGTGCCGCAGCGGGACGACGGCCTCGAAGTTTCCGTGGCGCCCAGTGCGGTAATCGGATTGGATGAGGCAGGCGGAGCCGGCGACGTTGTCGTGGTCGCTGGTGACTCGCGTGCCGCGGATCCAGGGTTGGCGGGGGTCGCTGTTGTTGCGGTAGAAGTGCCAGAGTTCGACGGTGTCGTTGGCGTGCCGCAGCGGGACGACGACCTCAAAGTTTCCGTGGCGCCCAGTGCGGTAATCGGATTGGATGAGGCAGCCGGGTCCGGCGACGGTATCCTGGTCCCTAGTAATTCGCGATCCTCGAGCCCAAGGCCCAAAGTTATTGCGAGAATTATCTCGGAACCAGTGCCACAGCTGTGCACCCTGTACGATGACCGCTTCAAAGTTGTGCTGGCTGCGCCCGAAATCAGATTGAATGAGACTGACGTGTATTCTGGACATCGCAACACCGCCTTTTAGTCTCAAGTAGAATTGCGGGGTTGGCCGCCGTCTTGCGGGTCTGCGGAGGTGGACGGGAATCGAACCCGCCTGGCCGAGTTGACTCGACCACGTCGGTGTTGAAGACCGCGGGGGCCACCAGGCGCCCATACACCTCCATCACGAGATCTTAGGGCCCGCCCATTCACGCACTCCCACCCCACCCCGGTAGTGGGGCTTAGCTTCTCCAGTCGCCGAGTTCGACAACAGGGTCGGTCGTACCGGCCTGGGTTCAGGGAGTCCTCGCAACACCGGTGGTTGGTGGGGTCGACGGTAGCGG
>CAXUFG010000370.1:1878-2950 GCA_964250265.1 uncultured Pseudonocardiaceae bacterium | reverse complement strand
GGGGCGGTAGCGGTTCGCGTCGCGATCGACCGTGGGATGGTCCGCGGGAGCGTCCCTAGGGGCTGGACCAGCCGCGCGACGGGGCGGTGACGGCGGCGATGGGCTGGGCTGACTGGGGCCTGCGCGAGGGCCGGCTGAGCCGGCGCTCCAACCGCGATCCTCTGGCACCCAGCGCCGACCACGGCCTACCCCGCGGCGCTGGGTGCCAGAGGACCGCGGCGAACCGGGTTGCTCGGCGCCGGATGGGGAGGCAGGCCGCTTCACGCCGTTATCCTCCCACCTCCGCGAGTGCGTGCTGCGAATCACCGGCTTGCTGATCTGGTGTGTGAGTGCTCAACCTACCGGGGCTGGGGGACGAAACGTACCCGGTACAGCGACGGCCAGCGCTTGCCGGTGATCAAGAACTCGTCGGTACCCGGGATCGCGGCGATGCCGTTGAGCACGTCCCCGTTGGACCGTGGTTGCGAGCCGCCGAGACCGGACGCATCGACGACCCCGGTCACCGTGCCGGTGCTGGGGTTGATGCGCATGATGCGGTCGGTCTGGTAGACGTTGGCCCAGATGACCCCACCTGCGCACTCCAGTTCGTTGAGCTGGCTCACATTCTTGCCGCCCAAGCGGACATCCACTCGGCCCGACGGCGCGAAGGTCGCTGGGTCCCGGAAGGTCAGCCGGTCCGAGCCGTTGCTCATCACCAGGCGGTGCCCGTCGTGGCACAGTCCCCAGCCCTCACCCTGATACTCCACTTGCCGGCGCTGCGCCAGTGTCGCCGGATCTCGCTCGATTGCGACCCCGTTGGTCCACGTCAGCTGCCACACCCGGTCGTCGGTGACGGTGAGGCCCTCGCCGAACAGCGGATCGGGCAACGTGACCTCTCGTTGCGCGCCCCCCGCTAGGCCAGTGCCGGGCCACGCGTTAGCCCGGAGCCGCGACTGCCCGATCAGCCCGCTTCCCTCGTAGAGCACTCCGTTGTGGATCTCCAGGCCCTCGGTGTACATCGTCGTGTCGTGCGGGAGGGTGGCCAGCACTTGCACGTGTAGCTGCTCCACAGTCGCCGGCACGGGCTGCTGCT
>CAXUFG010000370.1:0-1778 GCA_964250265.1 uncultured Pseudonocardiaceae bacterium | reverse complement strand
GCTGCTGCGCAGCGCAGCTAGCCAGCATCATCACTGCCAGTACGGCAGCCGCCACGGCAGCGACGCGCAGCACCGGCCGCATTGTCGGTGCGCAGGACTGGTGCGGCACAATGGGAGTCGTGACTGCCGATCCTAGCGCGCCAGGCTCCCGCCTGGAGGAGGCCGTTGAACCGGCCCGCGAGGCGGCGCAGGTCGAGGCCGGCGACATTCCGGTAGGCGAGCATGTGGCTTCGCAGGTCGAACACGGCGGTGCGGTCACGCACCTGTTCGAGGCCGGCCTCCCGGGCTACCGGGGGTGGCGCTGGGCGGTCACGGTGGCCTCGGCGGGCCCGGCGATGCCAGTGACGATCAGCGAAGTGGTGCTGTTGCCCGGGCCGGAGGCGCTGGTCGCGCCGCCGTGGCTGCCCTGGACCGAGCGGCTCCGGGCAGGTGACCTGGGGGTCGGGGACCTGCTACCGACCGACCCGGACGATCCGCGTCTGGTGCCCGGCTACCTCAGCGACGACGACCCGGCTGTGGAGTTGCTCAGCCCGGAGCTCGGACTGGGTAGGCTGCGGGTGCTCAGCCGCGAGGCCCGCCTGGCGCTGGTGCAACGCTGGCACGATAGTGACCGCGGCCCGGACTCTGAGATGGCCCGCAGCGCTCCTGACCAGTGTGTCAATTGTGGTTTCTACCTCCCGCTCGGTGGCCTGCTGGCCGCTGCCCTCGGCGTTTGCGGGAACGATCTGGCCCCAGCGGACGGGCAGGTGGTGCATGCCGAGTTCGGCTGCGGGGCGCACTCCGAGATCCGGGTAGACACCGGCCCGAACGTGCCGGTGGCCGAGCTGGTCTATGACGACGCCGAGCTGGAGCTGCTGCCCTGGCCGCCGGTGGAGTAGTGACGACCGCGGATCCCTTCGACACCGCGGCGCTGCGTGATGGGGTATTGGCCGCCTGGCGGGGATCACCGACACGATTCCGGGAAGACGCGAACGCCGAGTCCGATCTCACGCTGCTCGGCTACGCAGACCGGTTGCTCGTCGAGCTGGCGCAGAACGCAGCGGACGCCGCGCAACGCGCTGGTGCGCCGGGTTACCTGCGGGTCAGCATCGACGGCGACGAACTGCGCGCCGCGAATACCGGGGCGCCGCTGGAGGGCGCCGGGGTGGCCGCGCTGGCCGCTTTGCGCGCCTCGGCGAAGCGGACGGGTGAGAGCGTCGGTCGTTTCGGGGTGGGCTTCGCCGCGGTGCTCGGCGTTACCGACGCGCCGCGGGTGATCTCCCGCTCCGGCGGGGTGCAGTTCTCGGCCGAGCGCACCGCTGCGACGGTGGCCGGTGATCCGGCGCTGCGCGCCGAGCTGGCGCGCCGCGGTGGCCGCCCCCCGATTCTGCGGCTGGTCTGGCCGGCCGGCGGCGACCCGCCAGCCGGGTTCGACACCGAGGTTCGGTTGCCGCTGCGGGCCGGCATCGACCCGCAAGCCCTGCTCGCCGCGTGCGCGGCCGAGGCAGCTGAGCTGCTGCTGGCGTTGCCGTGGCTGCACCGTATCGACATCGGTGATCGGGTACTGCGCCGCGAGGGTGCGGACCCGGTGCTGCTCCACGACGGCCCCGAGGTGCGCCGCTGGCGGGTGGTGCGCCGCGCCGGGACGCTGCCAGCAGCCGCCCTGGCCGGACTCGGGCCCGAGGCGCGAGCGCAGTGGAGCTTGTGCTGGACACTACCGATCGACTCCGACGGGACCCCGTTACCGCTGGGTGCGGACGTGCTGCACGCCCCCACCCCGACCGCGGAGCGGCTCACCC
>CAXUFG010000369.1:0-2988 GCA_964250265.1 uncultured Pseudonocardiaceae bacterium | reverse complement strand
CCGAGGCGATGGACGCCTTCGTGCGGGTCTGCGCCGGAGTGATGTCTCCGGCGCAATTCTTCTCCGAGGACAACGTCAAGCGAATCTTCGCCGCCGCCGGGGAGAAGCTGGCGGGCTAACGTGGTGCGAGGGCATCGCGCTTACTACGCCGTGCCCGGCAACACCGACGCGGTCGCGGCCTTCCGCACCCAAGTGACCCGGCACTGGTACAAGGCACTTCGGCGTCGCAGCCAGCGCACGCGCCTCAACTGGGAGCGGATGAACCGCCTCGCGAACCGATGGCTACCACCCGCCCGCGTGATGCATCCCTCCCCGAAATGCGATTTGACGTCCGTACCCAAGGCAGGAGCCCAGTGCGGTAGTCCCGCACGCTGGGATCTGTGCGGGTGGCCGCCCGCAAGGGCGGTCCCTACCGCAACCACCCGCTGCACTCAAGGCTCGCTGCCGGTCGACTGACACGTGGTTTTCAGACGCGGGTGCCTCCGCTCCGGGATGGTTCCTCGGATTAGTCAAGAGAACGGGTCGCGGGGTTACTTGGTGGCACGGGATACTCACTTCCACGGATACAAACGAAACAAATAAGAACCTGAACGACCTTCTGTGCGTGGCTGACCAGGAATAGTAACGTCAGTTTAGGTGTTGAGGACACATCCCGGACCCCGGGTGATCCCGAGAACAACACTACACGCAAAGGGGTCCTAGACGCCGATGATTCACCAGGGACAATGACCAGATAACCTAAAATCGCGAGTTCCACCGCGTCGGCGAAGCCATCTCCACGGCGTTCACTGAATCCGGGGTGCCAACACCCAATACGGTCTGTCCGGCCAGATGGTCTTGCAGCGCGGCATGTCGGAACTGGTACACAGGTCCGACGGTGCGCAGTACTCCATTTGTTCGGGCGTCCTCAAGGAAGGGTATCAGACGGACTGTTGGAATACGGCGAAATACTTGCAGTTGCAGCCAAGACAGCGTGGTCCGCCACGCTGAGGACGAGGTGATCCCGTATAAGAGTAAAATTACAGCGCTGACCAAATAGCCAAGTGTGAGTTCCGTTACGATTTCAGACCGGATGTCTGCATTCTTGATGGGGAACAAAAAGAAGAACATGAGCAGCGCAGCGCCTGCATACCCGAGCCCGACCGCAGGACCGAACACGATTCCGGCCATGAAGCCCGCTAGCCGGTCATTGCGCCAGCTTCGACCCGGGCTTTGCCGAGGTCCTGCCCGCCCGAGGAGCCTGGCGGCGAGCCTAGCGCCGAGCACTGCGGCGAACCAGCACATGAGCCCAGCCGCACAGCCGTCTATCAGGATGACATCGATTCCGGCGGAGACTCCGTTCACAACGCCGTCCAACCACACCTGCCGAGCTGCTATGACGCCGGCCACGAGCCCAAACAGAATCGCAACCACCCGATCATTGAGTCGGTACTTGCATGGGTTATGAGGGCCTTTGTCGTATCCGGTGAGCACTGTTGCGGGCCTGGCCACCAGCCCGAGTGCAAGCCAAACCACGAGCATCGCCACCGGCGCAGTTTTCGCGCCTGCGCTCATGAACAAGGCCACAACCCTGGCCGAACCCCCGGCAGCGAGTCCGTAGAGGAGTGCGGTGATGAGTGCTAGGGGCATGTTGATGGCACGCCAGCGTTTCACCAGTCGGGGCGCATGGGACCCGCCGCTGGACCAGATCCCAAACGAGAGACCAATCCCACCACCAATTGGTAGCACCGTAGCCAGCTTCGCCAACGTGAATAAGCCGCTGTGAGTATGGGGCTGACTGCCAGCCGCCAGCTCCAGCAAATTAAAGAGCGCAGTCGCGAGCACAGCCGAGAGGGCGCCTGCGAGAGTGGTGGCGAGGATGTGGGTGGGGACGCGGGTGCTGGGGGCGATCCATTGGGGGATGCGCCACCAGGCGAGGTCGCGGGTGCGGTCGTGGTTCATCTGTCGGGCGATGAAGGTCAGAGTGCGGGTCGCCTGGGTCAGGCTGTACCGGGGTTTCGACCGGTCCGGCCGCAGGGCGTAGGCAGCGGGCAGGACGCCGGCGATGAGGCGCTGTTGAAGGTCGTCAACGCTGCTGCAGGTGAGCAGCTCGCTCACGTCGTCGCCGATCTGGTAGGTGTCGCGGACAAGGCCCAACGCCAGCGGGGTGGATAGCCCGCGGCTCACGATGCTGTGGGGGTTGTTACGCAGCGTGGTCAGCAGCTGGTCCCACCGGTGCGGTGGTGGCCCGCTGCGTGCTGTCTGCAGGTACCTGGCGGCCTCAGGGCCGGTGACCTCGTGCAGCTGCAGCCCGACGGCGCCAGCCAGGTAGGCCGTTCCCGTGGTCTCGGCCATCTCTTGACTGCGGGTGAGCACGACCACGCGGAAGGGGGCATCCTTAAGCGCGCGCAACGCGGCCGGACGCAGCGCCTGCTCCATCTCGTCGAGCCCGTCAAGGACCAGGGCGATGGCCCCGGTAGCGACCAGCGCGTCGGCCTCGGCTTGCCCGCGGCGGTGCTGAAGCAGCGGGTAGGTCGATATGAGCTGGGCGGCCAGCCACTGGCCTATCGAGCACGTGGTGGGATCCCACCCGTGCGCGGTGAACAGTACCGGCACCGGCGCCTGGGCCCGCTGGGTGTCATCGAGCTGCCCGCGGTGTTGGAGGGCATCGCGCACCAGCAGCACTGCGGACCCGCTCTTGCCCGACCCGGGCGGGCCGACCACAACGATTCGACCCGAGCCCAGTCCCGCATAGATCGCGAACAAGGCAGCTTGTCCCCCACCAGCGCGCAGCGTAGGTTCCGTGACCGCCGCCATGCCCGGCAGCGGATCGAAGGGGCCGGTGAGTGCCGCCGCGACCTCACCAGTGATCGACAGCGAACTCACCGACCAACGAACCGGAATCGGCGTCAACAAGCCCCGCTCACCAGCCGCCTTGTTCCACTGCCCATACACCACCTCCGCCAACTGATCAGCCACCATGTGCACAGACCGAGCAACAACCGGGCG
>CAXUFG010000368.1:0-2991 GCA_964250265.1 uncultured Pseudonocardiaceae bacterium | reverse complement strand
GTTGAGTTCGGGAGCGGGAGGGCTGATCACGGCCGAGGTAGTCGTTCCACAGGTTGGGGCCGCCGTCGTCGAGCAGTTCGGCACGGACGTGGAGGGACGGGGTGGTCGGCCGGTGTCGGCGTCCCCAGGCGCCGAGCTGAGCCAAACCCGGGAACGAGTTGTGGGCCTGGTAGCTCGCGACGACCGGGTCGAGGTGCAGGTCGTCCGGCACGGTCGCCATCATGCTCAGCCAGCTGGCATTGAACTCACCGATCCCCTCCAGCTCTGATGCGGGCGGCCCTGTTCCGCACGGTCGGAGTGGCGGTGACGCCCAACTTCGGCGGCTCCACCGACCGCCTGGGTGATGCCGGCCAGTTCGGCCGTTCGCGGGCACCGCACTGTTCCTGCTGGGACTCCTGGTCGCCCTCGTCGCGGGGTCGTGGCCACCATCCGCGGGCTCCGTAGCCGCTGAGCGCGCTGCGGATCGATGCGATAGTCAGGACGCGGTGGCCTGCATCGGCCACCTGCTGGCCGCTGGCGTCACCGTCAGCGAATCCCTCGCGGCATCGACCCGCTCGCCGGGCCGATCGTGGCCACGGTGCTGGGCGCGGGCGGCACCCTCAGCCTGCTCTCAGCAGGCGCCCTGAGCATCGCTGGTCTATTCCGGTCCCCAGCGCTCGCCGGACTCGAAACGCTGCCACTAGCCGTTGATCCGGCGACGGGGCCTAAACGGGACATGGCGAACGCCCTGCTGGCCAACCGAGAATGCACTGCGACGCGCTGCCGCCGTCGGATGCCCGTAGGGTGAATGCATGCTCGGCAGTGACCTTGCGACCCCGGGTCCTGGCGTTGAACTTCGGTGGCACATGGCAACGCGCGGAGAGCTGCGCCACCTGTTTGCGCTCGCCGAAGACTCCCCGGAGCAACTGGACGGCTACCTGCATCTCGGCCGCGTTCTCGTCGCCATCGAAGACGGATCGATTGTCGGGCACCTGCAGATCGTCGAGTCCGACACGCCCAACGAGATCGAGCTAAAGAGCCTGGCAGTCGTCGAGCACCGTCAGCGCCGCGGTATCGGGCGCGCGCTGGTCGGGCGCGCTGTCGCAGAATGCCGCGCGGAGGGCGCCAGCACGCTGCTCGTCGCGACCGCGACGGCCGGCATCGGCAACCTGCGCTTCTACCAGCTGCTGGGTTTTCGCATGCTCCGGGTAGAACGCGACGCCTTCACCGCCTCCAGCGGCTACCCTGACGGGCTCACCGTCGACGGAATCCCGCTACGCGATCGCGTCTGGCTGACCTTGGCGCTGTAGCGACCGGTCACCGGTGTGCCGCAGGCGCGGCCGCCGGGAAGGTAGCCGGCGCGCATCTGCGGGTAACGACCGCTTCCGTGCAGTTCCGCGAAGGCGAACGGCGGACGCGGACTCACGCCGCTGCATCGCCGCCCAGAATGCTCTCAGAGCCCGTGAGTGGTGTGGTGCTGGTGGCCGTGTTCGTCGGCCGCCGGGGCGACCCGGGCAGCCACAGCCAACGCACACGTGAACACCGCGACAATCACCTGGCCGTTGCTGGGTACGGCCAGGGTGACTATGCAGGCGATGAGGATGAAGACGCAGTAGACATCGTCGTTCATGGTGCGCCCCTCTCAAGCTGGGACCGTCACGCCGCCCCGCAGCTGGAGATGAGGCGTCGACGCCCCCATCCATTGTCCTTCCTCACGTGGAGACAGAACAGGGCCAAGCCGGTGACCTGCAAAAACACCGGGCATTGGAGGAGCTCGGCGCAACCCGACCAGCGACACCGGCGGGTCACACGAGAACAATACTTATTGAAGTCGTTTGTAACGCTCGGTGTCCGTGACCAGGAACGGGCGGTGGCGAGAAAGGCCGCATGTGACGCCAATACGGTCGAGGCGTAGCGTGCCCCCGCTCGCCGCTGAGGCGGTCCCGCCGCTTACCTGCCGCAGAAGGGTTTTAGCTATTGCTGGATAGACACTGTGTCCGAAATCGGAACATCATGCCGAATTGCACCTTCTGCCCAGACCTGGCGCGGGCCGACCGCGATCCACCAGCCCTTGATCCGGCATCCTCGGCCATGCCTGCCACCTGATTGGGTGGTTTGAGCTTTGGATGATGCTAGCGGAGTCCCGTCTCATTGCGTTCACATCAATGGCGCAGTGAACTGGGGATTGCGTTATCTCAGAGGGGTTTCGGGACTGCTCCGCGGTGTCGGGTCGTGACTGAGTGGCAGTTCGGGGCGAGTCGATAGCGAGATCGGAACCAGCGACAGATCGGAGTGAGATATGTCATCGGCGGCGCTACCCAGACATATGGGAGCGGGAAAAGCCGAGCTCGGCTATGTGATGCGCAAGCTCCCGCACGTGACGTTGTTGTTCTGGATCTTGAAGATCATCGCCGTCACTCTTGGAGAGACCGCCGGGGACTTGTTGGGAATCACCTTCAAGATCGGCTATGTCTTCACCGCGTTGATCTTTCTCGGGTTTTTTCTGGTCGTCGTGGTGCTCCAGGTCAGAGCCAAGCGATTCCATTCGGCCCTCTTCTGGGCGGTGGTCCTGGGTACCAGCATGGTCGGTACGGAGATCTCGGACTTCCTGAACCGCGGTGTGGGTCACTCCAGCGCTCCCAATGGGGTCGGCTACGCCTGGGGCGCGGTCATCCTCACCAGCATCCTGGCCATTGTCTTTGTGGTGTGGTGGCGCACGGGGCAGTCCTACGACGTGGAGAACATCGCCAGCCGTAAGGGGGAGATCCTCTACTGGATCGCGATCCTGGTCTCGAACACCCTGGGCACCTCCAGCGGTGACTGGCTCTCCGATGACACTGGTTTGGGGTTCCGCAACGCCTTTTTCGTCATCGCTGGGATCATGGTGTTGATCGTGGCCGCGCACTACCTGACCAGTATCAACGGTACGCTGTTGTTCTGGCTGGCGTTTATCCTGACCCGCCCGTTGGGGGCGGCCGGGGGTGACTCGTTGACCAAACCGGTGGACGAGGG
>CAXUFG010000367.1:0-3002 GCA_964250265.1 uncultured Pseudonocardiaceae bacterium | reverse complement strand
CACTGACCCTGCCAACAACTCCACGCCTCCCGAACTGAACAGCAGAGTTTTTTTTGATCATGATTCAACAGCTCTGCTGTTCAGTTCGGGAACTCCAGACGCCGGTGGGGTGCGACCCGATCCGGTGCGCGGGGCTGGCAGGGTGGGGGCATGGCCGAGATCGTCGAGGAGTGCGCCACCGGCGAGGATTTCACCGATGCGGTGTTCGCCGAGGAGGAATGGGAGGGTCGCTGCTTCGTCGACTGCCGGTTCACCGACGCTGACCTGCGCGGGTTGCGCACCCGCAACTGCCGGTTCACCGGCTGCGACTTCACCAGTGCCGACCTCGGCGCCTCGCAGCACCGCGGCAGCGCCTTTCACACCTGCACTTTCCAGCGCACCACGCTGGCCGAGTCGGTGCTGGAAAGCTGCTCTCTGCTGGGTACCACGATCAGCGACTGCCGGCTGCGGCCGTGGACGCTGCGCGAGGTCGACCTGCGCCTCACCGCGCTGGGCCGCGCTGATCTGCGGGAAGTGGTGCTCGCCGGGTTGCGGCTCACCGAGGCGAACCTGGTAGAGACCGACCTTCGGGGCGCCGACCTATCGGGCGCCGACTTGACCGGGGCCCGGATGCTGGGTGCCCGGCTGGAGAACGCCGATCTGCGCGGAGCCCGGCTGGACGCCGACGCGCTGGTGCAGGCCCGGCTGACCGGGGCCCGGATCGACGTCGACACCGCCATCCGGTACGCCGCGGCGAACGGTCTGCGGGTGGACCCGAATGCAGGCAGCGCGCCGGACCGGGTGCAAGGATGGTCGGCGTGAACGCCATCGTGCTGGACGGCAAGGCGACCAGGGACCAGATCTTCGCGGACCTGAAAGATCGGGTCGCGGCGCTGCGAGTGCCTCCCGGGCTGGGCACCGTGATCGTCGGCGACGATCCCGGTTCGCACGCCTACGTTCGGGGCAAGCACAGCGACTGCGCCAGGGTCGGCATCACCTCGATCCGCCGCGACCTGCCCGCGACCACCAGCCAGGACGAGCTGTTCGCGGTGATCGACGAGCTGAACGCCGACCCGGCCTGCACCGGCTACATCGTGCAGCTGCCACTGCCCCCCGAGATCGACACCGGCGCCGTGCTGGAGCGGGTGGATCCCGACAAGGACGCCGACGGCCTGCACCCGGTGAACCTGGGCCGTCTCGTGCTCGGCGTGCCGGCACCGCTGCCGTGCACGCCGCGGGGGATCGTGGAGTTGCTCCGCCATTTCGACGTGCCGATCGCCGGCGCCGGCGTGACCGTCGTGGGCCGCGGCATCACCGTGGGCCGTGCGCTGGGGCTGCTGCTCACCCGGCGCAGCGAGAACGCCACCGTAACGATCTGCCACACCGGTACCCGGGACCTGGCGGCCGAGGTGTCCCGGGCTGACATCGTGGTCGTCGCGGCGGGCAGGCCTGGGCTGATCACGGCTGAGATGGTCAAGCCGGGGGCAGCGGTGGTCGATGTGGGGATCACCCGTACCGCGGCCGGGCTGACCGGTGACGTCGACCCGGCGGTGGCCAAGGTCGCCGGGTACCTGGCGCCGGTTCCCGGCGGGGTCGGGCCGATGACCAGGGCGATGTTGCTGGCCAACGTCATCGAGGCCGCCGAGCGGGGCTACTCGTCGTGACCGAGCGGACGAGCCTGCGGCCACAGGTGGCCTTCGGGGTGATTCTCGCAGTGGTGGCGGTGGCCATGGTGCGCATCACCCAGTACCACTGGCGGGAGGGCACCGTGATCATCGGTGGTGCGCTGCTGCTGGCCGCAGGGTTGCGAGCGGTGTTGCCGCCCGAGCGCACCGGGTTGCTCGGGATCCGGCGCCGGGCCCTGGACGTGCTCACCTACGGTGTGTTCGGGTTGCTGATGCTGGCCGTGGCGCTGACGATCACCGGGGGACCGCTGGCCGCCAGTTAAGCCCGGCGATAGCCTCCCCGAATGGCACGTTCGGGAAAGGTCGCGGTCATCGGGGCCGGCTTCTACGGTTCCACCACCGCGCAGCGGCTGGCCGAGTACGACCTGTTCGACATCGTCGTGCTCACCGACATCATCGAGGGCAAGGCCGAAGGCCTGGCGCTGGACATGAACCAGTCCCGGCCGGTGGAGGGTTTCGAGACCAGGGTGGTCGGCCAGACCACCGGCCGCGATGGCGCGGGATACGAGGTAATCTCCGCTAGCGACATCGTGGTGATCACCGCCGGGTTGCCCCGCAAGCCCGGGATGAGCCGGATGGACCTGATCGAGACCAATGCTCGCATCGTCCGGCAGGTCGCCGAGAACGTTGCCCGGCACGCCCCGGATGCGGTGGTCATCGTGGTGTCCAACCCGCTGGACGAGATGACCGCGCTGGCGCAGATCGCCACCGGATTTCCCCGCCACCGGGTGATCGGTCAGGCCGGAATGCTCGACACCGCGCGGTTCACCAACTTCGTCGCCGAGGAACTCGCTGCCCCGGTGTCCTCGGTTCGCACCCTGACCCTGGGCTCACACGGTGACACCATGGTCCCGGTGCCCAGTGCCTGCACGGTCGACGGCAAGCCCCTGACCGAATTGCTACCCGCCGAGAAGATCGACGAGCTGATCACCCGCACCCGCAACGGCGGCGCCGAGGTGATCGCGCTGCTCAAAACCGGGTCGGCGTACTACGCGCCCTCCGCCGCAGCGGCCCGCATGGTGCGTGCCGTGCACGAGGACTCCCGTGCCGTGTTGCCGGTCTGTGCCTGGGTGGACGGTGAGTACGGGATTTCGGGTGTCTACCTGGGTGTCACTGCCGAGCTGGGTCGCAACGGGATACGCCGGGTGGTGGAGACCGCGCTGACCGACAGCGAGTCGGCCGAGCTACGCAAAGCCGCCGAGGCCGTCCGGAGCAAGCAGGCCGATGTGCAACACCTGTAGATCTTCAACGCTTGGTAATGGGCAATGGTCTCAGACGCAGTGTATGTATCCCGGCTTGCACTGTTCGATCTAGGCTCTCGCGATGACCTGTGTGGTC
>CAXUFG010000366.1:0-3023 GCA_964250265.1 uncultured Pseudonocardiaceae bacterium | reverse complement strand
TACCAGTAGGCGTAGGCGGCGAACCAGTTGTTGTTGCCGCCGTAGAGCACCACGGTGTCGTCGTTGCTGATGCCCTTGTTCGACAGCAACTTTTCGAAGGCACCCTTGTCCACGAAGTCGCGGATTACCTGGTCCTGCAATTCAGTCTTCCAGTCGATCTTCACTGCACCCGGGATGTGCCCTGTGTCGTAGGCAGCGGTGTCCTCATCGACCTCGACGAAGACGACGCCATCGGTGTCCAGATTCTGCTCTGCCCAGTCCGGCGTGACCAGGACGTTCTCGCGGCTCATGCAACAGCTCCCTCGGTGTTGGCGTTGTTCACAACTGATGCTTCCCGCTGGCCGCGAAAGGGCGCCAGCCGGAGATAGGCAAGTACCTACGGCGCAGCCCTTGACCAGGCTGTCCCCGCTGCACCTGCGATCGTGCGCAAGTCACCGCCCGGTCAGGGGCATACGACAGAGGCTGCTGTGCATACGGCAGAAATCAACCGCCCGGCGCGTGGTCAGCAGCGAGTGCACGCAGGCGAGACTACCGGAATTTCCAGTCCGGGGGACCGTTCTGCCACGAGCCTGATGGCGAGGCGGCCCCTTACGAATGCTGAACACCGCCCCGTTCACCCGGTGGGGTGAGCAGGCAATACGTTGGCGCACTGGGTTATGGCATCTCGTCGGGGAGGTTCCGTGGCAACGGCACCCGGAGTCCCTCCGGAGCTGGTCGGCGCATGGCGTCCTCGATGAGCCCGTCGGGTCGGCGAAACCCGAGTTCGGCTTCCACGAACCGGGCGCTCAGCTCTGACCAGTCTCGCGCGCGACGGAGCATCGCGTGGCCATCGCCGAGCACGTCGAAACGGCACACTCGGGCGCTGACCTGCTTGGCGCGCACCGCAAACCGGTAGGACAACCGCGGATCGGTGGTGTGCTCCCGGTCACCGTGGGCGATGAGCACCGACCGCCCGGCGAGCTGGCACACCGGCTCATCGTCCAAGGTCCAGGGCGCTAACGCACACACTGCGGTCACCGCCGGGTCGTCAGCCACCCGCAGTGCTGCCCGCCCGCCCATCGAATGGCCCAACAGCGCTATCGACGCGTGTGGGTGCTGATCTCGGAGTTGCGTCAATGCCCACCTCGCGTCCTGCACGGGGTGCAGCTCCGGCTCGTCCCATCCCCGATAGCGATACCGCAGGATGCGTACCGACATCCCGCGCCCGCCGTCACGCCGGTGGAGCAACCGAGCGAAAGGGACCATCCGGAGATAGCTCAACTGGGTCCGCCGCCGAACCGTGGTCGGGCTGCGAGCCTGCCCCCCGTGCAATACCAGCACAATGGATCGCACGTTCGCAGGATCGGTCGGCCAGCGATCCTCGATCCACGGTGTAGGTTCGTTCAATGCGGTGAGATCACGACCTCACGCCATCGCGCCGTCACATCCCGCCTCCGTGGTGCCCGCTCACTGGTCCGCTCCCCACACTACTGGCGGCCGTTCGCCCAATGCTGGCCACAAACTCTCCCGGCGGGCCGTGCGTCGTGTCCGACCGTTGTTATGCACCTGTAGTGCACCCGGCGGGTTCACCCGATCGGACTGCCGAGGTCGAATGGCGCTATACACACTTGGCCGTGGCGCGACTGGCCGCATTTGTGGTATCCCGGCTGCGGCTGCCCGCCGTCGGATCCGGAGGGGGAATGACATGACCAGACATGAGAACCAAGACGTGGGCGCTGCCCGTGAACTGATGTGGAAACGGCTTTGACTACCAACCGGACACCCGCCGATGGCCGGTCCACCAGTTCGGACCGCGCCGACTCTGGGACGAAGTCACCGCCGCCTATCACCAGTGGCAGCAAGCCGGCCGACCGCCGAGGGCATGTGGGGCCCGCCGACCGAGAGTGAACAGCCGGCGATGCTGGTGACGACCATGCTCGGCGCCGCGGTCCAGGTCTCCGGGGAGCTGCCCACCTCGGTTCGGTCACACGCTGGTCGCGGTGGTGGAGCGGATCCCCGAGATCGGGCTGCGGCGCTCGCTTGGTGCCCACCCCCGGCACATCGCCGGCCAAGTGCTCACCGAGTCAGCGCTACTCGGGTGCTCGGCGGCCTGATTGGCGCCAGCGCAGGGCTGCTCGCCGTAGTCGGCACCGCGGTGGCTCGCGACTGGGGGCCCCGTCGTCGCGGCCGCCATGGTGCTCGGTGCGCCCCTCGTCCGCCTGATCACAGGGTTGGCGGCTGGGCATTCGCCGACCCTCGCCCCAGGTGTACAAGAGTGAAAAATTCTCCGAAACCGCAACGGTTCTTTCTGTCATTCCAGGCTTTGGAAGTCTGCCATATCGCAGATCAGATCGCGGGCGCCGTTCACGGCGAAGACGAGCACCTGCCATATGGTTGCAGTAGACGAACCGACGGAGCACGGCCTGGTATTGCAGTCCATGCACTGGCCGTCTGCACGAGCGCTGGCCTGTGCCGGGAGTTAAGGGTACGGTCGATCGTGCTGGAGTGGTCCGGATATTTCCCCAATGAGAGAAGCGAAGATGACTGAGAACGATCCCGCCACGGCCGCAAACCCTCCGAGTGAGACCAAGGCGGGAGACAATAAGAGAAAGAGTGGACCAGGGCCCGAGAGTACTGCCGAAGCCGGAGTGGGCGGATCGGACACACCGCAGGCTTCCGGGAGTGAGAGTAGTACGAGTAGTGGAGATAATAAGAGAAAGAGCGGACCGGCGCCCGAGAGTAGTGCCGAGGCCGGAGTCGGCGGCAAGGACTGAATAGATCGGCGCCAGACAATCATTGCTGATCATCGCACGCTGATTGTCTGGCTTCGTGATCCTCGGCTCGCATCAAGCCCCTCTCCGGGGCCGCCCGCCCCGGAGAGGGGAGGGCATCTGTGCCGTGCCGCATAAGTCCAGCGGGGGTTGATCGTGAGCCAGCCGACGGGGTCGTCGAAGTGGCGATCGGGTGGCCGGCAGGGGTGTGATCATGGTTTGTGTGGGGGGGGACACCGACCCGGGGGGGGGTTGGGGGGCCAACCACGGGGG
>CAXUFG010000365.1:0-3025 GCA_964250265.1 uncultured Pseudonocardiaceae bacterium | reverse complement strand
GGGGAACTGCTTGAAGTACGAGTCGGTGGACCAGCCGGTGTTCGGATTGCCGTCCACCAGCTTGCCGACGTCGCGCTGGTGGTCCGGGCTGCCCAACCCGGAAGGGTCATAGACGGCCAACTTCGTCACCCGCACCGGCGCGGAGAGCACCGGCGGCGGGGCGGGTGCCGGGCTGGCAGGGGCGGTTCCGGCGACGACCAGCGGTGCCCCACCGGTGTCGGTGAATATCGAGACCACCTGCATGCCGGCATAACCGATGATCATCAGCGTGGCCGCACCCAGCACCGTCATCGACACGCCGAACTTCATCCGGCGGAGGCGCTGCGCCCGTCGCGGGTCTACCCGCCGGCCATCCGCCGAGAACAGATCGTCCGCACCCGCGGCGTTGAGCTCGAGCACCTGCCGCACGGCGGCCCCGGTGTGTACGCCACCGCCGGTGCCTGAACCCGCGATGCTGCGCAGCGCCAGCGTCGAGAGCTCCACCGGTACCTCGGGCCGCAAGGTGGTGGGGCTGATCGGTGAGCCGTCCGGACCCAGCGGCGCGGGTGGCAGGCTGGTCAACCCGTCGGGCAGCGGCCAGCATCCGGTGAGCAGCAGGTACAGCATCGCGCCGAGTCCGCGGATGTCGTCCCGGGACCCCGTGGCGGGGGACGGTCCGGGAAAGGCGAGCCGGGCCTGGCGATCGGGAGCCACCCGGATCCGATCCGGATGGTCAGCGCCCAGGACCAGACCTGCGCTGTGCGCGGCGTCGACCGCACCAGCCAGCGGTACCAGCACGCGAGCCGCCATCGACGGCGGTAGTGGCCCACCATCCAGGAGCTCAACCAGGGCCCAACCCGGCGTCCACTCGGCGACGACAACCGCGACGACGACCCCGGCGTCGGTTCGCTCCGGTTCCAGGACGTCGAGCACCCGCGCCGCGCCCGCTGTCTCCAGACGAGCACACCGCAATGCCCGCGCCACGGAGGAACGGATCTGGGTGAGCGCCGCCGGATCTTCCGGCGCGGCGATGAACACGCTCAGCGCGACGTCACGGTCCAGCACCATGTCGCGGCCGCGCCACAGGAGAACGGCGCACCGGTCGTCGCGGCCGACCTCGGAGAGCAGACGGTAACGACCCCGGCCCAGAACACATCCAGGAGTGGGCCACGGGGCAAGGAACCGGTGTGTTCCCGTCCCCACCGTCTCGCTCACCGTGACGTCACTCTTTCTGGGACACTCTTCGGACATTTCGTCAACAATTGTCAAGCCTACGGCTCCTGAGGGCCAGCGGAGCCGCCATTACGGCTCAGGCGGTTACGAATCGGTATCCGAAGCGCGCTGGTGAGCTCCGGAGTGCGCAGGATGAGCAGCGCGGCGCCCATCACCACTGCGACGATCAGCGTGGTGAACACCAGGTCGAGCCAGGCGCCGCTGACCCCGTTCAAGTCGGTCACCGCGCGCAGCCCGAGCACCGCGGCCACCGCCGGCGCCGCCCCGATCACACAGTTGCGAAAGGTGATCAGGCTGCGTTTGGTCTCCACCCGGCCCAGCCGCCGGCGTAGCCAGGTCTGGCCGACCATCGCGCCCACCACCAGGGACAGCGAATTGGCCGCGGTGAGGCCGAGCACCACATCGGCGTCGTCGAGGAAGACCGGGCAGGCCAGTAGCAGAGGCAGTTTCACCGCCACCATAACCGCGTTGATCATGGTTGGGGTGCGCGCGTCGGCCATCGAGTAGAAAACCCGCAGCTGCAGCATCGTCACCGCATAGGGCAGCAGCCCGAAGGCGGAGACCGCCAGTGCCACCCCGAGCCGCTCGGCGTTGCTGCCCGCCCGGCCCAGCGAGAACAGCGCGATCCCGATCTGCTCCCCGGCGAGGGTGAACACCACGGTGATCGGTACCAGCAGCAGGATCAGGTAGCGGCTGCCCACCGAGAGGTGCTCGACCACGCCGCGCCAGTCCGAATCAGCCGCGGCCCGGCTCATTCGCGGCATGATCGCGGTGAGCAGCGAGTAGCCCAGAACGCCGTAGGGCAGCTGCAGGAGCAGCCACACCAGGCTGTAGATCACCACCCCGCCGGGATCACCCTGCGCCGCGGAGCGGGTGGTGACCAGGAAGCCGAGCTGGCCCACCAGGACGTACACCACGAACCAGGCGGCCATCCCGCTGGCCTGGGTGAGCCGGGAGTCCCAGCCCCAGCGCCAGCCGAAGTGAAAGCCGGCCCGGCGCAGGCCGGGTACCTGCACCAGCGCCTGCGCGACGATGCCCGCCGTCGTGCCCAGACCCAGCACCAGCAGCTTCGGGTCACTCAATCGCGCCGGGTTGAGGCTGATCTCCCCGGGAACCAGGGCGTAGAGGCCCAGCGACACCAGCACGATAACGTTGTTGAGCACCGGTGCCCAGGCCGGCGGGCCGAAGATGCTGCGGGCATTGAGAATCGCCCCGAACAGGCCGGACAGGCCGTAGAACAAGATCAGTGGTAGTAGCAGGTAACCGAACACCGTCGCCAGCTGCGGGTTCGCATCCTCGCCGGAACCGAGGAACAGCACCGCCAGAAACGGCGCCGCGACGAGGGCGAGAACGCTGGCCGCGCACAGCGCCACGAACGCGACGGTGACCAATCGCTGCACGTAGGCCTCGCCCTGGTCGGCGTCCTCCTTCGCCGCGCGCACCAGCAACGGCACGATGACGCTGGTCAGCACCCCGCCGAGCAGGATCTCGTAAAGCATCGCCGGCAGCGTGTTGGAGACCGTGTAGGAGTCGTTGACCACCCCGAGCCCCAGTACAGCGGCGAGCCCCAGCTGACGGAGGAAGCCGGTGATCCGGCTGACCAGGGTGGCCACCGCCATCGTGCCAGCGGCCGCCACAAGCGAGTACTGCGACCGCCGGCTGTGCTCGTTACGGGGCTCGTTACCGGGCCGGCGACCAGGTGACCTTGGCGTGCGGTTCGCGGTGTCCAAACCTCACCCGGCTTCCCGTGGTTCGATCGCCGGCTCGGCCGGCGGCGTTCTGCGTAGCCGGCGCGCGATCCGCCGGCCCACCA
>CAXUFG010000364.1:0-3033 GCA_964250265.1 uncultured Pseudonocardiaceae bacterium | reverse complement strand
GGAGGGCTCTGCGGGTGAAGACGCGGAACGTCAGCGGGCCGGTCTCGGATTGACCCCAGCCGTGCACGAACACCGCGCGAGGCCGCTTCGAGGCGGCCAGGAACGCCCGCACCGCGGGCGGGTGGATCGCGTCGTACGTGCTGAGGTACACGCGGACGTCCCGGAAGGGATTGTGCGGTTTGGCGGCCATCGGCTGCCACCGGATGAAGGTGGAGGGCTGCCCTTCGAGGATCGTCGGCGGATGGGCCCGCAGGACCGGTTCGGCGCGAGCGGGGTCGTCGTCGGAGACCAGGACTACGTGGCGGGGCGCCAAGGCGAACACCGCCGCGGTCCAGCAGAAGGTCCGGCCGTGGGAGAAGGCGCTGGCGCTGGCCACGGTGTCGTCGGACCGGACTCCGAACAGCGGCCAGCGGTGCGCCTCGAACTCCGCGAGCTGGCGGATGATGGTGGTGGTCGAATGCACGGCCAGTTTGGGTAGGCCGGTCGTCCCGGACGTGAGGCAGACGACCAGCGGCTCGTCGTCGCCGCGGCGGTGCGGCGGTGGCGGCTCGTGACCACGCACCCGGTCCAGTGACAGCGCCCGCGGCGCGGTCCCGCCGATACTGAGCGTCGTCTTGGCCAGGGCGGCCAAATCGGTCCCCGCGCCGCTCGCCGCGTCGAGGGTCTGGGCGGTCGTGACGAGGACGGCCGGCTCGAGCCGCTTGAGCAGGATCTGGATCGCTTCCGGTGGGAGCGTGTCGCGGATCTTGGCGGGGACGGCTCCGATGCGCACGGCCGCGTAGGCGAGCACATCACTTTCCCAGTGGTTGTCCTTGACGATCGCGATCCGGTCGCCGGGGCGGGCTCCCGCGGCCGCGAGCCATCCGGCGGCGTCACGAACGAGAGCGGCCACCTGCTCGACGCCATAGGTGACCCGACCATCGGAGGTGATGTCGAAGGGCCGGTCGAGGTGGACGAGCGTGGAGCCGCGTTCGGCAGCGTCCTCGAACAGGGTGCTGGGGTTGATGTGCCTCACGCTGGTGCCTCTCCGTCGCTCGTGGCGCTCGGCGCCATGGCCGGTAGCCGGTCACGAACGATGGCCTGATTGCCGGCTCGGCCGGCGGTATGGCGAGCGGCATGACCGGTGTGAGCCATCACCCGCCAGGTGGCCAGATCGGCGGACCGGATGGCTCCCTCGCTGTTGGGCAGCGTCAACCAGTCGCCCGCATAGTCGACGCTGCGCAGGGGCCGGCGCAGGAACTCCGACCGCAACCGCAGGGCAGCGGGAGTGACCTCGGGCATACCGTGGCGGAAGCGGTGGACGAAGCTGATGCGAGTCGCTTGGCGCAATCCTGGCAGCAGCTGCTCGCCCTGCTCGCTGACCCGGCGCACGACCTCGTCGTCTAAGGCGCCCAGCAGCTCTTTGGTGCCCTGCGGTGATGTGATCATGCACACCACGCTGTGGCCCCTGGGTTGGCGGTTGGACACCTGATCGTGATCGACGGCGACCACCGAGAGCAGCGGGTTCTCCACGTCCGGGACGAGGACGGCGTAGGCGCATCGACCGCCCCGGAATGTAAGCGGCCGGTCGAGCGCGCAACTCACCTTGAGCATCGGGCCATAGGTGCACGCCCCGAGGTACCGGCGCTCGTCCTCCGGCACGTTGGCGTACAGGTCCAGCGCGACGGGAGCCGGCACGCACAGCACCACCGAGCGTGCGGTCAGGGCGGAGCCGCCGGCGACGATGTGCGCCGCTCCGGGTGCGGATGTGACCGCCTGCACCTGGCATCCGGTCGTCACGCTCACGCGTTCGGCAAGCCGGCGGGCCAGGGTGTCCATCCCGTCGCGATACGTCCGCCAGTTAGCCGTGCTCCGGCTGGCCAGGAACATGCTGACGAGCGCGGCCACGGCCGATCGGTCCGCCTGCCAGCCCAAGAATCCGCCGACCAGCGGCTGGAACAGGTAATCGCGCAGCTCACTGTGGTATCGGCCGGCGAGCTGTGCGACGGTCGTCTCCCCGAGGGGGGTGCGCTCGGGATGGTCGGTGTCGAACGCGCGAGACCGGATCGCGATGCCGGTGTTGAGGCGAAGCAGATCGAGCCGGGCGCGCAGGGACAGACCCGCTCCGGTGAGCAGCCCGAGCGGCCGGCCCACGTGAAGGTGCACGCGGTCGCCGCGCCACATCGAGACCGAGTGCGTGAGGCGTGGCACGTCCGCCGGACCCATGCCCATCTCGCGGATGAGCCTCCAGGTGGCCGGATACCCGTTGGGCGCAATCATCTCTGCGCCCGTGTTGATGACGTAGCCGTCGTGGCGCAGCGTGCGCATACGCCCGCCGACCTCGTCGGCCGCCTCAAATACCTGGACCGATCGGCCGGCTTGCCGCAGCGCGTAGGCGGTCGCTAGCCCCGCTGCCCCCGCCCCGACCACGGCGACGTCGAGATCCGGGCTCATCACAACCCCGTCCCGACGAGCGGATACAGGAGGTTCACGACGACCAGCGCCGCGACCGCGCTCCGGTGCACCCGGATCCCGAGGCGGCGGGCCAGCAGGACCTCGCCGCGGACCAGGCCGGTCCTGAGTTGGACGGCCCGCAGCACCACCACCGGCAGCATGGCGAGCGGGAACCACCACGGCGCCACGCCGGCTGCCGCCGAGCCGATGATGAGCACGGTCTCAGCGAGACAGAGCGCACCGATGAACGCCGCGTTGCCGCGCGGCGAGAGGGTTGCTGCGACCGTAGGCCGCCCCACCCGCCGGTCACCGGTGATGTCGTTGATGTTCGAGTACACCCCGATGAGCAGCACCCCCAGGCCGAAGAGCACTGCCTGCACGACGGCGAATCCGATGGCCACGGTGGACAGCAGGCCGTAGGGGACCAGCAGCACGGCCACCCCCAGGCCCACCATGAATGCCTCCTGCCCGCCGTGGTAACTGATCTTCAGCCCCCAGGAGTACTGCACGCAGAGCACCACGTAGACCACCGCGGCCACGACGGCCCAGAGGGGGCGGCTCGGGGCCAGTGCCACCGACACGGCACACAGCAGCGTCCCG
>CAXUFG010000363.1:0-3037 GCA_964250265.1 uncultured Pseudonocardiaceae bacterium | reverse complement strand
GACGTCGGTGAGGGTGTCGGCCCCGGCCAGCAGCCCTCGGGCGGTGTCGGCGAGGTCGTGGCTGGTGAGCTGCACGGTCACCTGGGGTGCCGTCATCGCAGCGACCAGCTGCACCGAGGCGATCAGGGGTAGTTCGAACTCGGTGAGGTGAATGTTGATCGCGGCGAGCAAGTCAACGGCCGTGGTCACGTGGCACCTCCGCGAGTCGAGCCGCTGGGATCGGTGGGTTAGGCTTGGTCGCCGAGGACCATGCTCACGTGTGATTTGGCGGAGACTCGTAGGCAGATTCGACGGGGGAAGAGTTCCCGGACCGGGACGGTGTCTTTGGTGGGTTCCTGGACGTAGCCGCGGACGGTGAATCCCAACGCCCGCCCTTGCGTGGTCAAGAGGGCGACCCGTTCGGTGATTGCTTCGCGGGTCTTGCGGTCGATGTATTTGGTCAGCGCGCCGATTTCGTCGAATTCGAGTAGCTCCAAGGGGTGTTCGCGGCTGATCGGTACCGATCGCACCTGACCGGCGAATTCGGCTTTCCGGGCGTGCATGGCCGCAACGAGGTCATCGAGGACGGCCAGGGCGTCGGTGCCGGTGACGGCGTAGCGGTGGAAGATCCGCCGGCCGTAGGCCAGTTCCATGCCCTTGGGGTCGATTCCCGAGACCCGCACGAGACCGTCGCGGATGGCGGGGGCGATGGAGACCAGGGGGCACCACATCGCCGAGTTCTTGCCGGCCCCCGTTGAACCTGCTACCAGGGTGTGACCCCCGGCGAGCGGGACGTGCCAGTCTTGGCCGTACTCGGTGCGCCCGGAAAACACGTGCCGCAAGTCAACGGCTGTGCCCGCGACATCAGCCAGCGTGGCGAGGTCGGGGCAGGCTACGGGGTCGGTGAGTAGGTTGCGGCGCTGGAAATCGATCGAGACGACGTTGGGGGACAGTTCGCGGATTTGGCAGCGGGTCACTGCCCGGGCGCAGGCCAGCGCTCGGGCGGCCTCGTCGAAGTCCTCGGGTTTCTGACCGGGAACCAGCCGGATGCGGACCTCGTCCCAGGACGCGCCGGAGCGCACCCCGAGCACTTTGGGCAGCCGCGCTTGGGTCTGGCGCCGGCCGCGACGGATGCTGCGGCCCAGCGGGTTCACAGTCACCACCACGGGTGTGGCGTCGGGTTTGATGCTCAGGCCGCAGGCGTACAGCCACTGAGGCAGCTTGGGGGAGTACACCGTCCAGCGCAGCCACCACGAGCGCAGGTGCCGGCCTGCCCACGCGTCGAAGGACGCCAGGTCGGCCAGTCGCCATCCGGTGAGCACTCCGGCGACCACGCCGGTGGCCAGGCCCAGCGACGCCCAGCCCCACCAGTGCCACCACGCTCCCAGCGCGACCAGGACCAGGCTGGTTCGCCAGTGCGTGAGCACTTGGCGCAGCGCCCACACGATGGCCTTGATCAGCAGCCAGAGGGCGAAGAGCACCGCCGCCGCTGCGGCCAGTGCTTCCGCGAGCTTGATCAGGGCCTTGCGGTCCTACTTGTGGTCATACCCCGCAGGCATAGACTGGTTCATCAGACTCGTCGAAGCGGGCGGCGTAACACTCGCGGAGGTGTTTCGTGAAGCCTATAAACGCCCGCTTACACCAAGCGAACTCCACGAACTCTGGCCAACCGGCCCAGTTATCGGAGGAAACCAATAGACTTTTCGTCTACGGCACGCTCCTTCTCGACGACGTCGTAAAAACTCTCATCGATCGCGTACCGAATTATCAGCAAGCGATCGCCCTCGGTTGGCGGATAGTGCGCTTACCCCAAAGGGTTTATCCCGGATTGGTCCCCGGACAAGGAAAATCAAACCGGAAAAATATACACCGACCTCACGGACACCGAGTGGGCCACTTTAGACGCTTTTGAGGACCCTGCCTACACACTCGCTACCGTTCGAGTCCTGCTCCCTTCCGAAACCGAAAGGGACGCCCTCTCCTACGTATGGCGGGGGAGTGACCACATCGACCAACCTTAGTCCCTCGCGGATTTCGGTCGCGATGAACTCATCGACTATCTGAGCCGCTGTCGCAGCTGGCGACGACACTATGAACAACGCAGCAGTTAAAAGGCAGCTTCATTTGGATCAGCTGGACCATCGGGCGACCAGAGGAAACGACACGAGCTCCGGTGAGCGGTGCCTAGGGCGTGTGCTGCTGGTGGGAGACAGCGCCAGCCCTCCCGGGCAGACTCCTCGTTACCCGAACTGGCCGGGCTGGTAGTCGCCGGCAGGCTGCTGGACGATGACGTTCACACGGTTGTAGGTGTTGATGAGGGCGATGAGGCACACCAGGGCGGCCAGTTGGTCCTCGTCGTAGTGCTTGGCGGCATCGGCCCAGGCCTCATCCGTAACACCACCGGCCGCGTCAGCGATGCGGGTGCCTTGCTCGGTCAGCTCCAGGGCAGCGCGCTCGGCATCGGTGAAGACCGTGGCCTCTCGCCAGGCCGCGACCAAGTTCAGGCGCGTCGAGGTCTCCCCGGCGTGCGCGGCGTCTTTGCTGTGCATGTCGGTGCAGAAGCCGCAGCCGTTGATTTGACTGGCGCGGAGCTTCACCAGTTCCTGCGTCGCGGCCGGCAGCGTCGAGCCCGAGACCACCTGGCCCGCCGAGTTGATGTACTTCAGGAACTTGGCTGCGACCGGGTTGCCGAAAAGGCTCAAGCGGGCATCCATGGTGAACTCCTCTGCCGTTGTTGGTGGTTACACACCCCTGACGGAACAGCCGCCAAGAATGTGACAGGACCGAACATGGCGTGCGTCTTCTCTGCCGCGCCACTGGAGCGACCACCTACAACGAGTTAAGCACGGCTGCTGACGCAGAAGATCCACCTCGCAGCCGACGACCACTGCCGCTCCTTCGTGGTGACCGCAGGACAGGCCGATGATGCACCCGCCTTCTCCGACGTGATGACACGCCTGCGCGTACCCCAGTCTTCGCACCGGTTACCCAGCGCGATGACCTAGTCACGACACGTCACCATCCTGTGTTGCCGAATTCTCCTCTATGGGATCAAGGC
>CAXUFG010000362.1:0-3076 GCA_964250265.1 uncultured Pseudonocardiaceae bacterium | reverse complement strand
GGTGAATCCGGGCCCCCCGCCCGGTGTGGGGGGTCCCGCGCGGCGTGGGCGAGGCCCTGGGGGCGCGCCCCGGCATAGGACTGGGCGAGCTGTTCGGACAGCGCATCGAGCTCGGCGAGGTCGGCCATCGCCTGCGCGCCCTCGCCCAGGCCGAGCGGGTCCTGACCGCGGAAGCGCTCGGAGCCCTGCCAGTCCTCGCCGGGCCGCAGCGCCTGCAGGTGAGCGTCCAGCATCGCCAGCTGCCCCGCCAACCGCGGGTCACCGAAAGCCTGCTGGATGAGCTCGGCCAGCTCCGCGCGTTGCTGGGAGCTCATCGAATTGATCATCCGTTGTGCCGCGGCGGCCCTCGCGGCCAGCGCGTCGATCAGTTCCTCGACGTTGCGGGGATGCTCGGGGAAGAAGTCCCCGTGTTTGCGCATGAACTCTTCGAAGCGCTGGGGGGTATCTGCGTCGCCTCGGGCGTGCGCGGCGAGCAGACCATTGAGATCGGAGAGCATCTGCCGGATCCGCTCGACGTCCTCGGGGGAGCTGGACTGCAGCGCCTGCTTCATCCCTTCGAAGCGCTGTTCTAGCAGTTGTTGGCCAAGCAGATCTCGGATGTCCTGGTAGGCCTGCGCGGCCTCGGCCGAACGCCAGTCGTAGTCGGCGAGCTCGGTGACGGCCCGGGCGGTGTTCGGTGGCAGCGCGTCGAGCCGAGCCTCGCGGAAGCGCGCGTCATCGTCGGGGTCGGGGAACAGCGCCCGTCGCTCCGCGGCGAGGGCCTTGTCCAGGAGTTCACGGATCTGCCGAAGAGTGCCATCCAGCCGGTGACGGCGGGTGATCTCGGCCCGTCGCTGCCAGACCCGCCGGGCCAGCTCGTCCATCCCCCGGGTGCCGGGTAGTCCGCGGCGCAGCAGCTCCCGCATCGCCGCTCGGGGCGATGCGCCGTCCATCACGTCGCGACCGATCTGGTCCAGCGCCGCGGTCAGGTCGGCGGGAGGCGCGAGCGGGTCCGGGCCGCCGCGCCAGGGCCCGTAGCTGTACCGGCCTGCCGAGGTCATTCCCGCGATCCGTACACCGTGCGGCCGCCTTCGACGTCCTTGCCGAGCTTGCGGGTGAGATACAGCGACTCCAGGGCGAGCTCGATTGCGGCGGCGATCGGGCCGGGGGGGCCGCCGGGCGCGGCACCCAGCCGGGTGGCGACCTCGTGTAGCACCGGCAGCTCGGGAAGTGCGGCGAGCACTTCGGCGGCCGGTACCTGTTCGCCGGTGGCGACCCGGTGGCCGCTCGAGACCGCCGAGGCCAGCGGTGCGAGGTTCAGCCCACGCAGCCGGGCACGAGCGGTGTCAGCCACTGCTCTGCGCAGTAAATGGGTCAGCACTTCTCCCTGCTCGTCGCGCTCAGTGGACGGCTGGTCGTAGCCGGACTCGAACTCCAGCTTGCCGCGCAGCACTGCCGGTACCGCCTCCAGGTCGACGGGGCGGGCCACCGCGTGCTCCTCACCGGTCAGCGCGGCCCGGCGCAGCGCGGCGGCGGCGACGGTCTCCGCGCCGGCCACCGCGAACCGCGCCGATACCCCGGAACGCTGGTCGATGGCGGCGCTGCCGCGCAGGTGCCGGGAGAACCGGGCCAACACCTCCAGCAGCGGCTCCCCCACCTCCGCGCCGATACTGCTCAGGTCGGCCTCCTGGGCGACCAGGGCGACCTCGGCGGCCATCTCACGCGGGTAATGGGTGCGGATCTCAGCGCCGAAGCGGTCCTTGAGCGGGGTGATGATCCGGCCGCGGTTCGTGTAGTCCTCGGGGTTGGCGCTGGCCACCAGCAGCACGTCCAGCGGCAATCGCAAGCTGTAGCCGCGAACCTGGATGTCGCGCTCCTCCATCACATTGAGCAACGAGACCTGAATGCGCTCGGCCAGGTCGGGTAGCTCATTGATCGCGACGATGCCGCGGTGCGCGCGGGGCACCAGACCGAAGTGGATCGTCTCCGGATCACCCAGGCTGCGACCCTGCGCGACCTTCACCGGATCGACGTCGCCCACCAGGTCACCAACCGAGGTGTCCGGAGTGGCGAGCTTCTCGGTGTAGCGCAGCGAACGATGCAGCCAGGCCACCGGCAGCTCGTCGCCGAGCTCAGCAGCACGACGGATCGAGCCCGGGGTGATCGGCTGGTAAGGATGCTCGGCCAGCTCGGCGCCGTCGATCACCGGCGTCCACTCATCAAGCAGCCCGGTCAGTGTGCGCAACAACCGGGTTTTGCCCTGACCGCGCTCCCCCAGCACCACCACGTCGTGGCCGGCCAGTAACGCCCGTTCCAGCTGCGGCAACACTGTGTCAGCGAACCCGATGATGCCCGGCCACGGATCACGGCCGCTGCGTAGTGCCGCGAGCAGGTTCGCCCGCACCTCGTCCTTGACGTCACGCTGCACGTGCCCGTAGGCGCGCAGTGCACCCACTGTGCACGGATGCACGGTCGAAGGTTCGGTGGATCCACGCGTGTGGGAATAGGTCACAGTCTCACGCTACGCACGCCTGTCGCGGCCAGCATCCAGGTTTGCGTACCACTAGCGTTACGACAGGACCAGGGCACGGCGGCATACGGTCAAGAGACCAGACTGCCCCACGACCTGGTCCAGATCGTGGGGCAGTCGTATACAGGGGTGATGCCGACTTCAAGCGTGCTGATCGTCCTGAGGGGACGACGCATAGTGCTGGGGTCAGCGCCAGATCTCCGGAGCAGGGATGGCGGGGCCGTCCACCAGGCTGCCCTTGCCGGGGGTGCCGCCGAAGAAAGCCGGACCTCCGACGAGGCCGCCGTCGCCGCCATCGCCACCCTTCCCGGTGAGACCGCCGGGTAGACCTCCGGCCCCGCCGACCAGGCCGCCGTTCCCACCGTTCCCGCCGTTCCCGTCGAGTCCGGTGCCTTGACCGTGGCCACCCATGCCACCCATCCCGCCGATGACCCCGCCGTAACCGCCGTTCCCGCCGTTGCCGCCGGTTCCGTTGGGGCCCCCGCCGTTTCCACCCAGTCCACCTATCCCACCGATGATTCCCCCCTCGCCTCCGGTACCGCCGTTCCCGCCGGCTCCGTCGGGGAC
>CAXUFG010000361.1:0-3153 GCA_964250265.1 uncultured Pseudonocardiaceae bacterium | reverse complement strand
CACCGCCGTCCGCCCGGGCTGGTGGTCCCCAGGACCGCTACGCAGCGGCAGCCAAACAGCAACCATCTCCCAACTAGGCCGCTGACCCCTGGGCCAGGGTCCTGCGTCCGATATGGAGACATATCGGGCCCAGGGCGTACCTGTTTACCCCGATATGTCTCCATGTCGGGGATGACGGGTACATGAGAGGGCCCCCCGCGGAAACGAGGGGGAGGTGTTCCGCGGGGGGCGGCGGATCCGGCTGGGGGTCCCGAACCCGCATGTCTCATTGTGCCACCATTGGTATGCTCCATGCGAGTGATACACCGGCGCGGCGCACACGTTATGGCGTGGCGCGTCGTCTCCCCCGCCACCCTTCCGGGTAGTTACAGCCTGTTGCGCGGCGGTGACAATCCCGAGTTGTGGGCAACCTCAGCGGCGGAAGATCACGGTGCGCTGCACGATGAAGTTGATCGCGGTGGCGAGACCCTGGGCAACGACGAAGGCACACGTGATGTGACCGCGAAACGGCGGCAGCAGCGCGAGCATCACCGCGTTCATCCCCACCTGGACGACGAAGGTGATCCCGTACAGGGCCACGATCGAGGCGTACTCCGACCGACTGCCCTTGCCCTGGAACGTCCACCGCCGGTTGATCAGGTAGGCGGTGGTAGTGCCGACGACGAACGCCAACGCCTTGGCAAGGTGCACCCACAGCCCGATCGCCAGCAGCGCCTGATAGCAGCTGAGGTCCACGATGAACGCGACCGCGCCGACCAGGACGAAGCGGGTGAGCTGGGTGGACAGGCGAAGCGGCGCCGCAGGCGGTGCGGGCGGGGCGGCCAAGGGGAGGTCTCCTTCGAGGCTGTTGCCTGGAGCCCCTCATCTCCGGACTCCTGGTCTGAGCAGGGTACCTGCACGGCCCGCCGGTACCGTCGGACTACCCTGCGGCAGTGCCGGTGCCCGACACGTCCCGCGCTCCGTCGCCGCGCGCTCGCTGGCTGTTCCACACCCTCATCCAGGATCACCTCGTAACCTCCAGCGCTATCAGTACGTCTCATCCGGCGACCCCTGCCCCGGAGCGCGCCGGGAGTGGGCACGCGCCCCGTTGGAAAGCAGCAGTGCTAGCCGGGCTGGCGCTACTGACCCTGATGGCGGCGATCGGGGTGTTACTGGCCCCGGTGGTCGCCGACGATCCCGTGGTGACCTGGCCCCGGGCGGGTCAGCCGCCCCGTTCCACCGTGCTGCCGCTGGTGCCCTACCGGCCGTTGAGCCTGGACGCCCGAGTGCCGTGCGCCGCACTGTTCGCGCTGGGCCAGCGCCCCGACGGGGGCGACGCGCTGCGCACCCTGCCCGCCAGCGCCGGCACGACGGGCACCCTCAGTCAGGGCCTGGTCGTCAAGGTGGACGGTGGTCTGCTGCAAGTCACCGCATCCGGTAGGTCCCTGGTACGGGAGAAGCTGCCGATCCAGGCTGGGCCGGGCAGCTGCACCTACCGGGTGCTGGCCGACACCGGTGGGGTGCGGGTACGGGACGGTGCGGGGCGCGGGGGCGGTGCAAGTTCCGGAGGTCAGCGAGCTGAGCACCGACCTCGACGGCCACAACGCGGCAACGGGTCTGGCGGTGTCGTTGCATCCCGATGCCCGCTACGAGTCCACTCCTACGGCGCTGAAGATCGGTCTGCTGCTGGTCTGTGCCTCGGCGCTGCTGACCTTGCTCGGACTGGCCTGGCGCTGGTGGGGCGGCCAGGCGGCGCCGATCCGGTATCCCAGGCCCCGCGTCGCCGACGCTGTGCTGGCCGCCGTCTCCGGAGTGTGGGTGCTGCTGGCCCCGACGAACTTCGACGACTCGTGGTACGCGCTGATGGCCCGCGGCGCCCACCCCTCCGGCTCGGTCGGCAACGCGATTTACATGTTCAACACCTCCGAGAGTCCCTTCGTGGCCAGCCAGTACGTGCTGCAGGCGTGGGGGTCGCTCGGTGGGTGGGGGCTGACCTGGCTGCGCCTGGTGCCGCTGATCTACGGGCTGGTCACCTGGCTGCTGCTGCGGCTGCTGCTGGCCACCGGTTCGGGCCCGGAGCTGGAGACCCCTCGGGCGGTGTGGGCGCTGCTGGTGGCGTACCTGTTGTGGTGGCTGCCCTACGGGATGACGCTGCGCCCGGAGCCGCTGATCGTGCTGCTCGCCGCGGCGACCCTGCTGCTGGCCGAACTGGCCCGGCGCCGCCGCTCGGTCGGCGCGCTGGCCGCGGCCACCACCACTGCCGTGCTGGCGATGACGGTCTCCCCCTCCGGCCTGGTGGCCGCGGCCCCGCTGGTCCTGGCCGTCCCGTGGCTGTGGGCCTGGCTGCGCGCGCAGCACACCATCGGTCGGGTAGCCGCTGTCCTGTTGCTGGTCGCCACGGGCGCGAGTCTGGTGTTGGTGGGCTGCGCCGACGCCACGCTCGGCGACGTGCTGGAGGCCACCGCCGTGCACCAGTGGTACTACCAGGCCTTCCCCTGGTACCAGGAGTACGTCCACTACCAGACGATTCTCAGCTTCAAGGACTCCAGCCAGTGGTCCCGCCGGGCTCCGGTCGTGCTCACCATCGCGGTGCTGGCACTCGTTGCGATGGCGCACACCCGCCGGCCAGGCACTGGAAGCGACGATCCGCTGCGCCGGCTGCTGGTGCGCAGCGCGGCCTGCTCGGCGCTGGCCCTGGCGCTGCTCGCCCCGACACCCACCAAGTTCGTCAACCACTTCGGGGCGGCTGCAGCGGCGCCGACGGTGCTACTCGCCGCGGCGCTACTGCGCTCCCCACTGCACCTCTCGACGAAGAGGCTGGCGCTCGGGGGGACTGCGCTGCTGATCGGTGCGGTGTCGTGGAGCTTCGCCGGACCGAACATCTGGCGGCCCTACTCGGATCGGGGCCAGCCCTTCGGCAACCACCTCACCCTGGCCGAGGACCGCATTGACCTGGTCAGTGTGCGACCGAAGCTGGGGCCCGTGCAGCTGGCGAACCCCCTGGTGTGGGTGGGGGTGGCACTCGCGGTGGCCTGGGGGCTGCGGTGGTGGCGTCGCCGCGGCCGGGATACCGGGCTCACGCCCGACCGGGCAGTGTTGATCACCGGGTCGACCGCGATCGTGGCGATCCCCGTCATCGTGCTCGTACGGGCACCGTTGCGGCAGTACCCCGGC
>CAXUFG010000360.1:0-3153 GCA_964250265.1 uncultured Pseudonocardiaceae bacterium | reverse complement strand
GGTGGGGGTGATGCGGGGGCCGGCGAGGGTGCGGGAGCGGCTTGCGGTGCCGCTGACCAGCAGGACCTGACCCGGATGGCGTCGCGCCAGTTGCGCAAAGTCGCCATCGCCAGTGGCCAACAGCAGTGGCCGGTCATCGGCGCGGTAGGCGCGAGCCAGCAGCAGGTCCGCGCCTTGCCAGCCGCTGGCCGGCAGTACCTGAGCTCGGGGGGGCCAGTCGATGGCATCCAGCGCGGCCGGCGTCCCGGCCACCACCACCTCAGCAGGGGGGCCCGCGTCCAGTGCCGCGACCAGCAGGCGCAGCCGGGGCACATCAAGGTTGTCCGCGTCGACTAGTACCTGCACAAGCACGATCATGCACCAGCGCCCTTGGCCAGCTTTGCGCGCCACATACGATCTTTTGTGCGAAGCTGCACCGGTGCGGCTTACCGGATTGGATACGGCCTTCCTGAGCCTGAATCGCGATGTGTCACCGATGCACCTCGGCGCGTTGGCGACCTTCCGACCAGTTCATTTTGGCGATCCCGGACGGGTGGCCGCCCTGCTGGCGGAGCGGGCGCAGCGCCTGCCGCAACTACGGCGGCGAGTGCAACCCTCTTCGTTCCCCCTGGCTGCGGCGAGTTGGGAAGATGATCTTCGGTTCTGCGCCAAGGACCACATCCACGTGCACCACCTCGACTGTCACGGCAGCCTTGACGGGGCCGCTTCCTTGGCCGCCGAGTTGATGATCCGCCCGCTACCGCGAAGCCGTCCGCTGTGGGAATTCCATGTCATCGCGGGAACTGGTTGGGACCGTTTAGCGGTGCTGTTCAAGTTGCACCACGCATTCGGCGATGGGCTCAACGCGCTGGAGATAGGTGTCCGGGTACTGGATGACATCCCGTTGCCCGTTGGAGATGTGCGGACCAGCGCTGATGCGGCCAACGGCGGGTCACGCGCTCCGGAGCCAGCCGTGCTTTCGCAGCTGTGGCGGGTGCCCGGCGGCCTGCGCGAGGCGGTCGAGGCAGTGGCGGGGCAGCTGAGCGACGCGACCAGCATCGCCGCTTCGGTACTGCGCAGCGCCCACTTGCCGGCCCAGGCCTCCCCGCTGGTGATCCAGTCCTCGGGCCGGCGAGCGTTGGCGGTGGCCGCACTCGACCTCCAGCAGGTACGCCGGATCCGGGCGAGCTACGGCGGCACCGTGAACGATGTCCTGCTGGCGGTGGTGACTGGGGCATTTCGGCGGTGGGTTGTGGCCCGCGGCGGTCAGGTCGGCGGATTGGTCCTTCGGGCGTTCATCCCCGTCAGCCAGCGAGCCCGATCAGGGGAGCGTACCGGGGGGAACCGGTTGTCGGGCTACCTCTGCGACTTACCGGTCGGCGAGCCTGATCCTCGTGAACAGCTGTTGATGATCCGGCGGGGAATGGAGCAGAACAGGGCCAACGGCGGCAGCCGCGGCCCCGGCGCGATACCGGTTCTGGCCGACCGGTTGCCACCCGCCGTTCTCCGGGTCGCGGCTCCGGTGGCCGGGCAGGGGGCGTCGTTGCTGTTCGACCTCATGGTGACCAGCATCCCGGTGCCGAGCATTCCATTCACCCTCGACGGCGCGCCGCTGGCGGAGGTTTTCCCGATCGCGCCACTGGCAGCTGGCCAGGCATTGGTAGTCGGGCTTTCCTGGTACCAAGGCCGCGCCTACGTCGCCTTGAACGCCGATCGGGATGGTCTGCCGGACGTGCAGCAACTCGCCGAGGCTATCGAGCCTGCGGCGAGTGCGCTGGGCGGCCTCAACGAGTGAACGACTCGGCCACTGGCGGCACTTCGGGTGAATGCCGGTGACTCTTCGTATCCTGTCGGGCTACGCTGACCGGGTGCCAACTTTCGACGCTACAGCGGTGGATTGCCGGGTATCGGTCTTTGTTGAGGGAATGGCGAGTTCCTTCGGCCACGACGCCACCCTGCGGGTGACGAGCTTGTCCGTGGACATCGGGGACGATGACGGGATCACCGCCGACTTCGACCCGAGTTCGTTGCGGGTGACTAATGACATCTCGGATTCCAACCGTAAGGACATCGAGCGCAACGCCGAGAAGTCGCTCGAAGCCCGCAAGTATCCGAAGATCCAGTTTCGCTCCGTCTCAGTGGTGCGTAACGGGGACCATGCCCGCATCGAGGGCGACCTGACGCTGCATGGCGTGACGAATCAGATCTCGCTTGACGCGCACGACGACGGTCAGCACTGGACCGCCAGGGTCGTCCTGGACCAGCGCACGTTCGGCATCAAGCCGTTCTCTGCCATGCTCGGTGCGCTCAAGATCAAGCCCGACGTCGAGGTGAACATCAGCGTCCCACATCCCTGACCCGCTGGTGACCGGGTGGCCTGGGTAGAACACTGCGCTGTGGCTATTCGGTGCTCGCCGGGCTGGGCGCCAGCTTGGCCGACCACTTCTCCTCGATCCGGCCGAACCGCCAGACGGTCAACGCGATCAGCCATGCGACGATGAACAGGGCGACGATGGCGTAGCCGGCGTAGTCCAGCGGGATCGAACCGATCGCCGCGAGGGGCCCGGAGTCGATGCCGGCCTGGTCATCGAGCACCCCGATCAGCTCGATGGTGCCGATGATCAGCGCCACGGCCACCGACAGCGCGGTGATGGTGATGTTGTAGAAGACCTTGCGGACCGGTTTGGCGAAGGCCCAGCCGTACGCGGCGTTCATGAACACCCCGTCGGTGGTGTCCATCAGGCACATCCCGGCGGCGAAAAGAATCGGCAGGATCAGGATCGCGTAGAAGGGCAGGCTGAACGCCGCCGCCCCGCCGGCGAGTACCAGCAGGCCGACCTCGGTGGCGGTGTCGAAGCCGAGCCCGAACAGCACGCCGATCGGGTAGATGTGCCAGGGTTTGCGGACCGATTTGGTCAGGCCGCCCAGGAAGCGGTTCATAAAGCCGCGCTTGTTGAGCTGGTCCTCCAGCTCCTGCTCGTTGTAGACGCCGCCGCGCATCTTGCGGAAGACCTTGATGATGCCGACCAGGACGATGAGGTTGAGAATCCCCAGGATCCACAGGAACACCCCGGACACCGACGCGCCGATGATCCCGGTGATCGAGTGCAGTTCGGAGGAGTCGTTCTCGACCTGCCCGGCGAGGGCCTTCACCCCGACCGAGAGCAGGAAGGC
>CAXUFG010000359.1:225-3174 GCA_964250265.1 uncultured Pseudonocardiaceae bacterium | reverse complement strand
ATCCCTCACCCGGAGGGTGTCTGTGATCCCAACTGGTACCGGTGTCGGTGGCGCGGGCGGGGTGTCCATCACCCCGTCAACCACCCCGTCGCCGAGTGCGTCAGCCAATCCGTCACCTAGCGCGACGCACTGACTGACGCACCCACCCACCCACATACATCCAGCTCAGCGAACGTGCGGCACCGCCGCGGCACAGGGTGTAGCAACATCCAGGTGTGCCTGAACTGATCGTGCCTCGACCGGCTGTTGCGCCGTCTGTGCGAGCCGCCGCGCTCGAACATGGCGACGACCCACAACCGACCTACGGCAGCGCCGTCGCCGCGCTCGCCGACGACCAGCTCATCAGCTACGTCGACGCGCTGCTCGCGGACACCCGCGAGAGATCACCACGGCCAGCCGGACACGTACCCTCCACGCACCTGTGGTGGGTCGAGGACGACCAGTTCCTCGGCCGGGTCCAGATCCGGCACCGCCTCACACCCTTCTTGCGGGAGGAAGGCGGACACCTCGGCTATCACGTCATTCCGCCCCGGCGTCGCCGTGGTCACGCCACTGCGATGCTCGCCGCCGCCCTGCCGGTGGCCGCCGCACTGGACATCAACTGTGTGCTGGTGACCTGCGACAGCGACAACATCGGCTCCCGCAAGGTCATCGAGACCAACGGCGGACTGCTCCAAGATCAGCGCGGTAAGAAACTCCGTTACTGGGTCCCGACCGAGTAAGCACGGCGCATCCGCGCGGAAGCCTGGTAGACGTCGTAGCAGTCACGCACCTCGCTGTCCGAAACGGTCTGGTGCGGCACCTGGCCGGGGTTCCGCGGTTCGTAGGCATCTGTGAGGGTTTCGGTGGGCGTTGTGGCTGGCCACGGTTGTGCGAGAGGCCGCGATGCTGATTTGGTGTAGGCACACGATGCTCGGCGTGTCGCTACCTCTACCAGGGCTGGTAGTGGTTTCATGTAGGCGTGTACCTACGAGAGACTCGGCGGACGAACCGAGACGGTTCGGTGATCCGCTACCTCCAGCTCGCCCACAACGAGCGACACCCGGTAAGCGGTAGTCCGGTCGCGAAGGTGATCCACAACTTCGGGCGAGCCGACCAGGTGGACCGGGCCGCTCTGGGCCGGCTGGTGTCGTCGATCTCGCGGTTCCTGACCCCGGAACAGGCCGTGACCGCCGCTGCCGGCGCCGAGGTCGAGGTGCTGGACTCCCGCCGGCTGGGCGCGGCGTGGGTGCTGGACCGGATGTGGGAGCGTGTCGGGATCGGCACGGCGATCCGCCGAGTCGCCGAGCGGCGCAAGATCGATGGTGAGCTGGCCGAGCGGATCATCTTCGCGTTGGTCGCGCAGCGGGCGTTGGAGCCCGGTAGCAAGCTGGCGGGCACCAAGTGGGTGGCCCAGCGGGTGTTCATCGAGGGCTTGGTCGGGTTCTCCGACGATGCGGCGTATCGGTCGATGGACTTCCTGCTCGACGCGCTCGACGAGGTCGCCGGCGAGGTGTTCTCCTCGCTCGCGCATCTGCTGAACCTCGATCTGGACATCGTCTTCGTGGACACCACCAGCACGTATTGGGAGGTCGAGGGCGCCGACGAGCTGGCTGAGCTGGCCGACCCACCCGGCGATGACGAGAGCAGCAACCCCACCGAGGCCGGTGCCCGCCGGTTCGGGCACTCCAAGGATCACCGCAAGGATCTCCCGCAGGTGGTGATCGCGATGGCGGTGACCCGCGACGGGATACCGGTGCGCTGCTGGAGCTTCCCCGGAGACACCGCCGACACCGCGATCATCCGCACCGTCAAAGACGACCTCGACGGGTGGGGGCTACGTCGGCTGGTGTGGGTCGCCGACCGCGGGTTCGCCTCCGCGGCCAACCGCGGGTATCTGACCCGCGGCGGTGGGCACTACATCCACGCCGAGAAGCTACGCCAGACCAACACCGAAGCCGCCGCCGCGCTGGCCCGCCCCGGTCGCTACCAGAGGGTGGCGGACAACCTGCGTGTCAAGGAGGTCCACGTCGCCCCCGGCGGGGACGGGGATGGCGACGACGGTGTCCACGCGCAACGGTTCGTGGTGTGTCACAACCGCGAACAAGGCGAACGCGACGCCGCCGTACGCGAGAACCTGATCGCCCACCTGACCGAACTGATCACCGGTTCTGACACCTGGAGCGCCCGCCGCCGCGACGAGCTCGTCGGCACCTTGAAGACCAAGCCGGGGTTGCGTCGCTACCTGCGTCGCACCCCGTCCGGGCTGCTCAGAGTCGATCGTGGCGCGGCCAAACGGGAAGCGCACCTGGACGGCAAGTGGCTGCTGCGCACCTCCGATCTCACCCTGACCGGTGAGGACCTGGCCGCGGCCTACAAGCAACTGCTGGCCGTGGAAGCCGGGTGGCGGGACATGAAGAGCTCGCTGGGGCTACGCCCGGTGCATCACCGCCGCGAAGACCGCATCCGCGGCCACGTCCAACTGTGCTGGCTGGCGCTGCTACTGATCCGCGTCGTCGAGAACACCACCGACCAGACCTGGCGCAACCTGCGCCACGAACTGGACCGCATGGCCCTGGTCACCCTGGCCACCAGCCACGACAGCGTCGCTCAACGCTCCGCGACCACCCCCGGGCAACGCACCATACTGACCGCCCTTGACCTGCCCGAACCACCCAAGTTCTTCGACTTCACCCCGGCCGCGGACAGCTGACCCGCCACCCACGGCCACAGCCCTGTAGTAACACGACCCTCCCGGGCGCAATCGACGTCCGCCCAGGTCAAACCCAGATTTCCGGCCGCGTGTGCTCACCAACTGCGGAACCCCGGGCTGACCTCCCCCCCGCAACGCGTCAGTGCCGTTGACCATGCGCCGGAACTGTTCGTTCCATCGAACCAATGCAGGCAGCCGTTCGTCCTCCACAAAGACAGCGCCTGTCGGATTGTCGGCGTCTGGGACCGGGCCGACAC
>CAXUFG010000359.1:0-215 GCA_964250265.1 uncultured Pseudonocardiaceae bacterium | reverse complement strand
GACGACCGCAACTGATCCAGCCAACCGTCCCGCAGGAGGATCCTCAATCGGGAGCGCGCCGCCGGCCGAGCATCCGCGATGCTGACCGCGTGGCAGATCTGATCGTGATCACCGGTCCGCCCGGCGCGGGGAAGTCCAGCCTGGCGCGGGTGCTGTCCGCGCGATTCGCACTCAGCGCGCTGGTCGCCGGAGACGACGTGTTCTCCTTCCTGGAC
>CAXUFG010000358.1:0-3177 GCA_964250265.1 uncultured Pseudonocardiaceae bacterium | reverse complement strand
GTGCACAGCAGCATCGAGGTGTACGGGCATGCGCTGCTGTGGGTGCACATGATCCAACATCTGTTGTTGATCATGGTCGTACCGGTGCTGCTGATCTGGGGTCAACCGGTCCGGCTCGTGTTGGGCCGAGCCCCGAGTAGCCGTCTGGCGCGGTGGCTGACGTTTCCCGTCGTGACACTGGGCTTCTACACAGCGGTGCTGGTGATCACGCATCTGACCGGTTTCCCGGAGGCGATGGCCACCCAACCCGGGGTGCATCACCTGGAGCAGCTCCTCTACCTCCTCAGTGGTTACCTGCTGTTCTGGCCGTTGGTCGGCTCGGAGGCGAGTCCCTGGCCGATCCCGCACATCGTCCGGTTCGCGTTGCTCGGATTGGCGATGGGGGCGGACACGCTGGTGGGTGTGGCGCTGATGCTCACCGGGCGCCCGCTGGCCCCGAGCACCGCGCTGATGCGACCAGGCTGGGGCCCCTCCCTGCTCGAGGACCAGAACACCTCCGGAGCGATCATGTGGGTGGGCGGTGACGTTCTGATGATGCTGCTGATGCTCGCCGTCGTTGCCCAGTGGAGCGCAATCGGATCCCGAGCCCGGCTCGGTGACTGGCTGGAGTCCGCCCGCCGCCAGTCGCTGGCCAAGATCGGATCTCCGTCGGGGGACGATCACAACGCCATTGGAGCCAGCGTGGACGTCGACGACGACGAAGAGGCCCGGCAGGCCTACAACCGGATGCTGGCAGAACTGAACCGGCGGTCGTCCCCCGAGCGCGGTAGATGACGCCACTCAGAGGTAGCCGTCAAGCAGGCTGTCGGCGCATCCTGACCGAGGATCTGTCACACGGCCAGACGATCCGCGACGTCACAGTCGAGAACCGTTCCGGTAGAAGCCGGTTGCTCCTCAGCGGCGAAGCGGGGTGCGGGTGGGTCGATGATCGCTGGAGGAACGAACTCGACGTAGCCAGCGTGGATGAGGATCTTCCCAGCCGGTGCGGTGGATGTGCCGGTGGTGGGCCGCGCGCACCTGGTCCGTCGTTGCAAACTCGGTAGTAGCAGGCCGGCCACGATGCGATTTCGCTCGGGCCGGGGCGACGAGGGCGGCGACCCAATCAGCTCCCTTGGTGCAGCCTGGTGGTGCGGTCCTTTGTGCGGTTGGTGGCCATCCCTTGCTCGGCTGGCAGTCGTCTGCTGTCCATCTCGGGGGCGCAGCGTCCAACACCGCCCGTCCCCACGCAACGATGAGATCGAGAAGGTAGCCCATGAGCGAGCTGGACGGGGCGGAGCTGCACGCCGGTGAGGATGTGCCGACCGGGTCCGCAGGCCGGCCGCGGTGGGTCGGTCGGGAGGTTCGCAGGGCACGCCGCCGATCACTGTCCGTACTGGCTCTCGTCGGCGTGCTGGTCACCGTGCTGAGCGCTGCCACGTCCACGGCAGCGAACAGCCAGGCCGCGATCCCGGGCGGCAGCATTGAGCGCGCGGCGTTGCCCGCCGCGGGGAACTACGTCGCCTTGGGCGACTCCTACTCCTCCGGGGTCGGTACCGGCGTCTACGACCCGGCCAGCGGGGGCTGTGCCCGTAGCCCGCTGTCCTCCCCGCCACGGTGGGCCACCGAACATCATCCCGCCAGCTTCACCTTCGTGGCTTGCTCCGGGGCCAGGATCGCCGACGTGCTCAGTACCCAGATCTCGGCCCTGCGGCCCGACACCGACCTGGTGACGATCACCATCGGCGGCAACGACGCGGGATTCGCACCCGTGCTGCACATCTGCACGACCGCGACGAGCGACCACACCTGCGCCGCCCTGGTCGATGCCGCGGAGATCTTCGTGCTCTTCGCGCTGCCGGTCCGGCTGGCCCAGACTTACGCCGCGATCCGCCACGCCGCGCCACATGCCCAGGTGGTCGTGCTGGGCTACCCGCGGCTGTTCGATCTGGCACCGAGCTGCGCTGACGCGCATGCGCCGAATCTGAACCGGCGGACCAACCTCAACCAGGGCGCCGACCTGCTCGATGGCGTCATCAAGTCCGTTAGCCAGCGGTTCGGGTTCTCCTTCGGTGATGTGCGGGCCCAGTTCGCCGCCCACGGGGTGTGCTCGGCCGACCCGTGGATCAACGGTCCGAGCATGCCCACCTCCGTCGGGCTGTATCACCCGACCCAAACGGGTTACCGGGACGGCTACCTCCCCGCGCTGGACACCGCGACCACCCACGCTGAGCGCTAAGCTGCCGAGGTGATCGATGTTCGGTACAGCATGGCACCCAGGTGCCCCCGCTGCGATCACCGGGCCGTCTTGACGCTGACCGGGGCCAATCGCCTGGCGAGGGCGTCCGGGCGGCGGCTGGAGCCATTCCGGTGCCGGGACGAGCACGGCTGGCACGTGCGGCATCCGGGTATCGAAGGCGGTGGCAAGCCACCCAGACGCGGGAGGCGTTAGGGAGGTGCCTGGCGCGGGCGCGCCTTCCGGTGTGCTGTGGCTCGCGCGGCGGTGATCCACGATGCTGTAGAACGCCAGGCGGTCGAGATGGTGGCCAGCTCGTCATGTCGGGGTCGGCGACCAGCTTCCTATCCCATGCCGAGCACGCTAGCGGCGATACACCTAAGATCACCTCCCTCGGCGGGAGGATCTCCAGGGTGAGTGGACGCGAGGGAAGCAGACCGATGCAGCTCGTCGTGATGGGCGTGTCCGGCTCCGGCAAGAGCACCGTGGCCGAAATGGTTGCCAGCCGGACCGGCTGCGCGCTGGCAGAGGGCGACGACTTCCACACCGCGGCGAGCATCGCCAGGATGGCCGCTGGAGCGCCGCTCGATGACACGGTGCGAGCGCCCTGGCTCGCGGCGATCGCATCCTGGCTCGCCGAGCGAGCCGCCTGCGGGGAGTGCGCCGTGGTGAGCTGCTCCGCGCTGCGGCGGGCCTACCGGGACGTGCTCCGCGGCGCGGGTCCGGATGTCCGGATGGTGCATCTGGCGGGCCCATATGAACTGGTCGCGCAACGGCTGGCCACCCGTCGCGGCCACTTCATGCCCCGAGAGCTGCTGACGAGCCAATACGCCACCCTGGAACCCCTGGCTCCCGACGAACCCGGCATCACCGTCAACCTCGCCGACACGCCCACCCACCTCACCGACAAGATCCTTCGAACCCTACCCTGGCCACCGCATTCAGCGGGCTGAGCGTGGTTATTC
>CAXUFG010000357.1:0-3199 GCA_964250265.1 uncultured Pseudonocardiaceae bacterium | reverse complement strand
AGCAGCGCCAGCAAATCAACGGCCTTGTTCACTATCGCTTAAGAACCAACCGGGGGGGGACGGACCTCAAAAGGGCCGTCGTCCGGGATGTTAGGAGCCACGCCAGGGAGACCGGCCGTGCCCACGATGGTCATAGCGCAGCACCTGGAACCGCTCGGCCAGTCGCTCGGCAAGTGGCTGCCATATCTCCAGGGTGCTGCCCAGCGGACCGGACAGCACCAGCACCGGTGCGCCGGCAGGCCCGGAGAGGTCGTAATGGACCTCGATGCTTCTCATGCGCGAAACACTAGTACCAGCCGGATGCGGCAAGTGGTGAAATTGAGTGAGTGAAGACGGTGTCGATGCCGGCTCGATGACGTGCAGGCGGTGCTGTTGTGTTGGCAGGCTGAGTTGATGCGTCGTCGCCACCCCTCGGCTGCCAGCACCGCGGTCTAGCTTCGCTGGGTTCCGCCTCCCGCCGCTCTACCAACGCTCGGCCGACCTGAGCTGAGCTCCTGTTATTTGCGGTTCTTGCGCCGGTCCCAGAGCCACTTGAGGGCCAGAACCGCCAGAATCTTCTTCACCATGTCAGCCTCCGGATTTGGGTGGAGCTAAGCCTAGATCGCGACGGGTCCTTGTGCATGGCGCTGTACCCAGATTGGGACCAGTCGCGCCGCCGGGTCAACCGGTGCCGATCCCGGCCTGGCTCATCGTGACGTTGTTCGCGGTTCCTTCCACGACCACTGACCCCGTCTCAACCCAGACACTGGTCGGGGTGACGGCGAACGGGAGTCCGCCGGGTTTCACGTCCGTGCTCAGCGTGGTGAGCAGGGTCTGCCGGATTCCCCGTGGCAGGTTCACCTGACCGACGCCGTCCCGGGACAGCCGGACGTCCTTGATGGTGATCCGCACGAGGCCACCGGTGAGCTCGATGAGCCCGACCCCGACGATGTCGGTGCGCTGCCCGAGGAGGTCGGTGCTCGCCGCCATCCGCACCGGCGCGCGGTCGCCACGGGGAGACTCGCTGGTTGGTGTGCCCGCCGGCAGCAACTCCTTGATCTCCTGATCGGAAGGCTGCTGGATGCGCAGATCCTCGATTCCGATCGCTCGCCCGAGGTCGCTGTCCTTGATCCGGACCCGGCCGTCCACCCGCGCCGCCCGCACCGAGTGCAGATCGCCTGAGGTTACCTCGGACAGCGGTGCCTCGACGTCGTGCAACGTCGCCTCGACGTCGAGGTCGTGCAGCGGGTCGGCGGTGATGCCGCCAGCCCGAAGGTCGATGGCGGGGTAATGGCCGGCCACTGCCTGGACCAGGAACGGGAAGCCGTTGATCCGCACGGACGGGTCGTTCGCCAGAGTCAGCTGCTGGCGCAGCTGCTTGGCTATCGTGTACTCGGCAAAAGCTGCGGCACCGAAATCCGCCGCCACCGCCAGGACCACTATGACCAGTACTGTGATGATCAGCTTGCGCACTAAGCCCTACCCTCGGCGTCCGTTTCGTATTGGTCGTGCGACGGGCAAGGTATTCTCCGCAGAACACACGTTAGGTCGCGACCTGATGGTGACATTGCCGGGCCTCCACACGGCAGGAGGGAGCGGGCATGGAGCTGTTGTTGCTCACCGCGGACCCTGGACCGGCCTCGGTTCTGCCTGCGCTGTCCCTGTTGGGCCACGGCGTGCGCTCGGCCGCTCCCGAGGTCGCGGCCCTGCTCGACGCCGGTCCCTATGACGCGGTACTGGTTGATGCGCGCTTGGACCTGGCCGGTTCACGCAGTCTGTGCCGGTTGTTGGGCTCTACCGGCCTGGACGTCCCGGTGGTGGTCGTGATCTCAGAAGGAGGCCTGGTCGCGTTATCGGCTGACTGGGGATCCGATGAGATCCTGCTGCCGACCGCGGGACCGGCCGAGGTGGACGCCCGGCTGCGGCTGCTGGTCGCCCGGCGAGCCACCGAGTCCAGCGTGGGCCGGGGCAGCGCCCTGGTGCTCGGGGAGCTGGTGATCGACGAGGCGACCTACACCGCCCGGCTGCGTGGCCGGCCGCTGGATCTCACCTACAAGGAGTTCGAGCTGCTCAAGTACCTCGCGCAGCACGCCGGCCGGGTGTTCACCCGAGCTCAGTTGCTGCAGGAGGTGTGGGGCTACGATTTCTTCGGCGGCACCCGCACGGTCGATGTCCACGTGCGGCGGCTGCGCGCCAAGCTCGGCCCGGAGCACGAGCAGCTCATCGGCACCGTACGCAACGTGGGCTACAAGTTCGTCCGCCCGGTCCGCAACATGAGTTCCCGGGAGCGGGCCGAGCAGGAGCGCGCCGCCGAGGCCGAAGCCGAGGCCGTGGACAGCACCGACCCGGAGTGGACCGGCCGGGCTCGAGCTGATCCGGAATCGCTGGCTGACCCGGAATCGCTGCCCGCGCAACGCGGTTGACCAATGGCATGACCCCGGCGCTGAGCTGGCTTACCCGTCCGCCGGAGGCCCAGATCGCCGATGCGCTCGCGCTGGTGGCCGCGGCTGCGGCTGCTGACGGCGTCCACCCCCTCTCCGAAGCGGCGATGCTGCGGCTGGGTGCTCATTCAAGCTCGCGCACCGGGATACACCTGCTGGCTCACGATTCCGACGATTCCGAGGCCACGCTGGTCGGCTATGCGAGTCTGGACGAGCGCTCGGAGCGTCGCACCGCCGAGTTCGTCGTCCACCCTGGATACCGGCGCCGTGGGATCGGCGCTGCGCTGATCGCCGCGCTGCTCGATCGGGTGCATGGGCCGTTGTGGGTGTGGGCCCACGGTGAGCACCCAGCGGCGCTGCGGCTGGTGCAGCGGGCCGGGCTGGTCAGCCAGCGGGAGTTGTTGCAGTTGCGTCGCGGGCTGGCCGATCCGATCCCGCCGCGCCCCCTTCCCGGGGGCGTGGAGCTGCGTGCCTTCGTGCCGGGGGCGGACGAGGCGGCGGTGGTGCGGGTGAACAATCGGGCGTTCGCCTGGCATCCCGAACAGAGCCGTTTGGATGTCAGCGAGCTCATGGTGCTCGAGACGCAGCCGTGGTTCGATCCCCAGGGCTTCCTGCTGGCGGTGGATCCGCGCGATGAGTTGCTCGGTTTCCACTGGACCAAGGTGCACCCCGACGGCCTTGGCGAGGTGTACGTGCTTGCGGTGGACCCCGACGCCCAGGGCACCGGCCTGGGCCGCGCCCTGACCGCGGCTGGGCTTGCGCACCTGCGCGAGCAGAGC
>CAXUFG010000356.1:0-3214 GCA_964250265.1 uncultured Pseudonocardiaceae bacterium | reverse complement strand
CAGCTCAACCGAGTTCTCCCGGTACCAGCCGTCGTCGTGGACGTAGAGCCCGGCCCTGACGTCCTTACCCAGCAGGAATCCCTTCGACAGCGGGGGCCGCTCGTAGGGTCGTTCTGCCTCCTCGCCGACGAGCACGATCCGGCCGGTGAATCCCTCCTCGCGCAGGGTTTGGGCGGCCTTGGCGCCGGCGAGGCTGGCGCCGACGATCACGAAAGTCTGTTGCTGTTCGGCCATGGTGAGCTCCTGTGCTGCCGGTCACGGTAGTGGTCTGCGGGGCGACTAGTCGCTCGCTGAGCTCCTCCCAGCTCTCGCCGAGCGTCCGTACGCGAACCTGCCTCGTCGACGATCGCGAGCACGGTCGCTCTGGGGTCCTGGGACAGACCGTGGATGAAGCCGTGGTGATAGGCCTGGGCGGCTTTGCGGGCGACCCATCGCCGCACGGGAGCCATGCCTATGAGACCTGGTACCTCGAAGACGGCTGGGCCCAGACCAGCCAGCCGGCGGGCGACCTCATCCCCCCCACGTAGCGTGTCCTCAACCGCTCTGCCCACGGTCGTGCCGGCGGTGCCGACGATCGGAGAACTCCACAAGGCCTCGATATCCGCCGCCCGCCAGTTCTGCGGTGGGTTGTCCGGTGCGAGGGTCGGGATCCGGGTCTCCGGTGCGAAGGTGTCCTCGGGAGCCCCGGTGGCTGACCGGACCGCCCGGTAGAGGGCCTCACCGCGCAGGCGGCTGCCCGCCGCTCCCAGCCGGTAGGCGACCTCGACATCGTCGATGCCTGCGCGGGCAGCAGCGACGGCGAGTTCCCTGCCCACGCCCTCCTCCAGGTGTCCATCGCCGAACAGGAGTGCCCCGCCGTTGAGGATGAGGCCGTGGCTGTCGTCCCAGTCGTGGAACACCCGGGCCAGCAGGTCACCAAGGGTGATCGGCGGATACCCGCTGGTGCGGGCGTTTACCGCGGTCAAGACGCGCTCGTAAAGGAAACCTTCAGGGAGAATCCTCGTCGGTCGGATGAGTTCTCGCAGCGCCGCGGCCGTGTCGGCGGCGACCTTACGTTGCAGGCTTTGCCAGAACCGGGGGTACCTGTAATGCCAGAAGCGGCGGATGGCCGTGACGGGGGTCCGCAGATGCCCCGCCGCGAAGGCATCGGTGAGATAGTGCTGGGCGGCCGCCTCCCTGGCCATCGCCCGCGACTCCTCCCCCCGGCAACGTCCCAGCCGGCAGGCCTCCTCGAGGGCCCCCTCATGAAGATGGCGATAGGCGACCGTGGCTGAGTCGAAGCGGCTGCGCGGCGGCCCCTCGTGGCCATGTGCGGTGTTGGGTCGGCCGGGAGCGACGAAATGGTCGCCGTTAGCGATGGCCAAGGTTAAGAAGCGATCCCGGACCCGCCTTTCGACCTCGGTAGCCCCAGCAGTCGCAGTGAAGCGGAAGTCACTGAACTCCCCTCCGGGTTCGAAGCGGGCGTCCACGAAGGCCCCGTCCACCGCCATCACCTTAAGCGCGCAGATGATCTCGTCACGGGTGCCGAGCTTGGTGCCCCGATCGCCGGGAATGGTGGCCAGCCGGAACAAGTCGTCGGATGCCAGGCCTTCTGGTGCAGCACCGTGGACCCCGGAGGGGTGGCTCGTGAAGAAATCACCGCTCAACGCCACCACGTCGCCGTAGCTGAGGATCAAGCGCGTCTCGGCGCGGGCGCCGCCGAGTTGGACGAGTGCGCCTCCGGTGGCGTCCTCGCCCACGGTGCGATGCTCATGGGACTTCATCTGGGGTCCCTGCCGTCACCGCCAGCTACTACTCGCTGCGCGCCCACCTCAGCCTCCTAGCCGCACATCCTCTTCTAAAGACATGATGTGCTAACGTTAGAACGTCAATGATGTTTCGTCAATAAAAATCGGTTTTAGAATGAGTTCCTCGGAGGCCGACATCTCGGCGGTCGCCGCGCTCGATGAGCCAAACCGCGGGCGGCTGTACGACTACGTGGTACGCCAGCCCGAACCGGTCAGCCGAGACCAGGCCGCCGCGACCCGTGAGCTGCCGCGCACGACCGCGGCGTTTCATCTCGACCGGCTGGTGGCAGGGGAACCTGCTCGACGTGGTCTACCAGCGCCGTACTGGCCGGATCGGCCCCGGCGCGGGACGGCCGGCCAAGCTGTACCGGCGGTCGGATCAGCAGGTCGCGGTCACGCTGCCCGAGCGCCGATATGAGCTGGCTGGGCAGCTGTTATCCAGTGTGCTAGAGCACGCCGCACGCACCGGCGACTCGCCACGAGCCAGCCTTGACCAGGTCGCTTACCAACTTGGTCAACAACTCGCCGCAACGGCGCGCAGCACCGGCGACGGCACTGGTACTCGAGACACTGCACTGCAGGTACTCGAGGCGTACGGCTTCGAACCGCGCGTGGAAGGCGACGGCGTCACTCTCGCCAACTGTCCCTTTCGCGCCCTGGCGCAGGCGCACACCGAACTCGTGTGCGGGATGAACCTGGCTCTCCTCGACGGCCTTCTCGATGGCCTCGGCCGCCCAGGATTGACCGCCCGGCTGGACCCCACCCCGCCTTACTGCTGCGTCCGCCTCGAACCAGCGCCCGATACGGAGCCGGGACAGGCCTACTGAAACGTCGGATCGGCCCCACTTTGTGATAGCTGGGCGCTGCGGAACGCATCCAGGGCCGCGGCGTTGAACAGGACGAAGCGGGCTTCGCGAACGCTGGTAGGAGTGATCCGGACGGTGGTCAGTGCGATGCGGGCGGCGTCATCCAATGGCCAGCCGTAGATACCGGCGGATATTGCGGGAAACGCGACGATGTGCGCACCGAGTTCGTCGGCCACCCTCAGTGACTCCCGGTAGCAGGACGCGAGCAGCTCGCTGCGGTCCTCGGATCGGCTGTAGACCGGTCCGACGGTGTGGATCACCCAGCGTGCCGGCAGGTTGCCTGCCATGGTCGCGATCGCTTGCCCGGTGGGCAGGCCGTCCGGATAGCGGCTGGCCCGCTGTTGCCGGCACTCCGCCAGGATCACCGGTCCACCCCGGCGGTGGATCGCGCCGTCCACCCCACCCCCGCCGAGTAGCGAGCTGTTGGCGGCGTTGACCACGGCATCGACGTGCTGCTCGGTGATGTCGCCCTGCAACAGGGTGATCCGCGCGGCCATTACTGCACCGTAGTCAGCGGCGGGTATGGCACACTGCTGGGCTGACATGCACACCATGCGTACA
>CAXUFG010000355.1:0-3224 GCA_964250265.1 uncultured Pseudonocardiaceae bacterium | reverse complement strand
TACCGGGTGTTCATCATCGATGAGGCGCACATGGTCACCACGCAGGGTTTCAACGCCCTGCTCAAGATCGTGGAGGAACCGCCGGAGCACCTCGTTTTCGTCTTCGCCACCACCGAGCCGGAGAAGGTCCTGGCGACCATCCGCTCCCGCACCCACCATTACCCGTTCAGGTTGCTGCCGCCGAGCACCATGCGCGGTCTGCTGGAGCAGGTGTGTGCCGCCGAGGGCGTCACCATTGAGCCGGCGGTCTACCCGCTGGTAATCCGCGCCGGAGGTGGGTCCGCCCGCGACTCCCTTTCCGTGCTGGACCAGCTGCTTGCCGGCGCGGGCGCTGACGGCGTCACCTACGCCCGCGCGGTGGCGCTGCTCGGCGTCACCGACGTCGCATTGATCGACGACATGGTCTCCGCGCTGTCCGTCCACGACGGGGCCGCGGTCTTCGCCACCATCGACCGGCTGGTCGAAGCGGGGCACGATCCCCGCCGCTTCGCGTCGGACCTGCTGCAGCGCTTCCGTGACCTGGTGCTGCTGCGGGTCGCTCCCGAGCCGGCCGGCCACGGGTTGGTGGACGCTCCCGAGGACCAGCTCAAGATGATGGCAGCGCAGGCTGAAACTCTGGGGGTGGGCACTCTCACCCGGTTTGCCGAGATCACGCACAACGGCCTTATCGAGATGCGCGGGGCCACCGCGCCGCGCCTATTGCTGGAACTGCTGTGCGCCCGGATGCTGCTCCCTACCGCTGCCGACGACGACAGCGCGGTGCTGCACCGGCTGGAGCGGCTCGAGCGGCGACTCACCATCGCCGAACCACCCACTGCCGCGGCGCACGCCACGGGTTCAGCCCAGATCAGCGATCCCGCACCGACTCCACCCGCCCGGCGTCCGGAACCACCCAGGCGATCCGCCCCACCTCCCCCGCAACCAGTTGCCGCGGAACCAATCGCTCAGATGCCAGTTGACCAGCGGCCGGCGCCGGAGGCCAAGCCCGCGCCCGTGCCCGTGCCTGGTCAGCTCGACGCAGCCGAGGTGCGACGGCACTGGCAGGCGTTGCTGGATGCGGTGCGCGAGCAGAGCCGGGCAACCCAGGTCCTGTTCAGCAACTCCACGGCGAGTGCCTTGGAGGGCAACACCCTGGTCTTGACGCTCCCCACCGCACCGCTGGCCCGCCGGCTGGGCGAAGACCGCAACATCGAGATGATCAAAAAGGCCCTGCACTGCGTCCTGGGCGTGGACTGGCAAGTGCGCTGCGAGCACGCCGGCGGCGACACTCCCAGCAGAGCCCAGCAGCCAGAGCGCGCTGCCCGACCACCGCAACCCGCGGCGGAGCGTCCCGTCTACCGGCGTCCGGCGCCGCGCCAAGTCACAGAGTCACAGCCCCGGGACGACGGTGTTTCTCCTCCGCCCGAGCCCCCGGATCCCGATGACCTTGGTGCAGCAGCCTCGTTTCAGGCTCCGGTCGATGACGAAGCGATGCTCGCCGAGGCCGCCAGTATGAGCCGGGAGCCTTCCAGCCGTCGGGACCCTGAGGAAGTCGCTCTGGCACTGCTCACTGAGCAGCTCGGCGCCCGCCGCATCGACGAACGGTAACCACGCCCGGGCTCCTTCCCGACCCAATACGTCACCATGGAAACAGTCGGTTCGGCGGGTACTGTCAGTGTGAATCGCTATCGTGTCCGGCATGGGTTCACCCACCACACGCCCGGACCCCGCGCCGGTCCCGCCGGCGGCGGACCCACAGGCTATCCGCTCGTGCTTGACCCCGACGCTGGCCGCCGAGTTCGATCGTGAGTGGGAGATCGTCCTCGAGTCCATGGGCCTCTCAGATCTGCATGCCTGGCTGAACAAGTGGCGGCACATGGCACACATGGAGATGCGCGATCCGGGCGCGTACTACCGGATGTTGGCCAAAGCCGAGCAAATCCTGCGCACCGGCAGCAACGCGGATGCTGTGCCGTACGAGGAAATGCAGGCGTTGATCCATCAGAGGCAAGCCCGATAGGTGTACCGGATCGTTCCCGACCTAGCGACGATCGCGCAGGTCGCCGCTAGGTCGTGGGAGGCCCTGAACGGTGGGGTTGATCACATAGGCGCCGCTCATCACCTCAGCTGACGGACGGGCTTGTCGGGCTTGTCGAGCCAGATCCACTGGAGCCCGTTGTGGCTGTCGAAGCCGAACCGATCGAGCCGTGGCTCGCCCTGGTCGTACCACCAGTCGTAGGCGGCCTCGGCCTCGTCCCACAACCTGCGCGGTCCGAGTTGCCGGACGGTGAAGGGGGCAGAGTCGTTGAGGTTGGCGTCCAGTTGCGCCCACGACTTGGTTACGTGATCGTCAAGCTCCAGGTTGTGATGGAGTTCGCCGTGTTTGTCCCACTCCATCACCAGGCAGCAGGAGGCAAGACGTGCACCGATGGCGAAGCTGCCCTTGACTGGATTGAGCATCCGATCCAGATCGCTGCCGCGGCACTGGGTGGTGCTGATCTGCGCACGCTCGATGTCGTCTGTGCCGGGTTGCCAGCCGTAAAGTGCCCGGCGCTGGCTGCGCAGGCGCATGAAGGCCAGGTCACCGGAGAACCTGCCGCTGGCGACGCCGGTGCTTGCGAGGTCGAGGGTCAGCATGACCCCATTGGACCAGTCCGTTCCCCACGGGGTGACCACCCGGCCCCCCGGCCGAAGCTGGTCGAGCCAGGCGGGCGGCACGACCTCGCGGATCGCTGCGGTGGAGATCACCCGGTCGTAAGGAGCGCCAGCCGGATACCCGGCCAGGCCATCTCCGGTGATCACCAGCGGGTGATACCCGGTGGTGCCAAGTGCGTGCCGGGCATTCTGCGCCAGGTGCGGGTCCACTTCGATCGTGACTACCCGACCGTGCTCGCCGACCAGGTGCGCCAGCAGCGCGGCGTTCCAGCCGGTTCCGGTGCCGATCTCCAGCACGGACTGCCCGGGCCGTACGTCGAGGGCCGCCAGCATGTCCGCGACGACGCTGGGCTGGCTACCAGAACTCGACGGAATGCCGCCTCTCTCGCTGATGGGCGCCTCACCGAAGTCGACCTGCGTGACGACGGGCGCATTCGCGGCCACCGCGGCATGCCAGCCATCCGGGTCGGTGTGTTTGGACAACGGCACGAGTGCGTCCCCGGAACCGCCGTCCACCCAGATGGTGTCGGGAATGAAGCCCGCGCGCGGTATTTCGGCGAACAGAGCACGCCAGGAAGCCGACGAAATGA
>CAXUFG010000354.1:0-3309 GCA_964250265.1 uncultured Pseudonocardiaceae bacterium | reverse complement strand
GGACCAACGGACGACCCACGGCCCAGTGGCCCCGGATCGAAGCTGGACCCTCCGAGGACCTCGGCACCACCGGGCGCTGAGGGCACCGGCACATCGACGAGTAGCGGGCTGGTCACCGACGGTGGCCAGCCCGCTTCACTGTTGTCGCCGGCGATGTCGATCACGGGCGGTGTCCTTAGTCTTCGTCCTGCTCGGCGCCCCACCGACGTCGATGTCGGCCTTGCTGCGCCTACTGATGTGCATCGCGGTGAGGAACGAGCTTAGGAGACGAATGCGTAAGAACAGCGGCGCCGACGCTTCCGAGAAGGAACCCGGTCTGATCATCCTCAGTGCAGTTCTCACCGCCACGTTCATCCCGTCGGCCTACCCCGGAATCGGGATCATCCCATCATCAGACAGCGGGGACTCGCCACATCCCCCCTCATCCTGGTTCCGGTGATCTGGCTGCTGATCCCGGTCCTCCATTTCGAGCCGCGGGTGCAGCAGCAGCCGAGGTGGAACGGATCGAGCCGTACTGGTACGGCGGCGTCGTCACGCTCGGTCTCGTCGTGCCGCAGGTGGTCGCGCTGGTTTGGCCGGTGCCGGTCCTGACCAAGCTGCCGCGCGGGATACCCGCACTACTCAGTATCGTTGCGCCGCAGCTGGTCGGCGCCGCCGTTATCGCGCGCGGACGGCGTCGGAGAAGGCGTCGAGACAACGACGAGTAGCGCTGGCCGCCGGGACCGCTTCACCCGCCCCTGACCGGGCGGAAGACCACCCAGCGCAGCATCGCGAAGTTTACTGCCGTCGCGGTGCCCTGAGCGATCACCCACGCCACCGTCACCCGGAACGGGAGCCGCCGGAGCGCCGCGAGCATCAGCGCTGCCGTCAGCCTCACCGACATGGGCGTTGCAACCACCGCAAGAACCCAAGGTTCCCCTTGCGGGCACTCCGGAGGCATGGGCGATCAATCGACTACCGACGTGCGCAGAGCAGCTCGACCAGCGTGCGCTGGTAGGCATGCAGCTCGCGTGTGGGCGATGGCGTCTCGGTGTCGATGCGGCGCTGCTCGAACCAGGCGATGAAGCCGCCATAGGCGATCCGGGCGCGGTGGCGCGATGCGGCCGGCGCGAAACCGAGCTCGCGAAAGCAGCGCTCCAGGAAGGCGAACCGCTTCGCCTGCACCCGCGCGAAGACGGGCGCGACCAACGGATCGTAGGCCGAGCCCAGAAGGCCGACGTCGGCCTGGCCCTCACGGTCGCCGCCCATCACGCTGGCCAGTAGCGTCTCAAGCCGCTCGCGCGGGTCCTCGATCCGTTCGGTCATCGCGATCGGCGTGTCAGTGAACTCGCGCTCCCAGGACTCGAGTGTCTCGGTGACGAGCGCCTGACGATTGGCGAAGTGCCAGTAGAAGCTTCCCTTGGTCGCCCCCAGCCGTTTGGCGAGCGGCTCAACGGCGACAGCAGCCGTTCCGCCCTCGGCGATCGCGAACATCGCCTCGAGGACCCAGTCCTTCTTGCCGAGTGCCATGCCCATACGCTAGCGTACGGTCAACAGTACGGTAGCGTATGGAAGGAATCGACGATGTGGCTCACCAGCGTCCATACCCGCACCCTGGCCGCCGATGTCGACCGGGTCGGCAAACTGGTCGACAACCTGGCGTCCGAGCACGACGTGCTCTGGCCGATCGACAAGTGGCCCACCCTCCCGCTCAAATTCGACCGTCCACTTGGCGTCGGGGCCAATGGCGGCCACGGACGGATCCACTACCGCGTATCGGCGTTCGAGCCGAGACGGCGACTGCAGTTCACCTTCAGTCCCGGTAGCGGGCTGGACGGCACCCACGAGTTCCGAGTCAGGGGCGCCGGCGGGGACAGCTGTGTGCTCGAGCACGTGCTCAATGCGCGGCTGGCCCCAAAGGTCGTGCCGGTTGCCGGGATACTGCGGGGCAACCACTCCGCCGTACTCGAACCCCTGCTCGCCCGTGCGTAGCTTGCCCCCCCCGGCCGCATCGCGCGGCCGGCACGGTGGCCACGGTGGCTGAAGCTCGCCTATGCGGCCGACGTTCGCCTCTCGCGGATGCTCGGTCGCCGCGACCAGCTCGACCGCACCGCCCGGCTGGCCGGCGTCGCCGTGCCGGTCGTGCTAGCGGCGTTCGCTGTACTGCATGCTGCATGGGCGGCGGGATCGGCGTGGCCCGCGGGGAGCCGGACTGCACTGGCCGAGGCCGTGCTCAGCTCTACCGAGGGAATGCCTCCCGATTGGGCGACGTGGGCGGTCGCGGGGCTGCTGCTCGGTGGCGCCGCCGTCGTCCGGGCCGCGTCAGGATCAGCGCCGTCGCCGCGAATGCGCCTGCTCGCGCTCGGCGGAACGTTCCTGGCCCGCGGGGTGGCCTACATTCCCAGCGATTTCGCTGGTGGCCTCCAGACCACCTACCAGCGCCTCGACCTAGCGGTCTACGCGCCTCTATGTCTCCTGATAGGTCTGGGGGCGACCGCCGTCGCTCGGCGCCACGGCCCCCGACCTGCGGCGCCAGCAACCGCCCCGTAGGCCAGGGCCGACCAAGACCCTTGCATCCACGGCCCCGGGTGGTGAGCGAACCCGGCGCCCGCGACTACGCGGCTGACCGGTCCTGATGCCAGCTGACCTTGAGCTACGCGCTCAACATCGACCCCATCGCTCAGGAACAGATCGCAGCACTCCCGCAGCCGGCGCTCGCCGCCTTGGCCGAGGCCTTCTCCCTCCCGGAGGTCGTCCCCTGGAGCGGGCTGTCGCTCAACGAACGCAATCCTGACGCCGAGGTGCGCCAGCTCCCGTTCGGCGACTTCAGGATCACCTACCTCGTCCTCGAGGACCTGCGACGTGTCGACGACCGGCGCGCCCTCGGCGGCGAGGTCGCCCTGCACGCTGTACCACCTGCGGTGGCCGTCCAGATCGAAGTGGCCTTCAACGGGCCTGAGGTTACTGATCTCGGTTGAACACGGAGCAGTTCCCCGCACCCCGTTGCTGAAGCCAGGTCGCCATGACGGGAAGTGCCGGACGTCTCAGTAAGGGATCTGACCGGCCCAGTGCGCCGTCCGGGACCGGTTTCGCCCTTGGTGGAAGGGAGATCCGCGGCCCGTCGAGCTGTCTACAGTGGCCTGGCAGGCCACGGAACCGTGGAGGGGCGCATGGAAACGATCACCGGTACCGCGGCGGGGGTACCGTTCACGGCGCTCCCACCGGCCGGCGCTACCGACGGCCCCGCGCCGTTGATCGTGACCTGGCACATGCTCGACGCGCCCCGCACGGACGCGGCCTTCGCGGCCGCACTGCCCATGACCGGGGTGC
>CAXUFG010000353.1:0-3310 GCA_964250265.1 uncultured Pseudonocardiaceae bacterium | reverse complement strand
CCCCCGACCGCCTCACCACCCCACCCGATCAGCGCGGCGACACAATCGCCCGGTTCCGTGCCCTCTTCGACACGATCCAACCCGACATCCTGGCCATCAGAGACAACCTCCTGACGCCACCGCACCGCTCCGAAGGGGTGTTCTCCTTCGCCGACGAACACCACGTCGGCATCCTCATCAGCAAACCGCTCGGACAAGGGCTCCTCACCGGAACCCACCGCGCAGATGCCCCGCGGGCCTTGGGAGAGGGAGACCACCGACTCCGCAAACGCTGGTTCCAACCCGACGCAATCGAGATCATCAACGCCGGACTCGACCGCGTCCGCGCCATCGTCGGCCCGCACACCCAAGACCTGATCCGCATCGCACTCTGGGCATGCCTGGACCGCTCACCCCACGCCGTCCCACTCGTCGGGTTCACCACCCCCGACCAAGTCGCGACGAACCTCCGCTCACTCAACCCCCGACCGGATACTGCCGAGATCGCAGCAGCGCGAAAGATCATGGCCGACATCCAGACACGCCTCGACGCCGCCGGAGACACCATCCTGATCACCTGACATCGCTCCGACCGGAACCACCCCTTCGACTCAACTGCCCACGCTGGGGGTCCTGCCCAGCCCATGACGACTCCGTGGTGAGCACGACGATCGACGCTGACGAGCTCAGTGACGACACATGGCTCGGCCGGGCCGGCACCGAGCCGGGACCGACTGCGGCGCCTGGCTGCTGCGGACACTGGCATGCGACCGGGCCACGACCGAGCACGGCCCGCCCGGGCCGGGGCGACCGAGCCCAAAGCGTCCCAAAGTGCCCAGCGATCTTGCTCCACCGCCACCTGGAGCGCTTCTACCTGGGGTTTTGTGGGCCGCCTGGGGATCGAACCCAGAACCTAAGGATTAAAAGTCCTTTGCTCTGCCAGTTGAGCTAACGGCCCCGCGCGCTGATGGTAGCCAACGCGGCATCGCGGCTGGTGACAGGTGGACGGTGCGAGCCGGACGGAGCTCCTCCCGGCGTGGCGTTGAGAGCAGGAGCCCGATTGGAGCACGCATGCGCGGAGGCTCGGAAGGGGTTCCACTGTGCGTCGCGGCGCTGAGGCCCCGGCCTGCTGGAGTCTGTGCGGCAAGGCGGATAATGCCCTGTGTGAGTGGTCTGTGCCTTAATGCCTACCCCTTGACCTTCGTCGGTGAGATGTCGCTGTGGCAGCTGGCGGAGGATGCGGGAGCGGATCGGCATGAGGTGCGGACCCGCGCCGGGTGCTCTGTTTGGCAGGACGAGGCTCGATGCTGGTGGTCAGCCAGTGAACCGGGAGGTGAGGCGGAGCGCAAGCAAGTCTCTGCCTTGCCAGTTACGCCCCTGGGACTGTTCGTGTTTCGCGAAGCGCTCGTCGAGCTGGCCAAGGCCGGGGGGTATGAGGCATGGATCAGCCGGGGCGAGGTTGATGTGCTAGGGCTGCTTCCGGCACGGGAAGAGGACGTGTTCATCATCGAGCCGCGACTCAGCCTTCGCGTTGGGCGTGAGCAATATCTCGATGTTCACGCCGTGATGCAGTTTCGTCAGCGCATGCGCTGGCGGGTGGCGGGCCATCTGGGTGATCCCGAACTGCATGACCATGCGGTGGACGGGTGGGTAGTGCGGCTTAGCGGCGCAGGTCCACGCCGCGCGCGCGTCGTGCGCGTGTCGACGGATGAGCTGGTGCTTAAGGTCGGCACCGGCACCATTTCAGTGCCTCCACGGGACTACGCTCTGGTGGCCGATGCGCACACGGTGGCCATGTGGCGCGGACATGATGCGCTCAGGCGGTTGAAGATCGCGTCAGGGACGCTCACCGTTAACGGGCGGCGCGATCGACATGCGCTGAAGGCGCGCTTCTCAGCTGCTAGGGACATGGTCAGCAGGCTTGGGGTCGAGATCCCCCTGCCGGGTCAGGCGCGAGTGACCATTGACCCTCGACCGATCGAAGTACAGGTCCTAGCCTCGTGATCACCGCACCGGGCTACCGGCTGCCTGTCCCGCGGCTGTGCTTCCATCCTGCCCTGACCAGCAGGCTCGCCACAGCGTCGAGTAGCCTGTGGGGTTCCAGAAGTCGGCCTGCGTCGCTGACCTGGGTGATCGGTGTGGCCGGCTGGCAGGGCATGATCGTGGGCCGTGTCCTTGCGTCTGCTCTACCTGATCTTCTGTCAGCTGGTGAACCTGTTGTTGTTGCTCACCCGTTCGTCGATGTCCAAGGACGTCGAGCTCCTGGTGCTGCGTCACGAAGTCGCCGTGCTGCGCAGAGCTAACCCCAAGCCCCGCCTGGACTGGGCGGATCGAGCGGTGTTCGCCGCGCTCGCCCGAAGGCTGCCGCTGATGCTGCGGGGGCATCGATTGATCACGCCGGGCACGATCCTGCGTTGGCACCGGCGCCTGATCGCCAAGAAATGGACGTATCACCGCGTCGGGCGTCCACCCGTCGAGGACGCTGTGGCCGTGCTGATCGGGCGCATGGCCCGGGAGAATTCCAGCTGGGGATATCAGCGAATCCAGGGTGAGTTGTTCAAGCTCGGCCACCGCGTGGGAGCCTCAACGATCCGCCGTGTTCTCAAGCGGTTGCGGATACCTCCGGCGCCGGTCCGGGACACCGACAGGACATGGCGGCAGTTCCTGCGCGCCCAGGCGTCAACGATGTTGGCCTGCGACTTCTTCCACGTGGACTGCGCGGTGACGCTCCAGCGGATCTACGTGTTCTTCGTGCTGGAGGTCGGCAATCGGTCCGTGCACCTGCTGGGCATGACCCCGAACCCGGACGGCAAGTGGACCACCCAGCAAGTCCGCAACCTGGTCATGGATCTCGGCGATCGCGTCACCCAGTTCCAGTTCCTCATCCGAGATCGAGCCGGTCAGTTCGCAGCATCGTTCGATGCCGTCTTCGCCGATGTCGGCATCCGCGTGGTCAGGATTCCTCCGCGTTGCCCCCGGGCGAACTGTTTCGCCGAACGGTTCGTGCGCACCCTTCGAGCCGAACTCACCGACCGCATGCTGATCTTCAGCCAGCGGCAACTGCGTGTGGTACTCGCGGAATACATTCAGCACTACAACGGTCGACGGCCCCACCGTGCCCGCGACCTTCGCCCACCACGGCCGACCCATCCCGTGGTCAACCTCAGCCAGGAACGGATCAAGCGCCGACCGGTTCTAGGTGGTTTGATCAACGAGTACGAACGGACAGCCTGAAGCCGCTGCTCACGACGGGTGGCCGACTTCTGGAACCCCACAGGTTGTGGGTGGCCGGTGACCCGTCGACGTCTCGGTCGGGGCGTGGACGCTCGGT
>CAXUFG010000352.1:1660-3345 GCA_964250265.1 uncultured Pseudonocardiaceae bacterium | reverse complement strand
CACCACCGTGGCCGACCGGCACAGCACCAGCTGATGGACCAAGGTCGCGGACAGCCCATCGAGCAGGTGCGCATCGTCCACTCCGACGATCACGCCGGCCCGTCCCGCCCCTGCCAGCAACGCCTCGCCGGCCTGACGCACCAGCCGGGCCGGATCCGGGCCCACCACACCCAGTGTCGTGACGAACGCGCCCAGCGGCAGCGCCCGCGCTGAGGCCGTCGCCGCCGCCCACCGGGTCAGCGCGCCGCGCTGTTCGGCTGCCGCCGGCACCTCCCGGGCCAACCTGGTCTTACCGACTCCCGCTGATCCGGCCAGCACAACTCCGGCCGGCCCACCCCGACGGTCACCCCCGCGGGTCAGCCCGCTGATCAGACTCAGCTCCTCGGCCCGCCCGGTCAGCGGCCACGTCCAGCCGCTCGCGTCCTCGTTTCTCGATACGGGAGGGAAACCTGGGCGATCGGCCGCACAGACCCTCCCGAAGGCGGCAGGGAGCGCACACATGATCAGAAATACGTGGCAGCGTGGCCTGGCGCTGATCGTCCCCCTCATAGCGGCGGGGGCCTGCCTTATCATCGCCTCGCCCACCGCCGCCGCGATGGACTACCAAGCTTCCGCGAGCCAGGCGCTCTCGCTGGTCAATCAGAAACGAGTCAGTGCGGGCTGCGCGACCTTGCGCGTCGTCCGGCAGCTGCAGATTCCGGCCGGCCAACAAAGCCAAGATCAGGCCACTCGCGACAGGTTGAGCCACGCTGGGTCGAACGGCAGCACAACCGGCGGCCGGCTACACGATTCGGGCTATTCTCGATGGGCTGAGAACATCGCCCAGTTCCAGAGTGCGCAAGCCGCGGTGAATTTCTGGTCGTCCAGCCCTGCCCACCGTTCCAGCATGCTGAACTGTGCATTCAAGGATACTGGCCTGGCGGTGGCGCGCAGCAATTCTGGCAGACTTTACTGGACCCAGACCTTCGGCGGCTAAGTACGTAATTTAGCATAACTCCACTGGCTTCACTGCGTAGCTGTATCCCCCGCGATTGCCCGGACAACGGCCTTGACCGCAGGGGGTGTATACCCACTGCGTGCTGCCGACATCTCCTTAGCATCCTCACGCGCCAGTTCCAACACATGCATCAGCTCATCAACCTTACCCGACTCCATGATCGCTTCCCAGGTAAAGGGCGGTGATACCGACATCCACACTTTGCCTTGCACCACCGTCACGACCACGGTCGCAACAACTCCTCGCATGCCTTCGACGGAGACCTTACGGGGTATGCCCATGTTGGAGTACGTTGCATCCTTACGAGGACAATCTTCAGACTGCTCCTTGCTCGAACGAACCCCGCGCACTTCGTGGCTCACCGTTGCTCACAACTCCCGTTGGGGCTCGACGGTAAGCCTGACTGATTTCCACCGTGGACCGTCCGGCGTCTGGAGAACGCGCACAAGATGGGGCCTTACGTGCGCTAGTTCGTTTTCATCGTCAAACCGAACGCTGAGGCGGGTGAGGCCGCGGCCGACGACCTGGCCATATTTGTGCAGCCGGGACCGGAGCGCCCCATGGTTCTTGCCCACTGCGATCTGCTGGATCCGGCACTGTTGCGGGACTTGTACGCCGGAGGCATCATGCCACGGATCGTAGGCTGACCGAGCTGGCATGGTGCGCATCTCCTCGCGAGTCGCCTTAC
>CAXUFG010000352.1:0-1560 GCA_964250265.1 uncultured Pseudonocardiaceae bacterium | reverse complement strand
ACTGGGCAGCTGGTTGATCGGCCCGGACTGCCTCCAGGCGAAGCCACCGTCCTAGCGCCCGACACACTGTTCCCGGAGATCGTCCCGCTGGACGTGAACCTCGGTACCTTCATCGCCGAGCACCACCGCACCGACCTGTTGCGAGTGCAAACCCTCGACTACTACGACGTCACCTCGGACGGCGACGACTACCGGCGCTACCTTGACGGCGAGGCCGCCGCTACGGCCGCCGGCAAACGAGAATGGCTGGACCGACTGCGCACCGACGCCGCCGCTGGTCGGCTACGGCGCAACGTTCACATCGTGCGCAGCCCGCTGACTCCGTATCTGCGGTACCAGTTCGAGTGGTGTTACGTGCCGAACAACGGCGCCGGTCAGAACATCCGCATCCTGGACGTCACCGAGACCCCGGCCGCGGCCGCGCTCGTGAAGGTCGGGGATCTCGCCGTTGTGGAAGGCCGCCACGTCGCGCGGTTGCACTACGACGCCAACGGCGATTATCGGGGCGCGGTCGCGGCCGGCGATGACGCTGCCCTCTGCCATATCGCGCTCGCCGAGGTCGCCTGGAGCTTGGCCACCCCGTTTACCACGTGGTGGGCTGAGCATCCGCAGTACCATCGCCGCAACAGCGCGGCCTGATCTGGTCGTACGCGGAAGGGGACCATGGGGGACCGACCTAGCGGACGTGACGAGTTGTCTCGCACTTTGCGGGAACTCCGTCAGGCGGCCCAGCTGTCCACTCGCGACGCTGCCAAACGCACCGGCTTTTCCGCCGCGAAGATCTCCCGTGTTGAGCGCGGTATCAATATCCCCACTGAGACTGACGTAGCCGAACTCGCCCGTGCTTACAGTGCATCCGCGCAGACGCGGTCGCACCTCGCCAGCATTGCCCGCGACATTCAACCCGAGCATCGTCCGGTGGTCATGGCTCGCGGTAAGGGCTACCCATCGGCATTCCAGAAACGGTTGAACCGGATTGAGGCCACGACCGAGCATCTCATCACGTTCACCCCGACTGTGGTGCCGGGACTGCTGCAGACCAAGGCATATATGCGTGCACTGGTGGCGTATCGTGAGCTGCCGCCAGCTGAGGTTGACAACTTCATCGCTGCGCGACTCGCTCGTCAGGAGCGGTTGACAAGCCCGGAGTACCGCTTCACCCAAATCACCACAGAGGGAGCGTTGGGCTGGCGAGCTGGCACGCCGGAGGATATGGCCGAGCAGGTTAAGCACATTGCGGCCACGGCAGGGTTGCCCAACGTCCGAATCGGGATCGTCCCGTGGGGTGCCCGTGCACACGTCTTTCCCTTACACGGCTGGGACTTGCACGATCAGCGCGCCGTTGTCTACGGCACGGCAGATGCAACCGCGATACTGACCGAGACCCGAGATGTGGCACGCTACGTGCAACTCACCGAGGCCATTGAGCAGATCACCCTCTGGGCCGATGAGGCCCGAGCGGTGCTTGAACGGATCGCCAATACATACCAGACGATAGCGCGTCGTGGCATAGCCGATTAGAACCTTTAGGGGGGATTTAGGTGGCGCGTGTTTAGGACA
>CAXUFG010000351.1:0-3436 GCA_964250265.1 uncultured Pseudonocardiaceae bacterium | reverse complement strand
GTCCACGCGAAGCGGCCGGCTTCGGGTTGTGTGAGGGTCCAGCCACCCTGGTGTTTCATCGTGTGGTGGCGTCCGCAGCAGGGCCCGCTGTTGATCGTGACGGTCTGCCCGCCGCAGGCGTGATCGCGGGTGTGATCCAGATCGGCGGTGGCGGCGCGGCGCCGGCAGCCGACGCCGACGCAATGCCGGTCCCGCATCTGGACATGCCGGCGCAGCGCGGCGTGGGCGAAGCGCCGGTGCGGGTGCTGGTCCAGTGCGGCGCGGGCCTGCTCGCGGTGGGCCCAACTGCCGGAGATGCCTTGCAGGACCCGGGCCCACTCGGGGTGGTCGGCGGCCAGCGCGGGAACTGATCCAGCATCGACACCGGCACAGCGATCTCCACGATCCCCCCGAGGCGGTGACCGCGGGCGCCCGGTGGAGCGGGGCGGCGGCGGGTGAGGTCGCTCAGCCGTTTTTCGTACACTCCGTGGTATGGGCGAAACACAGCCGACTAGGCGGCCACGACGGAACGGTGTCGGTGAGAGCGTAGGGGGGTCGCGGCAGGGTTGGGCGGGGCAGCCGGCGGCGATCTATTGCCGGATGTCGCATGTGAAGGATGAGGACCAGACCGGGGTGGATCGGCAGGAGCGGATCTGCCGTCAGGTCGCCGAGCGGCTGGGTGTGGTGATCGCTGGGGATGCGGTGTTTGTGGATAACAACCGCTCGGCGTGGCAGCGCCGTCGGCATCGTCCTGGTTGGGACGCGTTGCTGGAGGTGATCCGGGCGGGACGGGTCGCCCATGTGCTCGTGTATCACCCGGACCGGTTGATGCGCCAACCGCGGGATCTGGAAGAGCTGTTGTCGATTTGCGATAACCAGCAGGTGAGCTTGCATGGGGAGGCCAACCAGCGGGATCTGTCCGACCCGGATGACCGGTTCTTTCTGCGGATCGAGGTAGCGCACGCGTGCCGCTCCTCGGACGACACGTCGCGGCGGTTGCGCGCGGCGCTGGCGGATCGAGCGCGGGACGGGGTGCCGCATTCGGGACCACGCCCGTTCGGCTACACCGCCGACCGGATGCACCTCGTGGAGGATGAAGCGGAGATCGTTCGGGAGTTGTTTCGCCGGATTGTGCAGGGCGAGTCGGTGACCGGGCTGGCCCGGGAGCTCAACCAGCGGGGCATTCGCACGACCATGGGCAACACCTGGGCGGTGGCCCGGGTGCGTGAGCTGGTGAGGTCCCCGCGGGTGGCGGGAATGCAGGTCTACCGCGGTGAGCTGATGGGCGCCGGTAACTGGCCAGCGATCGTGCCGCAAGGCTTGTGGGAGGAAGCTCAGGAGCGGTTGAAGTTCCGCGCCACCCAGCTCCCACCGCGCACCGGGGGCTACTACTTGCTGCGCGGGGTGGTGTTCTGCGCCCGGTGCGGCACCCGCATGGTCGGCGCGGCGCAGTCCGGGCGCCGGTCGTATGTGTGCTCGCGGACATCCCGGGTCGATGGCCTGAAGTGCACGCGGAAGTTCCACGCCGCCGCGCTGGAATCGTTCGTCACCGAGGCCGCGATTCGGCTGTTGGAGACGCTGGATATCTCCGGCGCGCCGAGTACGGCCACGCTGACCAGTCCGGCTGATGACGAAGCTGTCAGTAAGGACCTAGCGGAGTTGGCGGAGCTGCGGGCGATGTGGGATGCCCGAGAGATGACCACCAAGGAGTACCGGGAGATGCGCCGCAGTGTGGAGGCGCGCATCAAGAAGGCGCGGGCGCGTACCGTGATCCGGCCCGCCGTCGAGGTCCTGGACGGGATGGTCGGCCCAGATGCCGCAAAGGCCTGGCAGGCCCGCTACGACGCGGGGGACTTCGACCGGCTGAACGCCATTCTGCGGTTCTTGTTCGCGGCGGTGCGGATCGGCGAGTCCACGGCCAGGCCGTTTCGGCTCGACTTCGGCCGGGTCAGCATCGAACGCAACGAGCTCCATGCCTAACCACACCCGCAGGCGCCGCCTGCCGGGCGACGAATCTTGAGAGATTAGTGGCGTAGTCCCGCCGTCGTGCGGCGTCTCAGTTGAGGATCGGCTACCGAGCTCCCAGACAGGGAGGATTCAACGTTCGCGGCTCAGCGCCACCCAGCCCAGCCGTTCCCGCTGTGCCAGTGGCAAGCCGGCCACCACGAGGTCGTAGGAGTCCTCGATCATGTCGCGCAGCAACTGATCAGGCACCGAGCCATCGAGCATGACGGTGTTCCAGTGCCGCTTGTTCAGGTGATAGCCACCGGTGATCGACGCGTAGCTCGTGCGCAGCTGGATGGCCAGGCCCGGGTCGCACTTGAGGCTTATCCGCAACGGCACACCGTTGAGCCGACTCAACGCGAAGATCTTGCCGGCGACCTTGAAGACGCTGTTCGCCTCATCGAATGGGAACTCCTCCCGTGCGCCAGCGAAGGACAAGCAGACCGACTTGAGTTCCTCGGGACCCACGCCGCTCACGCTAGCTTGTTCGAGCCGGTCGCAGGCTCCCTCGCGTGTCGCAAGTCGATCCCTATAGGACAGCGAGATCAACGTGGGTGGGCGCTGCCGGGCGTGGCGGCGACGTCGATCATTTCCAGCGGAAGTGCACGAAGATCCGACCGAAGTTATTTGAGTCCTTCTCCAACCGGTGGTACTGAGACTTGATCTCTTTCTGCTCCAGGAAGCGCAGCACATGTTTCTTGAGCGCGCCGGAGCCTTTCCCGGGGATGATCTCCACTAGCGGCGCCTTCGTGGTAACGGCCTCGTTGATGATCGCCCGCAGTGCGCGATCGATGTCACCACCTCGGTTGTAGATGTCGTGCAGGTCGAGCTTGAGCTTCATATCTACCATGGTTCTCCCCAGCGCATGATCGCAACAGGGCGACAGATCGTCTTCTCATTCCTGCCATCTCCTTCGCAGACAGTCAGCTCTTCGGCATTGCAGATGAGAACAGACTTCTTCGTGGGTGAAACATCAGAGAACATCCTCTTCGCAAATGAACCGAACGTAAAAAATGAGGAAGCGGGAGATTGCGAAAACTCTCACGGGGGATGACATGAGACGAAGGATTTCATCATTATTCTGTTGGGGGATATGAAGATGCGACCGCTCACGGATGACATGTTTGGGACCCCGGCGATTTCCTCGCCGGGGTCCCTTTGACCTTTCTTAGAAGGTGAAGGTCACGGTATTTGAGGTTGACGATGCGAACTTGGCGGGGTTGGTGGGGATAAACACCGCGGTGAGTGTGTGGCGTCCGGGGCTGAGTTGGGCGAAGGGCCCGATGGCGGTGCCGGCGATGACCGCCACGGGGGCACCGAGGTTAGTGGTGCCGTCTTTGAGCTGAACGGTTCCGGCCGCCGTTAGCGGACTGACGTGGGCGGTGGGGAACGCGAAACCACCCAGCCCCAAGGGCAGGGGCACCAGGGCCACGCTCAGCGTGGCCGTCGTGGC
>CAXUFG010000350.1:0-3446 GCA_964250265.1 uncultured Pseudonocardiaceae bacterium | reverse complement strand
GCCCGCGCGGACTGGCGTCACCAGCGACGGGAGCATGACATGACCGACATCCTCCATCGGATTCACGCCTACAAGCGCGACGAGATCGTGGCTGCGAAACCCGGCCGGTCCCATGCCAGCCTAGAGAACGAGGTCCGCGACGCGGCTACGCCTCGCGGGTTCCTCACCGCGATCGAGCGCCGGATGGGCGCAGGCGAGTACGCGCTGATCGCCGAGATCAAGAAGGCCAGCCCGTCGAAGGGGTTGATCCGTGCCGACTTCGATCCCGCTGCCCTGGCTCGTTCCTACGAGAGGGGGGGAGCCACATGCCTGTCGGTGCTGACGGACACGCCATCGTTCCAGGGCCGGCCCGAGCACCTCGGGCAAGCGCGGTTGGCAGGGTCGCTGCCGGTGCTGCGCAAAGACTTCATGATCGATCCCTATCAGGTGGTACAAGCGCGCGCGTGGGGCGCTGACTGCATCCTGATCATCCTGACGCTGGTCGCGGACGCCATGGCGCGAGAGCTGGAGGATGCCGCCCTCTCCTACGGGATGGACGTCTTAGTCGAGGTGCACAACGAAGAGGAGCTCGACCGGGCGGCCGGCCTGCGCTCCCGCCTTATCGGCATCAACAACCGGGACCTGGTGAGCTTCGAGACAACGCTCAGGACCAGCGAGCGCCTTGCACCGATCATCCCGCCCGGACGGGTCGTAGTCGCGGAGAGCGGGATCACCGCCCCGGCCGATCTGGCGCGTCTCGCGAGGGTCGGCATAATGGCGTTCCTCGTGGGGGAAAGCCTGATGCGACGGGCAGACGTCGCAGCCGCAACCAGCGCGCTACTCGCGACGGCGGTGGCCGTCCCACAGAGCTCCCCCGCCAACGAAATGCCGGAACCGGTCCGACTGCGCTAGTGTCAGGCGCTGTCGTTGTCGTGGCGCTGCTGAGCGCGTCGTTACGCCGGGGGACGCATGAGCATAGGATTCTTGTTGACGTCATTAATCGTTGTCGTCACTCCGGGAACCGGCGTGCTCTATGTGATGGCGGCAGGAATTTCCCGCGGCGGCAGGGCTAGTGTGATCGCGTCGGTAGGCTGCACGCTCGGCATCGTCCCTCACATGCTCGCGGCGATCACCGGTCTCGCTGCACTGCTCAACGCTAGCGCGGTGGCATTTCAGATTCTCAAGTATGTTGGTGTCGCGTATCTTCTTTTCATGGCGTGGAGCACGCTGAGAGACAAGGATGCGCTTGCCGTCGAAGAGAACACGGAACATCGAACAGCCAAGACAGTGATCGTTCGTGGGATTTTAATCAACGTTCTCAATCCGAAACTCGCGGTCTTCTTCTTCGCGTTCCTGCCGCAGTTTGTGAGCTCTACTGAATCTGACTCGCTCCTACACTTAATTGAACTTAGCGCCGTCTTCATGCTGCTCACGTTTATAGTTTTCATTGGCTACGGGAGGTTTGCTACTTCGATTCGGAACCATGTCATCTCTCGTCCTGAAATGTTAGCCTGGATACGACGCGTCTTCGCGGGCGCGTTTGCCACTCTCGGCGTGAGCCTCCTCGCATTCAATAACGGGTAACGGCTCTTCACTCAACTCTTGAACCACAACAGCAAGGTGACCAGATGTACTTTCAGCACTCGATCGAGATCTGGAGCGAGTTTCCCGATCTGTTCGCGGGTGTTCTCTCCGCTGATGGGATCGGCAAGGGCGTGTCCGTCGTCGACCGTTTGATGCCGTTCTATCGCACCGCCGAAACCCGGCTGGCAGCTTCTTCGGAAGGGGAGTTCCCGGAGATTCGAGCTTGGCGCCGGGCGTTCTCCACGATGGGCCTAAAACCCACCCAGTATCGATGTGCTTCGGAGTCGTTGCTGCGCCGGTTCAGGAAGGAGGGGTCGCTTCCAGAAATTCACCCGCTGATTGACCTTTGCAACGCCGTATCGCTCGCCTTCGCAATCCCGGTGGCCGTGTTCGACACGTCAAAGTTGAGCGGCGGCATCGAGGTCCGACACGCCGTCGGCGACGAGTCCTACTTGACCTTCTCCGGTCAGACGGAAACTCCCGAGGTCGGCGAAGTTATCTTTGCCGACGACGCCGGAAATGCACACGCGCGGCGGTGGACGAACCGACAAAGCGCCCGCTCCGCCGCCCGCGACACGACATCCTCGGTGCTCATCGTAGCCGAAGGGATGCACGAGTCGGCCCCTACGGACGTGCAGGAACTGAGCTCCGCGATCGCCGACGAATTGGACGCAATTTGGGCTGTTAAATCGCAACGAGCACAACTAGGCCAAGCCGCACCACGTTTCGAATTCTGAGCTCCGTCGGAACGGGCCAAGCGAGCTCGCCTCAGAGCGACAGACCGAGGAAAACCCATGTCGTCAGACAAGCCCGTTGTTGAGCAGCCAGTGCAGACCGCTTCTGCCCCGCTACTGGGCACCCCGCGCGTCAAGCGCGGGATGGCCGAGATGCTCAAGGGTGGCGTAATCATGGATGTGGTAGACGCCGAGCAGGCTAAGATCGCCGAGGACGCTGGGGCCGTGGCCGTGATGGCTCTGGAGCGTGTGCCCGCCGATATCCGCGCGCAGGGCGGCGTCGCCCGCATGAGCGACCCGGACATGATCCAGGGCATCATCAACGCCGTCTCCATCCCTGTCATGGCAAAGGCCCGCATCGGGCACTTCGTCGAAGCGCAGGTGCTGCAGTCCCTCGGCGTCGACTACATCGACGAGTCCGAAGTCCTTACGCCGGCCGACGAGGTCAACCACATCGACAAGTGGCCGTTCACGGTGCCGTTCGTCTGCGGCGCCACCAACCTGGGCGAGGCGTTGCGCCGGCTCGCGGAGGGCGCGGCCATGATCCGTTCCAAGGGCGAGGCCGGCACCGGCAACGTCGTCGAGGCCACGCGGCACATGCGCTCGATCCGCGGCGAAATGCGCCGGTTGGGCACACTCGACGAGGACGAGCTCTACGTCGCGGCCAAGGAGCTGCAGGCGCCGTACGAGATCGTCGCGGAGGTGGCGCGCGCAGGCCAACTCCCCGTGGTGTTGTTCACCGCAGGCGGCATCGCCACCCCCGCCGATGCCGCAATGATGATGCAGCTCGGCGCCGAGGGAGTGTTCGTGGGCTCGGGAATCTTCAAGTCCAGCCACCCCAGCCAGCGCGCCGAGGCGATCGTCAAGGCCACCACGTTCTTCGATGACCCGAGCGTGATCGCCAAGGTCTCGCGTGGACTAGGTGAGGCCATGGTCGGCAGCAACGTCGCCGAGCTACCTGCCCACCAACGCTACGCCAGCCGAGGCTGGTAATGCGACCGGAAACTAGCCCTTAAGATCACCAGCAGCCGGTCGGGGTGGAGGTCTGCGAGGGCGCACTCGAGCGTGGCGGTGTTGGCGCGGGTGTTGGGGTTGGCGCAGCGCTTGGAATGACGAAGGCGTCGACTGCCTCTGGCAACGTCGACCCAG
>CAXUFG010000349.1:0-3492 GCA_964250265.1 uncultured Pseudonocardiaceae bacterium | reverse complement strand
CCCCCCCCGGGGCCCCCCCCGTCTTCTCCGGCGGGGTGGCGCCCCTCCCGGGCCCGGTAACCCCGATATGTCTCCATGTCGGGGGCGGGGAGGGTCAGAGGATGAGTTGGGAGATTGCGTGGATGGCGAGGCCGGCCAGGGCGCCGACGACGGTGCCGTTGATTCGGATGAATTGGAGGTCGCGGCCTACCTGGAGTTCGACCTTCCGGGCGGTCTCTTGGGCATCCCAACGCTGCACCGTGTCAGTGATCAAGGTGGTGATCTCGCCACGATAGTTCGCCACCACGTAAGCCGCCACACCCTGCAACCAGTTGTCCACCTTGGACCGCAATTCCGCATCCTCGATCAGGCGCCCACCAAACGTAACCAGACCGTGGTGAACCCGGCGCCGGAGTTCTGAGGACGGATCCTCGGCCGCACCCAGCAGCATCTTCTTCGCGGTGCCCCAGGCGGAGCCGAGCAGTATCTGCACCTCAGGGTGCGCCAGTACCTGCAGCTTGACCGCCTCGGCGCGCTCGATCATCTCCGGGTCTGTCTTCAGATCTTCGGTGAACTCCAGCAAGAAGGTGTCCACCGCCTTGCGCATGGGGTGATCGGCCTCGGTGTGCACCGCCCAGGCGAACGACAACACCTCGCCGTACAGCTTGTCCGCGACCAGCTCGTCGACGAACCTCGGCGACCACCCCGGCAGGCGCTTGCTGACCACCCGGAGCACCGCGCCGTGGTTGTCCCGCACCCACTCATAGATCCGCTCGGCGAGCAGATCGACGAGCTTGTGATGCGCCCCGTCGATCAGCAACTGACCGAGCAACCGGCCCAACGGCGGCCCCCACGGACGTTCGAGAATGCGTTTGACCAGAGCGTTCTCCATCACCGCCTGGACGTCCTCGTCGCGCAGCACGGTCATCACGGCGCGCACCGCGGTGGCCAGCTCCGCGGTAGCGCGCTGGGCGTTGCGGGGCTGCGCCAGCCAGTTACCCAGCCGGGCGCTGACCCCCACCCGGCGCAGCTTGTCGGCCACCACCACCTCGGCAAGGAAGTTGGCGCCGACGAAGTCCCCGAGATTCTCCCCGAGCGCGTCCTTCTTACGCGGGATGATCGCGGTGTGCGGGATTTTCAGCCCCAGGGGGTGGCGGAACAGCGCGGTCACCGCGAACCAGTCGGCCAGCGCACCCACCATGCTGGCCTCGGCCATCGCCTGCACGTACCCCACCCAAGGCGCAGCGTTCGCATAGAGCCGCGCCACCACGTACACCACCGCGGCACCCAGCAGGAAAGCCAGCGCGACCGCCTTCATCCGGCGCAGCCCGCGCTGCTTGGCCTGCTCGCTCCAGGTCAGCTCCACGCTGCCGATTGTGCCCTGACCGTCGGACCTGCAGCAGGATGACGCCCGTGCGAACCCACGGACTGGTCCCCAGGCTGCAGCCATTCACCTCGACAATCTTCGCGGAGATGACCGCGCTGGCGGCGCGCACCGGTGCGGTGAACCTCGGTCAGGGCTTCCCGGACACCGACGGCCCACCCGGCATGCTTGAGGTTGCCCGCTCGGCAATCTCCAGCGGGCACAACCAGTACCCCCCCGGCTCCGGCACTCGTGAGCTGCGCAGCGCCGTCGCTGAGCACCAAGCAGCCCGCTACGGCCTGGTACACGATCCGGATACCGAGGTGCTGATCACCGTCGGCGCCACCGAGGCGATCAGCGCTGCCCTGCTCGCCCTGATTCAGCAAGGCGAGGAAGTCCTGCTCATCGAGCCCTATTACGACTCCTACGCCGCAGCGGTCGCGCTGGCCGGCGCAACCCGGCGCGTTGTACCGCTGGTCAGCGACGGCGACCGGTTCGTCTTAGATCTCGACGCGCTGGCCCGGGCGATCACTCCGGCCACCCGGATGCTGGTGCTCAACAGCCCGCACAACCCCACCGGCACGGTGTTGCAACTCGCTGAGTTGACCGCACTGGCAGCGCTGGCTGTCCAACACGATCTGCTGGTGATCACCGACGAGGTCTACGAACACCTGGTGTTCGACGTTGCCCAACACGTGCCGATCGCGACGCTGCCCGGAATGGCACAGCGCACCCTGTCCATCTCCAGCGCGGGCAAGACGTTCAGCGTGACCGGTTGGAAGATCGGCTGGGTGTGCGGGCCGGCTCCCCTGGTGGCGGCGGTGCGGGCGGCCAAGCAATTCCTCACCTTCGTCGGTGGAGCGCCGTTCCAGCCTGCGGTGGCGCACGGGCTGCGTGCTGAGCACCAGTGGGTGGCAGCGCAGCGCGCGGCGTTGCAGGACAAGCAGTACCGGCTGGCCACCGGGCTGCGCGCCGCGGGCTTCGGAGTGCGCCGATCGGAAGGGACCTACTTCATCTGCGCGGATATCCGACCGCTCGGGTACTCCGACGGTCTGCGGTTCTGCCGCGATCTGCCGGCACGCGCCGGAGTGGTGGCAGTGCCGGTGCAGGTATTCGTCGATGACCGGCCACCGTGGCGGCACTTGGTGCGCTTCGCGTTCTGCAAGCGCGATGAGGTACTCGACGAGGCGATCAACCGCCTCGCCTCGGCCAGGATGTGACGTCCGCCAGCCGGTGACGGCGGGAGCCCGCTGCACGACTATTACTGATATTACGCAAAGTGGTCACAGTGTGTAGTATTAGCAAGCAACTCTCCGGGTAAAGCCGGACCGGCACAAGGTTGAGGGGGAACCGGTGGCCGCTATCCCCACCGCAGGTGGCGCGAGGTCTGCGCCCCGCGTGGTGATACGCGCGCTGCTGCGGGTCGTCCTGCTCGGCGGCCTGGTCGCCGTGGGGTGGTTGCTGGGATCAGGTATCAGTTATGCGGATGAGGACCTAGGGCAGCCCGGCACGGGCCTGATCCATGTCGCCGATGCCGTGTCATCCGATGACGGGTCCGACGATGGCTTCGGTACGCCGGTTGCGGTGGCGCCGACCGTCAAGAAGGTGTTGTCCACCGCTGCGGCGCCGCGACTGCCCGTCCACCCGCCGGCGCAGGTCAGCATTCTGCGGCCCATCGTGAAGGCCGTTGGCATCGCCAAGCCTCTGGACCGGGTCCTCCCGACGTCCCGACCACTGTCCGGGCCCGCGCAGCACACCGCCCCCGCACGACCTATGGCCGCAATCCCGCCACCTGCCCAGGCCGACAAACCCGCGATGGTCCCGTCCGCGGCCCACCCGATTACCGGGCAGGGTGCCGCACTGGCGCCCGCATCCACTCCTGCGGTCCAGGCTAAACGCACCATGGTCTGCACCCCCGCCCAACCCGCCGCGGAACCCGTGACCCTCCAGGCCGCCCTGGGTGATGGTCCGGTGTCTCCGATGCCGGCTAACCCACCGGGAAGCAGCACTTCGCCGTGCACAATCGGTGGTGCCGGAGGCGGCGCGAGCAGCAAAGACGGTCCTGATGTCGCCGTGCACGATGGCTGGCTGACTGTCGGCCTCACACAGCCTTATGGCCCGCTTGATCGCGACACCAGCGGCCTTCCGCG
>CAXUFG010000348.1:0-3498 GCA_964250265.1 uncultured Pseudonocardiaceae bacterium | reverse complement strand
CCTCCCCCGCAGCGGTGATGACCGGCTGGGGCGTCGCCGGCTGTGGCTGGGTGGCCCGTGACCACGCCCTGCCGGGCCTGCTTCGGGTACCCGAAGCTCGGGTCGTGGCACTGCATGACCCGTCACCGTCAGCGATGGCTCGGCTGACCGTCGATGCACCCCACTGCTCCTCGCTCGACGCGTTCCTGGCGACTCCGGGGCTCGACGCCGTCTACGTCGCGACGCCCAACTCCGCGCACCGCAGCGTGGTCGAGGCGGCGGCGGCTGCCGGGAAGGCCGTGCTGTGCGAAAAACCCCTCGCCGCCGACCTCGCCGACGCCGAGCACCTGGTCCGGGCCTGCCACGACGTCCTGCTCGGCACCGCCTACGACCAGCGCTGGCACCCCGCGCACGTGCGGCTGCGGGAGCTGCTACCCGAACTCGGCACCGTCACCGCGGTGCGGATCGTGTACTGCTGCTGGCTACCGGCCGACTGGACACCCGACGGCCGCCCATACGACAACTGGCGGATCGACTACGGGCGGGCCGGCGGCGGAGCGGCTATCGACCTCGCGCCGCACGGCATCGACCTGGTCGGGGTGCTGCTCGGCGAGGACATCGAGGTGCTGCACGGACTGCTCCAATCACGGGTGCACGACTACTCCAGGCGCAGCGGCGCCGTGGATGACGGCGCGATGCTGCACGGCCGCACTTCCAGCGGGGTGCTGGTCGACCTGCACGTCGCCTACAACACACCCGACGCGCTGCCCCGGCGCCGACTCGAGGTCGTCGGCACCCGCGGTGCGCTCGTCGCCGTCGACACCATGGGGCAGACCGGTGGCGGCAGCCTCACCCTGCTCGACCCCGACCCGACCCCGATCGCGTTCGAGGGTTCCTCGCCGTTCGCGGCGCAGTTCGCCGCGTTCACCGCCGCGGTCGAGGGCACGACCGGCTGGCCCTATGCCGCCGCCCGCGATCTACGGCTGCACCGGATGCTGCTGGAGGCCCTGGCATGAACCCTTACCGCGGGCTGTTGCCCGACCTGCCGGCCTATGCCTGCACCAACTGCGGGCACTGGCAACGCTGGCCCGCGCCCGGCCCGACGGTGTGCCCGGTATGCGCCGATGTGCGCAATGCGCTGCCGCGCGACGGTTTCGAGTTCCTGACCGACAAGCAGGTCGGCGAGCTGGTGACGTGTACCTGGGGACCGACGCCCGTCGAGGGCGTCAGCCGGTTCGGGTGCACACCGAGGTTCGGGCTCGGCAGCGTGGGTTGGGTCATCGAGACCGACCTTGGGCTGGTCGGCTTCGAGTGCGCCCCGTGGTACTCCGATGAGGCGATCGATGAACTCCGCCGTCGCGCCACCGGCAACGGCGGATTGTTGGCGCTCGCAGCCAGCCACGTCCACGGGTACGGCGCGCTGTGGAAGGTGCAACAGGAGCTCCAGCCGCAGGTGGTATGTGTCGGGGTCGGCGATCTTGAGTGGACCAAAGCGTTCCGGGTGACCTGGCCGGCCGACGACGTGCTGCGGCTGGCCCCCGACCTGGTGCTGCACCGCACCGGCGGGCATTTCGAGGGCCATTCGGTGCTGCACGACCGCCGTCGGGGAGTGCTGTTCTGCGGCGACTCACTCAAGGTGGACCTCGACGACGACGGGGCTGCGGTGGCGCTGTCGTCGCACAAGGCGTTCCACGCGCAGATCCCGCTGTCGCACGGCGAGCTGAGGCAGTACCTCACTGTCATTGCCGCGCTGCGGTTCGACACCGTTTGCACGCCGTTCGAGTGCGTGCCGGGGGTGACCACCGACCACGTCGTGCACCTGATCCAACGACTTCTCTCCGGCCCACCGAACGCCGCCCCCGTACCCATGGAGGAGTTGTGAACGCGTCCGAGCGTTACCTCGCGTCGTTCCCGCCGGAGGTGGTGGAGTTCCCGATCCTCGGTCTCGACATACTCGACGTGCCTGTGCACAGCGCGGTGCTGACCACATCGTCCCGACATCCCGGTGGTGGCGGTCTCGGCTACGGCGCGACCGCGGAGCAGGCTCGCACGGGTGCGCTCGGCGAGATGGCCGAGATGGCGTTGTCGGTGCGAGCGCATCAGCGGGCTGAGCGGATCCAGGCCTCCTACGCGGAGTTGCTGCTCAAGGAGGGGACCGCCCGGGTTCAGGATCCGCGCATGCTGTGCCTGGAGGCAGGCAGCGACTACGACGAAGAGCGCGTCTTGCAGTGGCTGCCGATGACCCGGTTGCGCGACGGGGAGCCGGTACTGGTGCCTGCCGAGTTCGTGGCCTCGACGCCGGACGACCTTCCGGGTGATCCCACGGCCGGTGGATGGCTGATCACCATCATCACCAACGGCCAGGGAGCCGCTTTCGATCCCGAAGCGGCGGTGGCGCACGCCCTGCTGGAAGTGCTGCAGCGCGACGGTAATGCGACCGCGTTCCGGGCGATGGATCGGGGTGTCGCGCTCGACCTGCACGGGTTGCGTGACCCGGATGCCCTGCACCTGCTGACGCTGCTCGACGCAGCTGGGATCGATGTCGTGGTCAAGCTCGCCAGCACCGACTTCGGGGTCGTCGACGTCTATGCCGTCGGCTGCTCCCGGGATGGCACCGAGCCGGCGGCGGTGATGGCCACAGCCTGCGGGGAGGCCGCGCACCCGGACCGTGACTCGGCCGTCCGCAAGGCGCTCTACGAGTTCGCCGCCGCCCGCACCCGCAAAGCGTTCATGCACGGCCCGCTCGACCTCGTCCGCCGGGCGACCCCCCCGGGTTATCTCGACGAGTGGCTCGAGGGCCACCCGCCCGAACGCCTCGTCGAGGAGGACCGGGCGCTGGCGGCGATGCTGAGCTGGGCGCGCCGCGATACGCCCACGCTGGTCGAGCTGCTGGCCGGTCGAGTGCTGGCGCGTCGATCCACGGTGCGCCTGGTCGATCTGCCGACCTGGAACGGCAACGACCTGCACGCCCAGCTGGTCGGCGGGTTGCACGACGCTGGTCTCGACGTGCTCGTCGAGCTGCAGCCCTCGGCGGGCGAGGCCGTCGCGGCGAAGGTGCTCGTCCCCGGTCTGGAGGTCGAGACCATGTCCTACGGCCGGATCGGTGAGCGGGGAGTGCGCCGATTGCTCGACGGCGACGACGGACTCGTGGCCGTGGGCCCGGACCCGGGCGGCTGGGCCCAGGTACACCTCACCGTCGATGCGCAGCAGCGCCTCGGCGGCCCGGCCTGGTTCGACCGCGCGGGCGCGCAGCGGCGGGTGGGAGAGCTGTATCCGCTCTACCGCGAACCGGGCCGCCACGTGGTGGCCCAGGTGCTCGCCTCGTGAACACACAACAGACCCGGCTGCGCTACGCCTACAACACCAACGGCTTGGCGCACCACCGCCTCGACGACGCCCTGTCGCTGCTGGCCGACACCGGATACCACGGGGTCGCGCTGACCCTGGACGTGCACCACCTCGATCCGTTCGCACCCGACGCGTTCGCCCAGGCCCATCGACTGCGCGAACGCTGCGACA
>CAXUFG010000347.1:618-3500 GCA_964250265.1 uncultured Pseudonocardiaceae bacterium | reverse complement strand
GTCGGGTCGGGCATCGACTGGACGGATTCGAAGTTGTCCCAGATCAGCAGCAGCCGCCGCTGGCTCAGCAACTCCAGTATCGCCTCTCGGCGCTGGGCGGACTCGTGTCGGGCGAAGTCGGCTCCGAAGACCCGCAGGCCGATCTCGGCCACCACCCCGTCCAGACCGAAGGAGGCGATGCCGGGTTTGAAGGAATGCCAGATCACCCACTCCGGGCGTGCCACCCCGCCGCTGTCGCGCCACCACCGGCCGAATGCCTTGGCCAGCTCGGTCTTCCCGGTGCCGGCCTGGCCGTGCAGCACCACCACCCGCTGGAGCCGGGCGGCCACCTCGAGGGTGAAGAACAGCCCGTCGCGGCCCACGAACGCATCCACCGGCACCAGGGCTGCGCTGGAGTCATCCGCCGGGCGCTCCCGCAGCTGGTCGAGCAGCTCATCCAGTGACGGCCCGGCGGCTGGTGCCGCCTGGAGATCGGGGAAGTGGACGTCGCGGCGCAGGTAATGCACCGGTACGACCCAGTCCGCCAGCGCCATCGGCCCCTTGGGGCTGGGCCGTTGCGCGCGCCGGGCCAGCCGGCCTCGACCGGCGCTGACCGCATCGCTGACTCGGTCGCCGGCGAACAGGCGCTCGTAGAACGCCGCCATGAACTCGGCCGCAGCGACGGCGTAGACGGTGTAGGCCATGGCGACCACGGACGCTGCGCCTTCCCGCAGCAGGCGGGTGGCGACCGCGGCCTCCAGCTGCTTGCCGACCGCGCCGGACTGGCAGGCGTTGAGCACCACCACCGGCACCTGAGCCTCGGCCAGCACCCGCGCCACCTCAGCCGCCGGCACGTAGTCCGGGCCGCCACCGGGTTTTTCGAACACCAGGACGCCCTGCTCCGAGGGGCTCTCGAACGCCAGCGGTGCACCGGAACCGGCCGCGCCTAAGCGGCCGTTGAGCACCCCATGGCCGTCGAAATGAACCACCTGGAACGGCTCCCCAGCCGCCCGCGCGTGTGAGAGCACCTCAGCCAGGTGATCGAGGGTCGGGGGTCGAAGCACCACCAGCTCGACCTTGCCGCGCACCGCCTCCAGGCGTTCCAGCAACGGGCGGGCGATCATCCGGTAACCCACATCAGCGGCACCCTGGGGTCGCGAGATCACCATCAACACCCGTAACCGCTCGCCGCCGACACTGAACGTCTCACCCAGGGCGGCTGCCGGCAGGCTCCGGCTCACCCCGACCCGATCCAGCGCCACCGGAGTCGGGCGGTCCGGATCGCACAACAGCTCCCAGGGCAGCCCCAACCAGTCCGGCGCGGCCGACCGGAACACGATCTCCACACCTGCGCCCGTCCGAGAGCGCGTGCGTACGTAGGCGTCACGTGCTGGGCCGGCACCGAATATCGCGGCGAATACCGCCTGCCCCCACGCGGTCAGTTGGGCCGCTACCCGCGGACCCCGCTCGCCATACACGCCGTAGGGCGCTCGCAGGTAGTCCTCCAGATACCAGCGCAACTCTTCCAGGGCGTCCGCGTCCAGCGGCCACACCAACTCGCGCGGTTCCCCCACCGGGCTGGGTAGTTCACCGTCGCGCCAGGTTGACACCGACACCCGACCATCGGCACCCATATCCACCAGCAACCGGTCCGTCACGGCCCCCGCCCATCCGTCGCATACACCACGAGCCACATATCAGCCCAACACCTGCGTTATCGACCAACGAAATCCGGCCGCTACATCAAACCAGGTAAAGAGCCCACGCACCGGTGCCTCAACATGGCTTCGCGAGGTCCGCGCCACGTTGATCATTCTGACTGGGTTGGGAGCTACCCCGGCAGGCTCACTTCGTGGGCGAGGAGTGATGTGTCCGGATTCTGCCCGACGTCGGTGTCTCGGTTGGGTCTGTTCGCGCCAGTGATCGCTGAATCTGAGCTGTGAGCGTGCAGTTCTGCACTGTCACAGCTCAGATTCGGTGATCACTGGTCGGAGGATCTCAATGACGCGCAGGAGATCGCAGGCGTGCCGCCAGCGACCCGGTCAAGCATGCGTGTGGATCTTCAACCTCGTGATCAGCTCTCAGGCTCCCGGAGGCTCAGCGCGAATCCGGGGTGGGAGTGCTCAGGGCGTCACATTGCGATTGACTGGTTGGGATCGCATCCGAATGGGCATCACGGGGAGGGCGCCGTGACCGAAAACGTCCCGAAGCCAGCTCCGGTGGAATGTGCGGGGGTGGATGTGGGGGGCACGTTCACCGATGTCGTGGTGCACGCGCCCGGCCACCGGCCGCGGGCGGTGAAGGTGCTCACCACCCCGGACAACCAGGCCGTGGGTGTGCACCGCGGTGTCACGCAAGCGTGGCCCGGCACGGAGTTGCGGCTGCTGCCGCACGGCACCACGACGGCCACCAACGCGGTGCTGGAACGCAGGCTGGCCCGGACCGTGCTGGTGACCACCAGCGGGTTCGCCGATGTGTTGCAGATCGCCCGGCAGGACCGGCCCGCGCTCTACGACCTGACCGTCACCCGCCCCGAGCCGCTGGTGCCGCATGAGCTGGTGGTGACCGTGGTGGAGCGGACCGGCCCAGACGGTGCGGCGATCATCGCGCTGACCGACGAGGAGATCGATCGGGTGCGGCGCCAGGTCGAGAGCCTGGATCCGGAGTCGGTCGCGGTGAGCCTGCTGTTCAGCTACGCCGGCGATTCCCACGAGCGGCGCCTGTGCGAGGCGTTGAGCAGGCTGAACGTGCCGATCACCCGATCCAGCGCGCTGCTGCCCGAGTTCCGTGAATTCGAGCGGGCCTCGACGTGCGTGCTCAACGCCACCGTCGAACCGGTGATGCGCCGCTACCTGTCCAACCTGAGCGCCCAGCTGCCCGGCCCGACGATCACCGTGATGACC
>CAXUFG010000347.1:0-608 GCA_964250265.1 uncultured Pseudonocardiaceae bacterium | reverse complement strand
GGGGGGCCCCCGCCCGGGTCGTTGGCCCGGCCGCCGCGCGGGTGCACCGGTGGCGGCCGGGGCCGGCCGCCGGGGTCGTCGCCGCGGGTGCCGTGGCGCGCTGCGCGGGCTTCGAGCACGCGATCGCGTTCGACATGGGCGGCACCTCCACCGATGTGTGCCTGATCAGGGATGGTCAGCCCGAGGTGTCGACGTCCGCGCAGATCGCCGGGTTGCCGTTCCGCACCCCGGCGGTCGGGATTCACACCGTGGGCGCGGGCGGCGGGTCAATCGCCTGGGTCGACATCGGAGGCGCGTTACGGGTCGGCCCCGCCTCGGCGGGTGCGGACCCCGGTCCAGCCTGCTACGGCCTGGGTGGCACCGCGCCAACGGTGACCGACGCGCACTGCGCGCTCGGCCACCTCGACCCGGATCGCGAGATGAGTGGGGGGCTGCGCCTGGACGTCAACGCGGCCGCGGCAGCGATCGGTGCGCTACCGGAAACAGCCGGCGGGGCGTCCGGGATCCTCGCGGTGGTGCGGGCCACCATGGCTCGCGCGCTGCGCAAGGTCAGCACCGAGCGCGGCGTCGACCCGGCAGAACTGGCGCTGGTCGCCTACGGCGGCGCC
>CAXUFG010000346.1:0-3551 GCA_964250265.1 uncultured Pseudonocardiaceae bacterium | reverse complement strand
CGGTCGTGCTCGGCGTGGACGAGCACACCGCCGCGCTGTTCGACCTTGATGAAGATACGGTCACGGTGCTGGGGCGGGCCGCGCTCACGCTGCGCAGGCAGGGTACGAGCACGGTATTCGCCTCAGGCGCCATCGTGGCAATCGATGAACTCCGGGCGGTCGCCGCCGGTGGCGGGCCGGCGAGGGCGTCAGCCAGCGCACCGCCGTCGGCCACCGAGACAATTCGCCCGACACCGTCACTACGCGCGGAGGCGCAGCGGCTGAATTACGTCTTCGACAGCGGGCTGACGGTCCGTGACGTGAACGCCGCCGTCACGGCTGTCCTCGAGTTGGAACAGGCCATCGTGGACTGGTCGGCCGACACCGAGGAGATGGACGGCACCGAGGGTCCCAGGGCAATGCTGCGCCGGATGGTGACGCGGTTGGCCGAGCTCGCCGTGCTGGGCGCGCGTGATCCGCGAGAGGCCGTCGCGCCCTTCGTCGAGGCGCTCATCGAGCTGCGGGAGCAGGCTCGCGAACAAGGCTCGTGGGCGCTCGCCGACACTCTCCGCGATCGGCTTAGCGCCGGTGGGATCGAAGTTCGCGACACGCCCAAGGGTGCCGTCTGGCTACTCACAGACCGGCCCGGTAGCGGGTTTCGCGGCTGATGATTCTGTCGGTGCGGACTTGCGGACCGTTTTTACGTGGAGTTGGAGAGGAGCATCCTGAAATGGGCAAGTCTGTCGAGGAGAAGCCGCAGTGACCAGCTACGTTATTCGGCGTCACGGTCGAGGAGCGGTGCGTGAGCCGCCAGCTACTCGCGGAATCGGGGTCTGTCCTACGATCACCCTTGGCACCGTTGATGCCGTCTGTTGAAGCTGTGCAGATCCCGGTGGCGATCGTAGGCTAGCTAACCGACAGACCTGTTTCTCGGAAGTGGAGTGCGTTGGTGAGCGAAGTACAAGCGTCTGCGGTCGAGCAGGATACCGAGGTGACGCCGGCTGCGATTATGCAACTCGGGATGGCGTTTTGGGGCTCGAAGACGTTACTGAGCGCCGTCGAGCTGGGGGTCTTCTCGGAGCTGGCGAGCGCGGGCGCGCTGGATGGCGACACGCTGCGGGAGCGGTTGGGACTGCACCCGCGTAGCGCGAGGGACTTCTTCGATGCGTTGGTCGCGCTGGGCATGCTCGAGCGCGAGGACGGCCGCTACGCCAACACGCCGGCCACCGACTTGTTCCTCGATCGGGCCAAGTCCTCCTACATGGGTGGCATCTTGGAGATGGCCAACGCGCGTCTCTACGGCTTTTGGGGGTCTCTGACTGAGGGTCTGCGAACCGGACTCCTGCAAAACGAGGCCAAGGGCGACGGCAAGAACATGTTCGAGGTGATTTACCCCGACCCGGTGAAGCTGGCGCAGTTCGCCCGCGCGATGAGCGGAATCAGCGCCGACACGGCGAGAGCGATCGCGGCGAAGTTTCCCTGGCAGGGGCACCGCAGCGTGATCGACATTGGCTGCGCCGAGGGAGCCGTGCCGGTTCAGATCGCCCTCGCGCATGAGCACATCACTGGCGGCGGTTTCGACTTGCCCGCGCTCGGGCCGATCTTCGACGCTTACATAGCGGGCTTCGGGCTCGGCGAGCGGCTGGGCTTCACCGCCGGCGACTTCTTCACCGACCCACTGCCCCAGGCGGATGTGTTCGTGATGGGCCACATCCTGCACGACTGGGACCTCGACGAGAAACGCCTGTTGGTGCGCAAGGCCTACGACGCCCTGCCCGAGGGCGGTGCGCTGATCGTCTACGATGCGATCATCGACGACGAGCGGCGCAGCAACGCATTCGGCCTGCTGATGAGCCTCAACATGCTCGTCGAGACACCCGGAGGATTCGACTACACGGGCGCCGATTGCCGTGCCTGGATGCATGAGGCAGGCTTTCGCGACAGCTACGTCGAGCCACTCGTTGGACCCGACTCGATGGTCGTCGGAATCAAATAGGCGATCTAGGACGCGTCCTGTGGATCACTTTGCAAATCGCCGGTGCCCGTCAGGTGCAGGGTGCGGTCGGCCCAGTGGTCCAGCAGGACGGTGTCGTGGGAGATGGCGAGCACCCCTGCTCTGGTCCGCTGCTGGTAGTCGCGGATCACCGCGACCAATGCGGCGGTGGTGGAGGCGTCGAGCATGGTGGTCATCTCGTCACAGATGAGGTAGCCGGGGGTCAGCGCGAGGGCACGGGCCAGGCAGGCCCGCTGGAGTTGCCCGTCACTGACCTCGTGCGCGCGGCGGCCGAGCAGGTCTGGGGTGAGTCCGACCAGGTCGGCCAGCTCGTCGACCCGGGCCGGCGTGCCCGGTGTGCGGGCGGCGGCCAGCGGTTCACCGATCGCCCGGCGCAACGTCATACGGGGGTCGACGGAGGGCCGTGGTTGCTGGAAGAGCACCCTGATGTGGGTGCGCAGCGCCCAGGGGGCGCGATGCCGGTAGCCGCTCACCTGGCACCCATCTACCCACACGCTGCCGCTAGTCGGCTGGTGAAGCAGGCTGAGCACCCGGGCCAGGGTGGACTTCCCGCTGCCGCTGGGACCGGCCAGGCCGAGGGTTTCCCCAGCCCGGACATCCAGCGTCAAGTCGTGGATCACCGGATGGTGGCGGTGGTAGCCGGCTACCACATCCACAGCGCTCAAGGTGTTGATCATGGTGATGTTGGGCATGGTCGGTAACAGGCCACCGGGTGGTCTGTGGCGTGTTCGGCCAGTAGTGGGCGCTGCCGGCATTCGGGCACGGCACGGGGACAGCGGGGGCGAAACGGGCAGCCGGTCGGCAGTTCGGTGAGCAACGGGGGTAGGCCGGGGATGGGGGTGAACGCCCGGTCGGGTAGTGAGTCGATCAGGCCGTGGGTGTAGGGGTGGCGGGGGTGTTCGAGCACGTCGGCGGCCGGTCCGATCTCGACGAGGTGGCCGGCGTACATCACCGCGACCTGGTCGGCGACGCGCCGGGCCGCGGCCAGATCGTGGGTGATCAGCAACACCGCACGGTGGAGCGGACGATGCGCGCCGAGGACAGCCAGTGGGTCACGGCGATCGAGATCACCACCGCGGTGAGGCTGGGCCGCAGCACCGCGACGATGACGATCCCCAGCAACAGGTGGGGCACCGAGGCTCAGGCCGGCGCCCGGATCGGCGAGTCCGCCGCCGGGGAGCCACCGCAAGGCCACCGCGAAGACGTACAGCGCCCCCAGGCCCAGCCAGAACACCGGCGCGGCCTCCAGGGCATACGAGGCGCCGGTGATCGTCCGGTCCAGCCAGCCGCCCTGACGCCAGGCAGCCGCAGTGCCCAAGACGACGCCCAGCAGCAGGGCACCCGCGAAGGCTACGACCAGCAGCAGCACCGACCAACCCAGCCGTTCCCCGATGACCTGGGAGACCGGTTGCTGCAGCGAGTGCGAGTCGCCGAAATCCCCGGTGACCGCGTGCGCCAGCCAGGCGCCGTACTGGGTCAGCACCGGGGCGTCGACCCCCCAGTTCGCCCGGATCTGGGCGCCCCGCTCCGCGCTGGCGCCGCTGCTCCGCGCTCCGAA
>CAXUFG010000345.1:0-3572 GCA_964250265.1 uncultured Pseudonocardiaceae bacterium | reverse complement strand
ACTCGCCGCCCGGCACGGCGTGGAGGTGCCCATCGCCGACGGGGTGCGGCGGGTCTGCCACGAGGGGCTGTCGGCGCCGGCGATGGCCAAGGAACTGATCACCCGGGACCTCAAGCCGGAGTGAGCCGCTCCCGGACGTGCGCGGGCGTGGTCGGGTCGGGCAGCAGCGGGCACGGCTCGGGTGCGCCGAAGCTGGTGGCGACCGGCACCACCCCGGCCCCCGCGGCGCATCAGGACGCCGCGGCGCCCGTCTAGATACAGCCTCATGCCGATCCAGTCTCCTGCCGATTTATCGTCATGTTGACTTGCAGTACCGCAGCCCGACCTCTACGGCATAGACGGTAGGCGTGGACTACGAGTGACGCAAAAGGAACAGGCGTCAAGCTGGCCGATCATCTCACGAGGGCGCCCTGACCGCACCGCCGACGCCGAGGGCCCGAAAGCGCTGACCATGCGGCGGCTCGGGCAGGATCTGGGCGAGTTCCCGCAACTCCGCACCTCGCAGCGTTCCTCGCCAACTACGACGGCGCCGCAGAACTCGACCAATGGACTCGACATCCTTCCCCCCGGGCTGCACGCTCAGCTCACGCCCTCCACAGCCGACACCTGCGCGGGCTCGGCGGCGGGCAGCAGCGGTGATCACTCACCGGCGTGTTGATCAGCTGACGTTCTTGACCGACCAGACTGGGCGCTCCAGTCCTTGAAGTTCGTTCTGATCAGGTTAGCGATCAACTCTCGCGGTTCTTCAAAGTAGTCCATCACCACAACGCCGAGGCGTGCCTGCGAAGATGCAGCGAGATAGTCGTTGAGACGGGGGTTGATCTTCTCTGAGTAGCTACTGGCCTGCAGAGTAACCGCGCTTGAAAAGGTGATGTAAAGGTCCTCGGGGTCACCGTTCACTGCTTTCTCAATATGCGCGATGACTAGGTCGTACTTGTCGTCGGGATTGTTATAATGGTCTTCAATAGCATATATCGGAGGGGTCGCGTCTCTGGGATTTCCACCCTCGTCCTCGTTGCTTCTCGTGGTAGTATCGTCCAGCCAATAAGTAACATCGAATCCCATACCCTCACCACCCTGGAATCTTCGCAGTAAGATGACTTTACCGCGAGACTCTCCCAGTGTCGATGTGGACGTGAACGCTGGTGCGGTAGTCACCGGGTGACCGCCACTAGAGGGTGCAGAATAATTGTAGAACGGCGGTACGCTCCCTAGCAGCTCCCAGGTCTGACGTTGGAACTCATCGTCAAATGAGCGCTTATTATCCCGGGATTCGACGTCTCCTCTCAACAACCGGCTAAGGACTTCAGAGGGAGCGTAATCCCCAAGAGAGCCATCGAAGCGGTCTTCTTCTTTGACTGACATCACGATGGTTTCAGAGGGATGCGCCACGAGGAAATCGACACAAATCTGCAGAACATCTTTGTAGTTTTTCCCCATATAGATGACATCGTGATGCACGAAAAGATCATCCTGATAGTGCGCGAGCCGGATGTCGAGAAAACGTATCCCGGCATTCAGCTGCTCTGCGATGTCCAGGTTCTGCGTCTTGGCAAACCCTAAGGGACCGTCGATGCAGCCAGAATCATGGGTTCCGGGAATGCTCAGCGCCGTCACCAACACGTCATCAGGAATGTCACTCATCCAAGAGCTAAAGGGAGTGATGTCACTCATCGGCTCTTCCCGGCTGTCTGCCGGCCGCCCCTTCCCGGGCTGCTTATTGCCGGTGAGCTTGCCGGCAGCCTGTGTAGCCTTGCCCTTCAACTCCGCAGCCTTCTTAACGATCTTTTCTCCCATGTCCATCGTGATCATTCCTCCTCTCGAAATGCATCACCTTCTCCCGCAGATGGTGATCACGAAGTAGCGTCGGACCCCGGACCCCCGCTGTCAGGGAGTGATCGGTCTCCGGCAACCGGACCCCCTGCGCGGTCGTCAGATAAGGACCCTGCTGCGCCCGCGACCGCTCCAGCCCCTCCACAACATCCCCGGTGGCCGACACCCCCGCCGGGGCACTCTGGTCCGGCTTTGGCGGCAACGGCCCACGTGCCTCGGTCGGCTCGGCCACCGTGGGAGGCTCGATGCCCGGCACCCCGGGTATCACCTCTTGCGACGCGGCAGCGAGGGTCTTGGCAGCGGAGCGCGCTTCGACGGGCATCAGACCTCCAAGTCATCGCGTGCGGCGACCCCCACCACGCGAACACCACATACCCCAGCGGGCGCACCACTAATCCGGCACCTCGATACGACAGCCCTAGCGCAGATACCACCGCACCGCCGGGACGATGACCTCACCAGGGAAACCCAGCCAAGCTGGACCTCGACGGGTACCCGACGGTTACGACGATCTCCGGGTCTGGCGACCTTTAAGACTCCAGCCACGCGGGCCGGGGCCAGCGCCGCCGCGGGTATCCGATGTGGCCGCAGATGTGGCGGTCAGGCCACTTGATGACGTGACCCAATTACAGCGAGTCGACCCGATACTGCTCGTGACTCGGTCGAAATTGGGAGCGCGAATATCTCACCGTTGAGGCCATGTTCAACTGCTTTTCTTACGGCCGGTGAGTAGCTTCTCACCAGAGTTGTCGACGACGGCGATCTTGCCGAACCCGGCATCGTGAGCAAGCGTCGCGAGGGCCTCCTCGTCGTAGAAGTGCGCCAGGCTCGCCAGCGGTTCCGGCACAATGGACGTGCCGCGGAGCTCGGGGCCGCTGGTGATGACTGCGAGGCGGCCGCCGTTGTCGAGTACCCGTCGGCACTCGCGCAGGACCCTGGAGGGTCGGGCAGAAACAAAAAGACGACCGCCATGGCGATTGCCGTGAACGAGCGATTCGCGAAGGGGAGCACCGCGGCGTCGGCGAGCGACTGGTTGTCGCTTTACAGGCACCTCGGCTGGAACCGTAGACGAAATCGACACGATCGGTGTCGACACGTGCTCAACGTACTTGGGTCCGGGTCCACGGATGATCATCTATGTTGCGGTCGCGTGTGGGCGGCTGGGTGTCGATCCTGGTCGGCGAGCAGTGGGTATCGGGCAACAAATAGCCCACGACATCCGCGTGATTTTTTGGTGTGCAGGGAGATCAGCCACTTGGCCCGGTCTGCTTGCTCGACGACCCCTAGCTCTGCACCGTTGAGAACTTCGAGCTTCGCCCGATAAATGGTGGTGGCCAGGGCCTTGGCCTGGGGATCCACCGGCAGCCCAGCCTCCGGGGCAGGCGTGAGCACCAGCGTGGGTGTCAAGATCCGGCCAAGCAATTTTCGTCCGTCCCAGCCAGCGAGGGCAATACAGCATTCGGCGAAACCGTCCTCCGAGGTCTTGGTGACCATCTCGATCGCCTGCTCTAAAGCCTCCGGGTGCGCCGCCGCCCACTCCGGGCTGAACCAAGCGGCAACCACCTCGGCAGCGATGCCACCGGTGCCCCCAAGCCGGGCTGACCACGCCCGATCATTCCAGGGGGCGTCGTCCTCGTAATGGGCGCTGGTGTTGGACAGTACCAGGGACGACAACCGTTCCGAGGCCGCGAGCCAGATGCCGACCATCCCACCCAATTCGACGCCGCAGAAAGCCACCT
>CAXUFG010000344.1:0-3583 GCA_964250265.1 uncultured Pseudonocardiaceae bacterium | reverse complement strand
TCCCGGTCCAACCATCCGGCCAGCTCATACCCCCCGTCGCGATCCCGAAAGCTGAGTCGCCGCTTGGTTTCAGCGGTGTCATGGGGACCTCGACCGTCCTGATCCAAATACGCGAGGATCCGCTTGCCCAGCACCGCCAGCTGCCCAGCGTCCAGGGTGCGGGCGTGGCGGGCCAGTTCGGCTTCGACCTCCGCCCGGGCCGACGCGCCTAGGTGTACGGGGGATGCGGGCGAGCACGGACCGGATCACCGCGACGTCCGCGGCGCCGATCGCATGGTCGGCTACCGCAGCCGCGGTGGTCGGGAGCTTCGGATCCACCGGGGCGCCATTCACCCCAAGGCGGGGCAACACGTCGGCCGCAGCGTCCACCCGGGCCCGCGCCTCACCCCGGGAGACCCGCGCGATGGCCCGCACCATTTCGACTGTGTTGCGGTAGCCCAAACCACTGGCCATGCCGCGCGAGTCGATTTCGGCGACCACCGAAAGCATCTGCGCCCAGGTGGAATGCAACCGAGTTTCCAGCGCACCCAACTCAGCGAGCAGCTCCGCATCATTGCTCTGCCACACAGGAGGGCACATCGGCTCGCTGGACATGACCCAATTCTACGATGGAGCACCGACAAAGCCGGGCGCTCAGGAGGCACCGCAGAAGTCCACGTGAAAGAAATTCAGGACGGATAGCGCGCTTCCTCGCCTCGGCGCCAGCAGCAAGGGCGTCGACGGATCGAGGGCTATTCCGACAGGAGATCTCACAGCGGCCGCCCGCTCAGGCAGGGTCGCCGGGCAGAGTTGCCAGGCCAGCCTGAGGCCCGGATTCGTCGCGCGGCTTGGGCGTGCAGGCGTCCCAGCGGAGCAGTCGCGTCCCGGCGCGCTACGGCGATCTCATTCAGGCGCGGGGCGGGTCCGGCCAGTGAGCAGCGGCAACGCTGAGCGCTTGGCTTTTGCCGACGATGCGGCCGGTGTTGATTGTGTGCCACAGTCGCGCCGGCCCAGCGGTGGTCACGATGGTCAGGCTACGAATCCTGTCGGGCCGGTCCGCCGGCGCTCCGCCCGACAGACTGTCTACCGGAGTCAGTGCTACCCGGCGGCCACGGTCGGGGATACCGGTTCGCCGGCTTCTACGCCAACGCGCTGGTGGTGGTGCCGGGTCATCCGAGGTACCAGGCCGGGGACACCGTCCAGCCGGCCCGCCCGAGCGCGTCCTCGCGGTCGACACCTGCGGGGATCGGGATGATGGCCAAGGCGGCCCCCGCAGGCGGCCGCCTGTCGCTCGATGAGCGCGAGGTCGGTGTCGTCATCGACTCGGTCGGCGAGCAGGGCCGGGCCGCCCGGGTCATAGATCGGTGGGGCGGGACCGACGATGCCGGAAATCCGCTCCCGGCGATCCGCCCGGTTGCGTCGGTGGCACCAGTGGGCTGCAGCGGCTTCACCCACCACTGCTCGACCAGTCGCAGCGAGCAGGCGGCCAGTATGGCGACCTTCGCCTCGTCGGCGGCTGAGGTCGCGACGCGCTCCATAAGCTCCGCCGCCCAGCCGGTGCCCTCCGCGTCGAGAACACGGATCGCCAGGCTCACACTCCTCCTCTACCGTTTGCACTACTACCGCTACTACGACCGACCCGTGGGTCTGCTCATGGTCTTCGCGGCGGGACGGAACGGTCAAGCTCCGCGGCGGTCCCACCCCGGCAGCTCCGTCCGGCCGCCACCTGCCCGACGGCCCATCGCCGTTGCCATCGCCAAATGGACGCGCGGCTTGGCCCGGCAACGGCGCTTGCCCATGGAACGAGCCTCAATGGGGTCCGGCCACGAGGGCCGGAACCAGGCCGCAGATCGTCACCAGTGAGACGAAAGGTGACATGCCTCAATGGGGTCCGGCCACGAGGGTCAGAATCAGGTTCGAGAACGCGGACGCTTTCAGTGCTGACTCCGGGAAGGGCGGCAGCCGGCGTGGCTCGCAAGAAGGTGCGAGTAGGTCGCAAGGCCTGCCTCCACTGCGGTCGCGCGGATCGACTTGGCTTCGCCGATGAGACTCGCCGGCAGGGGCGCTACGGAATCGCGGTCGTCATCGTGTGCCCTTGTCAGATGGAGATCGTCAGCAAGGTCATGCAGGGATCGGTCCGGCCGAAGACGCGCCGAGTCCATTTCTCGAAGTTGCGAGACTCCGACCGTCGGCTGGTCGTGGGTCAGCTCACGGCGGAGAACATCTGCGCGCTCTACGCCAGCGCGTGCGGGCGACAGACCGACGCTCGGTCGGAGTGCTGGCGAACGCTCGTGCCGCAGCTCGTCGAGCTCGGAGTCATCAAGCTGACCATCGAACGGATCGACGGGGGTGGGAAAGCCCGAGACCTCAGGGACATCCGCAACGCACTGCTGGATATCAATCGAGACTCCAGGTTCGCGTAAGGCACGAAGATCAGGTCGGCAAGCCGATGTTGTGGGTCGCAGACGCGATCGCATGGTGCGCCGGTGCGGACGGCACCTGGCGGGCACAAATCGCCCCGCTCTTGTACCGCTAACGACCTCGGAAACGCGAAACCCGGCTCCAAACCGTCCGGAGAGGAACCAGGCTCACTTCCGCAGCTACTGCCTTGGCTCCCCCAGTATCGCGGGCGGACCCCATTGCGGCAAACCTGGGCTACCTCAGCAGTTCCGAGGTCGGGGGTAGCGGCCCGCGAGCGCGACTGCCTCGCGGTCGGCGACCACCACCGCGAGCGATCAGCACGCTGGCCAGTCTAGACGAGTGGCCTCCGTACGTCTCACAGGTGATACATTTCCCTCATGAGCGAGGTCACTGTTCGAGAGCTGCGCAACCACGGTGGAGAGGTGATCGATCGTGTCGCCGGCGGCGAGACGGTGGTGGTCACCCGCGCAGGCAAGCGTGTCGCGGAACTACGCCCGCTGGCCCGACCACCATTGACGGCAGCGACGCTACTCTCCCGCTGGAAGCACCTGCCGCCAGTAGATCCGCGGCAACTCCGGGCCGACATCGACGCGGTTATCGACCCCTCGTTATGACCACAGCACGACTTCGCCAGGGTCTGCTGGACACCAGCACCGTCATGCTGCTGACTCGGCTCACCGACCCGATGGTCCTTCCTCAGGAACCCTTGATTTCGACAGTCACGCTGGCCGAGCTCTCGGTCGGTCCGCTCGTCGCCGCATCGGAAGCTGAGCAGGCGACCCGCCAGGCGCACGTGCAGCAAGCAGAGGCAGACTTCGATCCGCTTCCGTTCGACGTGTCTGCAGCCAGAGCGTTCGGCCGGGTAGCGGCGTCGCTGCGTCGCGCTGGCCGCAAACCGACAGCACGGGCCTTCGACGCGATGATCGCGGCCGTCGCCATCGCTCACGACCTACCTCTCTACACCTGCAACGCCGCGGACTTCGCCGGGATCGGCGACCTGACCGTGATTGCCCTACCCCACCCGGACGATGTGCCGGAGCAGCAGACATAAGTAGCGGTCGGCGGGCAATCGGTAGGCGCTGCGCCGGTGACGGTGGGGCCCACGCTCAGGACCAAACCGGGTAATCGGCGGCGACCTCCTGGTAGCGCTCGCTCCAGCCGGGCAGGCTCGTTCCGGCGAGGT
>CAXUFG010000343.1:3475-3590 GCA_964250265.1 uncultured Pseudonocardiaceae bacterium | reverse complement strand
GAGACTCGCCCAGTCAGCGTTGGGCCGCTGGTCGCCGATCGCCGGGGGCGGCATGGCAGTCGCTGAGCGGCCCGGCGGACTCCACGTAGGCAAGGAGCCGACATGCCCGTGGCAA
>CAXUFG010000343.1:0-3447 GCA_964250265.1 uncultured Pseudonocardiaceae bacterium | reverse complement strand
GGACCGATCGGGCTCATGGCGCGGGCGCTCTTGGAGCGCTGGGGGGTGCACGCATTGCTCGTCGAGAAGCGCGGCGAGCTCTCGCCCTTTCCCCGTTCCCGGTTGGTCAACGTCCGCTCCATGGAGATCTTTCGCCAGCTCGGACTCGCGGCCGAGATCACCGCTCGTGCATTCGGGCCGGAGTATGGACGCGTCCGCTTCTGCGACACCCTCCTCGACCGGGATTTCGCCATGGCGGAGATGGTCGGGGTTAACGCGCCGATACTCGAGAGCCCGGTGATCGGCGTCGCCACTTCGCAGGATCGGTTGGAACCCGTCCTCGTCGCCGCAGCATCCGCCGAGCTGCGGTTTGGCGTCGAGCTCATCGACCTCAGCGAGGAATCGGATCGTATCGTGGCATCGCTCATCGATCACAAGCGCGGCGAAACGTCCCGCGTACGGGCCCGCTACGTCATCGCCGCCGACGGGGCCAGCTCGACGGTCCGCACGCGGCTGGGGATCGGGACCAGCGGACCTGGGCCGATCGCGAGCTTCACCACCGTCGTGTTCGACGCCGCTCTCGACGGCTGGTGCGCCCACCGCCCCGCCGGGGTCTACTTCACCCCGCTGGGGACGTTCGCCCCGCTCTACCCCGAGGGGGGCTGGGCCTGGTTCATCCCGACACCCGAGGATGCTGCGCGCACCGATTGGCGCGACCTTCTCATTCGCGCTCTGGGCCCCGTCGCCGTCGACGTCGACGTGGAAGTCCTGCGAGTTCAACACTGGACCATGAACGCGTTCGTGGCCGAACGGTTTCGCGACGGCGGCATCCTGCTAGCAGGTGACGCCGCGCATGCCATCCCCATCATGGGAGGCCTGGGAATGAACGCCGGCATCGCCGATGTGCATAACCTCTGTTGGAAGCTGGCCGGCACCGTCCACGGATGGGCGGGGCCGGGCCTGCTCGACACCTACGAGACGGAACGAAAGCCGGTCGCAGACCAGACTCTCCGGCAGTCGGTGGCCAATACCCAGCTCGTGATGGAGGTGCAGGGCCGGCGGTGTGCGCAACAGACCACGGAAGGTCCGCCGGCAGAGATCGATCTGCCCTGGTCTGACCGGTACTTCGCCCAGCTCGGCCTCGTGCTCGGCCCCGCCTACGAGTCGGGTGCTGTCCTGCCAGACGGCAGCGCCCCGCCGGTGCAGTCTGATCCGGTGACCGACTACGTCCCCACCGGCCGGCCAGGCCACCGCATGCCACACGTCTGGCTCAACAACGGTCGCTCATCGCTGGACGCCCTGGGCGAGTGGTTCACCCTGCTGACCCCAGACCTTGACCAGTGGGGTCAACTGGCCGCCAGACCGTGGCCGCTTCATCTCGAGGCCCTCTCCGAAGCGCAGGCCGACCTCTGCGGTCTTGGCCCACGCGGAGCGCTGCTTGTCCGGCCCGACGGCCACGTCGGTGCTCGGTGGCGCAACGGTCCACCGAGCGACAGTGCTCTCCAACGCGCCCTGGCAGTGATCTCCTGTTCGGCAGCGCCCTGAGGCTCACCGACAGCGTGGGTGCGAACCGTCTCTCGGGTGCGCACCGATAGTCAGCTCCGACTCGACACGCAACGCCCCGTTAACTGTCACCTTCGATGACGAGTTCGCCAGCAGCGGGTGGCCAGCATGGTCACCATCTCGTTGGCTCCCGGTTGGAGGTGATGATCGTCGAAACCTGCCGGGTGTTCCACGATCATGTGGGTCCACACCGTCAGGCTGCGCCCACTCAACGGGATGTGTTCGGGTCGCACTTGAGAACCGCGCGCGCCAAGAAGACCAGGTCGACCCGCCGCGGCGGGTGATCAGGAGTGGTTCAGGGGGTCTCCGCCTGGTGAAGAGTGCCGGTCGGAGGATCTTGGTGGCGACCTTGGCCGTCTCGAGTACGAGTGGGAGCAGATCACGCTCGGAGAAGAACGCGCCGGTGGGCGTCCGCCTGGTCCGCAACGCGGCAAGGAGCGTGCGGCCATCGAGGCGGCGGCGGCGTACCGCGACGAGCACCGACCGCGGAAAGGCGGTCTCGTGAATCCAGATCGCCTCTCGGCTGGGTCGGCTCGGTGGCGCTGGCAGCTTGAGCGCGTCGCGATACGCCATATCCACTAGATTCACTCCGGCGGCGGCGGCGAGTGCGGTCTGCAGGTCCGGTCGGCCCACGGTCGGTTCGGTGATGAGCATCCGCCCATCTCGCGTACTGCGCCGAACCTCGAGCGAGCCGAAGCCGACGTGGCCAGCGGTGTCGAGCAGCCGCCGGGTCAGCTTGTGCAACTCCGCGTCCTGGTGGGTTACCGCAAGGGCAGTGCTGCCCGTGTCGACGCGCCACTGGGTGAGCTTTCGGCCGCCTTGCGCTGCCAACTCTTCCCCGTTGCGGTTGCGGTAAGTCAGACAAAAATAGACGTCGCTGTCCCGGCCCGGAATCCACTCCTGGACGACGAAGCGGTCAGCGGCATCAAACGGAGTGAACGGAAGCCGTGCAAAATCGTCGGCGCTGTCCAATCGGTAGGCTGTGCCATGCTTACTGAAGTCCTGCCATTGTGGTGTCCGCTCGACCGGCTTGAACACCACAGGAAACACCATCTCGCGCAGGGCTGCGCGCAACTGGCCAGCGTTGTGGACGATCGCTGTGTGTGGCACCGGGAAGTCGTTGGCCAGGGCCCACTCGTGGAAAACCGACTTGTCCAGTAATCGATCAACGCTCGGTAGGTCTGGCAACACGAAGTGGAACTGCGTGGCCAGTTCGCCAGCGTGCTCGGCGACGATGCGCACCACGATGTCATCCGCGAGGAACAGCACCATTGGGCCGTACCGAGCGTGAGCCGCACGCAGCGTCGCCAGCCATCCTTCCGTGGTTGGTGCGCTGACCTGCAGGACGCTGTGCCATAGCCTTGAGCGGCAGGTTGGCGCCGTCGGGGTGCGGGACGCGCCAACGATGGGCACTCCCGTGTCACGCAGGCCCCGAGCGATGGCCAGCCCAATGGCGGTCCCGGCACCGGCGATCAGGCACGGCGGCAGCGACGCGTTCAGATGCCCTGTGGTGCTTCGGTCGACATCACTATCCTTCTTGGTGAACAATCGGGATCCCCCCTGTACGAGGACAGCCGCTGTAGCCTCCCTAGCCTTGGCGGTTGACCACGGCCCCTGTTGCCCTATGAGTGATCCCCGGAGGGTCCACTCCAACGGATCCCCGGGAGATCCTGCACTAATTGTTATCGTCACTTCGTCGAGAGTGTTACATAATGACACGATCGTGTCACCTAGGCCACTCGGGTGAGTACATAGCGTTACGACTAGCCGTCCCGCATCTGCTCGGCTCGCCGAGGGCGCGCGTCTCGTGGATCTTCGGATGGAGCTGGATTCGCTCTGAGTCTCGCCGGCGCAACAGCAGGGCGGGGAGTGGGTGGTCAAAAAAAGCGGGGGGTGGGGGGGGGG
>CAXUFG010000342.1:0-3657 GCA_964250265.1 uncultured Pseudonocardiaceae bacterium | reverse complement strand
AGCTGACGGCAAGTGGGCTCCTCTCGATCAGGGCGCCTGCCTGCCAGTGGTCGACGGCGGGGCGCATGGTACCGAACCGCGCAACCCGGTGATCTACCAAGCGGTGAAGAACGGACTCAATTCAACCTGCCCGAGCCGGTGGACCAACCTTCCCGACATCACGCCGTAGATCATTTCTACCCACCGTCTCTCCCCCCAGCTCTCAGCTTCCCGAACTCAACAGCAGAGTTTTTCGATCAAGGGCTGGACGACTCTCCTGTTGAGTTCGGGAATAAGGGATCGGTGCCAGCGGCGGTGACGTGCTGGGGAGGAGTTGACGGAGTAGCTTGCCTGTCGAGACGTTCATGGCGAGAGGAGTTGGGCGGTGTCTGGGCAGATAGCGCCCGGCGAGGGACCGGCACGCCCACCGAGCGGCCGGAGGCGGTGGACTTCGTTCGTCGCCGATGACACGAGTCCGGGGAAATCGGTGCGAGGCTTGCACGAGACAACCAACCCGAGCCACCGGCTGCGTGTCGAGCATGACCAGTACACGCTGCTGATCCACCTCAGCGACGAAGACGGTCACGGGTGGACCACGATCGCGGTCGACCGGGCGACCCGCCAGTCGGCCATCGCCCAGGGATTGCGGCAATCAGACACCGCGCACCGCGCCTACGAAAGCCTCTACCGGCTCGATGCCACGTGAGTGGACCGGGCGTTTCTACGAGGCAATTGGCTACCACAACCATGCCGCGTACTTCCGGAAGATCCTCTGATCATGACGATGCCATATCCAGGTCATACGGCACGTGAATCTGAATAGGGGTGGCGGGAGCGGCCGTATCGTCGAGGCCGAGATATTCCTCGATGATCGGTTGAATCGCGGAACCCCCGATCGCTTCGATCGCCTCGAGGGCTGCGTGATACGCGAGCGGAAGAGTGTCGACCCCCGCGTGGTGAACGGTCCGGACTGCCCGCGTTCGGGGTAGCCGGGCCGTCTGGAGATCGCCGTTCACATCGGCCACCGGGGCGAAGACGACGCCGCTCACCTCGCCGGTCAGCTCCAGCGGGAACGTTGCGCCCCACGCCCCCGAACGCCGGTACCCGCCACGTCGCAGAGCGGAGCGCAGGCTGGCGATCGCGCGCAACAAGCCTGCCTCCAGGTCGATGAGCGAGATGAGGAACGGCCGCGCCGGGACCTGCCGGGGCGGGAGCTCGACGACGTCGACCTGGTAGTTCTCCACCCGGCCGCCGTGGAGGAACTCGTCGATGTGATCCAGCGACCGCCGCCGCTGGGCGATCTCGGCCTCGATGCGCCGGCGTTCGGCGATCAACCCTGCTGACGCCCCGAAGCCACCAGCCACGATCTGGGCGATGCTGCCCGGCGACACGCCGATAGATCGCAGCTGGAAGATCAACACGGCGGTCCGGAGCTGGTCCACCCGATAGCGGCGATACCCAGTGGCCGCGTCGACCATGGCGGGCCTGAGCAGCCCGATCTGGTCGTAGTAGCGCAGCGTTGAGATCGGCAGGCGGCAGCGGCGGGCGAACTCACCGATCGTCAAGTCGGTCATCGGCACAGCGTGCCCGGTACGGCGTTGATCACCTCGACAGACGGGCGCCGGAGCACAATGCGGGCCACAGCACGAGGCCCGATGCCGAGGGCGAGGAGGGTGGCGGCGCGATCGAAGTGCTCGCGGTAGGTGTGGCAGCGCCCCTGCCTGGTCTCGAATACGGAGACGCCGTGGTAGCGAAGGGTGCGGCCGGCGCTCTGCGGCACCGCATCGCTGACCGTGAAGGTGAAGGTCCACTCGCCGATGGTCCAGCCTGGGTTCTCGGCTACGCAGGTCATGATCCACTCGTGGTGGTGGCCCTCGGCGTACATGCGTTCGAACAGGCGGCGGGCCTGGTCGAGCCCAGCGGCCTCGCCGTAGTACAGATCCCGGTAGGACACGTCCGGGGTGAAGCAGTCGAGCACCTGGTCGACGTCGCGGGTGTTGAATGCGGCGGCGAAGCGATGCGCGACTGTGGAATCTGAGTTCCTCATGGTCAGTCACCCTCGGGCCTCAAGCAAGGTGAGAGTCAAGCCGAAGGCGTGCGGGCCGTGCCGTAGGCGGCGAAGGAACGCCGGTCGCCGGACCACGCGCCGCGGCCGGCGGTCGCCTCCAGGCGAGCCAGGTCGCCGGTGGATAGCGACAGATCGACCGCGGCGGCATTCTCGGCAACCCGCGCGGCATGGCGGGTGCCGGGAATGGGAACCACGTCCGTGCCCTGAGCGAGCAGCCAGGCGAGAGCAAGCTGGGCCGCCGTGGCGCCGCGCTCGGCGGCCAGCTGGCGCAACTCCCCGGCTAGGGTCAGGTTGTGCTCGAGGTGCTCGCCGGAGAAGCGTGGGTCGTCGCGGCGGAAGTCACCCTCGTTGGCCGCTTGCAGCACGCCGGTGGTGACCGATCCGGCCAGTAGCCCCCGCCCGAGCGGGCTGTACGGGACCAGCCCGATGCCCAGCTTGCGCGCGGTGGGTACCACATCGTCCTCAGGCTCGCGCCAGAACAGCGACCACTCGAACTCCACAGCGGCGATCGGATGGACGGCGGCGGCGCGTTCCAGGTCCTCGGGGCCGGCTTCGGACAGGCCCAGGTGCCGGACCTTGCCGGCGGCGACCAGCTCGGCCATGGCGCCAACGGTCTCGGCGACCGGTACCTGGGGGTCGATACGGTGCAGGTAGTACAGGTCGATGGTGTCGACGCCGAGCCGGGCCAGGGACGCGTCGCAGTAGCGTTGGACGTGGTCGGGCCGGCCATCGAGCTGCACGCCGTCGGGTCCCCGGACAATGCCGAACTTGGTGGCCAGCGTGACCTCCTCGCGCCGGCCGGCCAGGGCACGGCCAAGCAGCCGCTCGTTATGTCCGATCCCGTAGCTCATCGCGGTGTCCAGGAACGTGATGCCCGCCTCGATCGCCCGGTGCAACGTCGTGATCGATTCGGTGTCGTCGGCGGCGCCGTAGCCCTGGGACAGGCCCATGCAGCCCATCCCCAGTGCCGACACGGTCAGGCCATGACGGCCAAGGGTGCGTTGTCTCATGAGGCCGACGCTAGGGGGCTTCTACAGTCGTATCCACAGTCTGTTCTTACTGGTAGTGGGAGTACCCCCATGGTGGTGCACGGTCGCGAGCTCGGTGATCTGCTGCGGTCCCGGCGCGAGCGCCTGCAACCGGCCGATGTGGGGCTTCCACCGGGCGCCCGGCGGCGTACCCGCGGGCTGCGGCGGGAAGAGGTGGCTGCGCTGGCCGCGATCTCGCCGACGTACTACACGTTTCTGGAGCAGGGGCGCGAGCTGAGCCCGTCCCGGCAGGTGCTCGACGCGCTGGCCGCAGCGCTGCACCTGGACGCCGCCGAGCGCGCCCACTTGCACCAGTTGGCACACGGAACACCGCCCGCCCCGGCGCCGCTTGCGGTGGAGACACTGGCGGCGGGTTTGGGAGAGCTGGTGACCCGGCTGGATCCGTGCCCCACCTACGTAACCGGCCGCCGCTGGGACGTGTTGGCGGCCAACCGGGCGGCCTGCGCGGTGTGGACGGACTGGTCAGCGCTGCCTCCGGCGCAGCGCAACATGCTGTGGTGGACGTTCACCGACCCCGCCGCCCGCTCGCTGCTGATCGACTGGGAGCACGAGGCGTCGGCG
>CAXUFG010000341.1:0-3661 GCA_964250265.1 uncultured Pseudonocardiaceae bacterium | reverse complement strand
CCATCCGCAACCTGCTGCCGATCCGCAACGGTCCCCGCCCGCTGCGGATCGAGCTGTGGGTCAGCCGGATCCGCTCGGCGTCCTACACCGCCGACTACGAGATCTGGGACGACTCGGCCGGTACGCCGAGGCTGGCCACGACCGCCCAGTCCCTGCTCGTGCCCTACGACATGGCCGCCGAGCAGCTGCGCCGGCTGACCCTCGCCGAACGGGCCTTCCTCGAGGGCTGCCGGGACGACTGAGCTCGGACGCCGGGCGCGGCCCGGCGGCGGGTCAGTCGGGGGGGGTGACCAGGCTGGCCGCGGGCATCGGCAGGGAGCGCCCCCGCGTGACGGGCTGGGGGGGGGGCCGCGCCCGGGGCCGGGTGGGTTGGCCCGGTCGTTGGGCCGACGATCGGATACGGCACCGCGTTCAACCTGGGCGTGCGTGGTGACACCTCGCTGGATGTGCAGCGGCGGTGGTACGACGAGGCGCGGTGCAGGCTCAAGAATAGTGAGCGCTGCGGCGTACTGTTCTCCTTCGGTGTCAATGACACCCATCTCAGCGATGGCCGTACCCGGGTGTCTCACCAGCGTAGTCTCACCGTTCTGTCCGCCTTGCTCGATGACGCGCATGCATCGGGTTGGTCGGCGCTGGTGGTAGGCCCACCTCCACCAGCAGAGGAAGCTCACCGCTGTCGCGTCCGGCGTCTGAGCACCGACATGGCGATGGTGTGCACGAGCTGCGCGGTGCCCTTCGTTGATCTAGTGACCCCTTTGGAGACGGACGAGAGCTGGTTGGCGGAACTTGCTGCCGGTGACGGCAGCCATCCCGGGACGGCCGGCTACTGGAGGATGGCCAGCCTGATCCGTCCGGGGTTCACCACGTGGCTCGCCGCCCTCGCTGGGCCGTGACTACCCACCCCGGTAGCCGGGTATCTCATTGCATCACCGACGCCGTAGGGAGGCCGGGATGCATCCGATCGACAGGCAGACCGTGCTGGTCACCGGATCTACCAGCGGAGTGGGCCGGCAATTGGTACAGCGCCTTGCGGGAGCGGGTGCCACCGTCGTGGCGCACGGTCGCGATGCCCAGCGGCTGGCCCGCACCCGCGAGGAGATCAGCCAGGCGACCGGTCGCAAGGTGGACACCGTCCAAGCCGATCTCGCCGACGTGACCCAGGTCCACCGGCTGGCCGATGAGGTGCTGGACCGTTACGCCCAGCTGCACGCGCTGGTCAACAACGCCGGGGTGGGATTCGGTGCGCCCGGTGCCGCCCGCGAGGTCAGCGCGGAGGGCATCGAACTCAGGTTCGCGGTCAACCATCTGGCGAGTTACCTGCTGGCCCGGCGGCTGGCCGACCGGATGGTCGCGTCCGCTCCGGCCCGCATCGTGCAGGTCGCTTCCGCCGGCCAGCTGGCCCTTGATCCAGCTGACCCCTTCACTGAGCACAACTACGACGGCGTCACCGCCTACCGGCGTTCCAAACTCGCCCAGGTGATGGCCACCTTCGACCTCGCCGCTGATCTAGTCGGCACCGGCGTGTCCGTCAATGCGATACACCCCGCCACGTTCATGGACACCGCGATGGTCCGCGAGGCCGGGCAGTCGCCGGCCGCCTCCGTTGACGAAGGCGTCGACGCGGTGTGGCGCTTGCTCACCGATCCCGAACTGGACGGGGTGAGCGGCCACTATTTCCACGGCACCGAGCAAGCCCAACCCGACCCGCAGGCTGACGACCCGGCGGTGCGAGCCTGGCTGCGGCAGCTGTCCGATTCGTTGGTGGCGCGCTAGCCCCCGCAGCCGGTGGGCATGGAAGCCGCGACGGTGGTCCCCCGTCCAGGCTTCGGTCAGGACAACCGCGGGAACGTGCGCTGGCCGGTAGCCACGTTGCCGCAGCCCTCCCGTTCCCGAACTCAACAGCAGAGCTGCCCAAGCTTGATCAAAAAACTCTGCTGTTGAGTTCGGGAGGGTCAGAGCGATCTATCGGAACTACCCGGGGTTCCTCGCTCGATACCCTTCCAGGACTGAATAAACCAAAAGGTAAATAGGGCACAGAATCTACACGCAGAGTGATGTATCTAGAAGCGAGGATCTCGCCACTGTTTAATGTGGGCCCGGACGGCGCCCCGGGTGAAGGTAGAGGGACATGAGTGGATCAGCTGATCTGGTCGTGGTGGGTGGCGGGATCGCTGGGTCGTCGTTGGCCACCGTCATGGCCAGGGACGGTTACCAGGTCGTCGTGCTCGAACGTCAGACTGCGTATCGGGACAAGGTCCGTGGCGAGTGGCTGACTTGTTGGGGTGTCGCCGAGCTCCTCCAGCTCGACCTGGAGAGGCCGCTGCTCGATGCGGGTGGTTGCTATGTGACGCGTGTGGTGCCCTACGACGAGGTGGCCGATCCGGCGCAGGCCGAGGCAGCCGCCGCCTCGCTGGATCGGCTCCTGCCCGGTGTGCCGGGCGCGCTGGACGTCGGACATCCTGAGGCCTGCGAAGCGCTGACCCAGGCCGCTGCCGCAGCCGGGGCCACCGTGATCCGCGGCGTCGGCGATGTCGACCTCGAGCCGGGCGAGTCGCCGGTGGTGCGTTACCGGCACGACGACCTCGCCCACGAGTTGCGCTGCCGGCTGGTGGTCGGTGCGGACGGGCGGATGTCCCCCATCCGCCGCCGGGTCGGCATCGAGCTGCACCAGACCACACCGCGCATCATGATCGGGGGAATGCTCATCAAGGGCCTGGATGCATGGCCGGCCCACCAGTTCTCGCTCGGCACCGAGGGTGACCTGCTTTATTTCATTTTTCCGCGGGCGAACGGGCTGGCGCGGCTGTATTTGGGGCACGACATCGCGCAGAAGGGCCGGTTCACCGGGCCGGACCGGCATGCCGAATTCTTGGCCGCCTACGGTTTCCGCTGCATCCCGGGCAGTGAGATGTTCTATTCTGCCCACTCGGCCGGGCCATGCGCGTTTTACCCGATGAATGACAGTTGGACCGAGCAGCTGCCTTGCGCGCCCGGTGTTGTGCTGATCGGCGATGCCGCCGGCTGGAACGACCCGATTATTGGTCAGGGCCTGGCGATCGCGCTGCGCGATGTGCGGATCGTCACCGACGTCCTGCGCAGCGGGCCGGACTGGTCCGCCGCCGCGTTCGCCGGCTATGGCGAGGAACGCCGGGAGCGAATGCGCCGGCTGCGGGTCGCCGCTTCGCTGACCACCGACCTTGCGACGACCTTCACCCCGGCAGGGGTGGCCCGCCGTCGGGCTTACAACGCCGCCTGGCAGACTGACCCGCTGCTCGGCGGTGCCCGGCTCGCCCCCTTGGTGGGTCCGGACAACGTGCCCGCCGGGTCGTTCTCCCAGACCGCGGTCGACCGGATCCTCGCGCTCGCGTAGTCGCGGCCTGACTGGTCGTTAGACGTCTCGTGAACCGTCTACAGAGCGAGATTAAGTACAATCTCGTGTCCTTTCAGTTTCCGGACATCTCGGCGTGGCGATCGCCTAAAACACAAAGGAATCAAAGGTGTGGTCTTAGACTGCCGCCACTTTGTGAGCCTCAGACCTGTCTGTCTGACCTAAGGTGATCGCGCGCACAGGCGGGACTGGAAGAAAGGGGGCACTACATGCAGTACCGCGGCGGGCCCCGCTGGATAGGTCGCGCACCTGATCATGTGGGCGGGCTGGGAG
>CAXUFG010000340.1:0-3697 GCA_964250265.1 uncultured Pseudonocardiaceae bacterium | reverse complement strand
TTTACCGACCGTAGTGAGGTCTGTACGTGGCGTTCGTTCTGGTCCGTGACCAGGGCGTCCCGTGGTCGTTTACCGGCCAGGTCCGGGACGTTCGTCCTGTTCCGGTGTCGGGACGGGGTGTGTGGCGCGGATGGTGCTGGTTGGGGATCTGAGGGTTCAGGAGATCAGCCGGGGTGGGGGCTGGCGGTCGTGGGCGGTGCTGTGGCCCGAGGGTGCGGTGCATGTGCGGGCGGACCGGTTCTTGCGGTTGCATGAGGGTTCGGGCACGCAGCGGACCTATGCCTATCTGCTGGTTGATCACCTGCGCTGGTTGGAGCGGGAGTGTCTCGCGGTCGATGCGGTGACGTTGCGGGATATCGAGCGCTATATGGGCCTCGTCGGGGCTGATGTCCGGATGCCGCTGGGTGAACCGTGGCGGGTGGGCAAGCGCCCCTACGGAAAGGCCGCGTTGTCGGCGGCGGCGGCGTGTCTGAAGGGGTTTTACCTGCATCTGGCCGCGTGTGGGGTGAACGAGGCGCTTGGGCGGGTGCTGGATCGGACGCGGCTGCCGAGTCGGGCTGACCGGAACCGGGCGCTGTTGGGGCATGCGATAGCGAGGATGCCGAGTAACCCGTTGGCGCCGCGGCGGGTGGGGCGTCGGCACCCGAAGATGTTGCCGGAGGACGCCCGGGAATTGCTGCTGGAGGTGGTGAGCAGCGCGCGGGACCGGATGGTGATCACCTGGCTGGCCGATGGTGGGTTTCGTATCGGCGAGTTGTGCGGGTTGCACCTGGTTGATCTGCATCTGCGCGAGTCGGCTGGGTGTGGTGAGTGCCGGGCGCCGCACGTGCACATCTGCCACCGCGCGGGCAATGTGAACCGGGCGGCGGCCAAGACCAAGTTCGAATGGTCGGTGGAAGACGCGACGGTGCGGGGTGGGCTGATCAGGCGGGTCAGCCCGGCGATGGTGCACACCTATTTCGAGTATGTGACCAGGGAGTATCCCCGAGCGCCGGGGCACGAGATGCTGCTGGTCGGGTTGCGCGGTGAGGATGTCGGGCGGCCGTGGACGACGGACGCGGCGCGCGGGATGCTGCGCCGCGCCGGTGCGCGGGCGGGGCTGGGATTGGTGAAACCGCATGCGTTTCGGCACAGCTTCGCCACTGCGGTTCTGGACGCCTCCGGCGGGAACCTCGTGGTCACCCGGGAGGCCGGGGGCTGGGCCTCGGCGAGCACCGTGGACGAGATCTACGCCCACGCCGACGTGCACGATCCCGTGTTCGACCGCGCTCTGCGCACGGTGTGGGGTGAGCAGCGATGAGTGTTGTCGTCGCGCTCGCCGCGCCGACGGTGGGCATGCCGGGGCCGGGTCGCGCTGCGGGTGAGACCGACCCTCGCGAGTCGCGGGACCGCCTGGAGTTGCTGACCGCGTTGATGGACGGGCCTGGGTTGGAGCCGGTGTTCCGCGGCGATGTCATCGCGATCCCGGGTGATCATGCGGTGTTCCCGTGGCACTGTGTCGTTCTCGGGTGCCGGCGCCCGCGCTGGGCGAAGCAGGACCTGTGCGCGGTCCACACCGCGCGGTGGCGCACGTCGCGGGCGGCGGGGGTGAGCAAGAGCAGCTTCGTGCACACCGCGGCACCGTTGGAACTGGGACAGACGCGTGAGGCGCTCCGGTGCCGGGTCTGTCCGGGTCGGCCGGCGTTCAACCGGGAGCTGGGGTTGTGTCATCGGCATCGCAACAGGTGGCGGGCCCACCTGCGCAAGCATGCCGGGGGTGGGCATGAGGGCGGCAACGGTGGCACCGGGGTCGATCTCGAGGTCGAGCTCGCGCGGTGGTTGGCGACGGAGTGTTCCTATCCCGGCTACGGCCAGTGCCGGACACGGGTGTGCGATGAGCTGGCCTGCTCCCCGTTGGGGTTGTGCACCCTGCATCTGGATCATTACCGGGTCGCGGGCCGCCCCGGCGGCGCGTCGTTGCCCGGCAAGTGGTTCAACACCTACGAGGGTCAGGGCCATCCGACGCCGGTCACCATCGCCGACGAGGGCGTCTTCGCTGCGTGGTGCGGGCACGCTTCTCCGGTGATGCGTATCGGGCAGATCGACCTGCGCGGGCTGCGACCTCTGCTGCGCGCGGAGATCCGGTGGGGGTTGCACGCGCACGGCCAGGGGCAGCAGCGGCCCCCGTGGGAGCTGCCCTGGATCCAGGGGCTGGTCGGGGTGTGTCACCGCCGGGCCCCCAACTCCCTGCTGGAGATCGATCTGGCCGGGCTCGGGAATCGGTACCACCGGATGATCGCCGCGGAAATGGTGGCAGAGCTGCGGCTGGTCTACCTGACCCCGGCCGACACCCGGGAGGCCGGGTTCATCCAGACCCAGCACTGCGGTGTGCTGTTCGCGGGCCGGTCGGGCTACTACCCGCTCACCGAGGTGCCCCAGCAATGGCTACGGGACCTGCTCTGGGATCACCTGAGCGGGGTGCTGGGATCGCCGCGCTGTCCGCGGACGGCGACGTTCATGGACATCGCGCGCAAGGCATGCGTCGAGCTCGGTGCCTTCCTGCAAGCCGACGCGCCCGCCGGCGGGTGCGACCCCGCGGTGTTGACCGCCGAGCACGCCGAGCGCTTCGTCGCCGACATCCGGCGCCGGGAGCGGCTGGGTCTGCCCGCGCTGACCCTTCGATCCCGGGGCCCGGGCACGAAGGCGGTGATCACCCAGGGGATGCGTCAAACCCTGTTCAACGGTGTCCGGCGAGTGCTCAGACAAGCGCTGGAGTCCGGGGAGCACGAACACCTCGGGTTGGATCGCGGCTTCATCACCGCGATGCCGCCGGGCGGGCGCGCCCTCACGCGCAGCCGCAGCCCGTTCTCCGACGAGGTCGCCCGCGCCCTGGCCGACGAGACGAACCTCGCGCGGCTGGCCGCGGTCCATGACCCCGCCGATCGGGGCTTGCGCGACATGTGGGAAGCGATCGTCTGCACCGGCCGGCGAGCCAGCGAGGTGATCACGCTGCGGCTGGAGTGCCTCGGACGCTACGACGGGCTGCCGATGCTCTGGCACGACCAGACCAAGGTCGGGAAATACGACCAGGCCATCCGGATCCCCGAACCCCTCCACACCCGCCTCGCGCAGCGCCAGCACGCCACGTTGGCGTTGTTCGCCGACCGGCACGGCGGCCGGGCCGCCACCGGCGCCGAGCGCGCGGCGATGGCCTTGTTCCCGTCCTCTCAGCGCAACCGCGACGGGCAACGGTCGATGTCCTACACCTGGTTCCAGGCCAGGTTCAGCGCCTGGGTCACCGAGCTCGACCTCGGCCCCGTCGTCGCCCACCAAGCCCGCCACACCCTGGCCACCCGGCTGCTACGCCACGGCGCCACGCTCTCGCACATCCGCCGCTACCTCGGCCACGTCTCCGACCGGATGGCCGAGCACTACGCCAAGGTCGCCGTCTCCGACATCGAGGACATCCTCGCGCACGTGTGGGTCACCGGCCCCGGCGCCGCCGCCCCCGGTCAGCGGAGCGCGGGCCGCGCCCCGCCGCAGAGCCGACCCCCCGCCCCCCCCCAGGCCCGCGCGCCGGGGGCCGGCGCGCGCGCTAGCGCCGGGCTGCTCCACGCTAAGTCACGTCAACGCGCAAGCCTGCGGCGGCTCGACTGGCGGCGGCTCGGTTCGGCACTAGGCTTGTCTCTTGTCCGACATCGCGCTCCATCGTTTGCGC
>CAXUFG010000339.1:0-3703 GCA_964250265.1 uncultured Pseudonocardiaceae bacterium | reverse complement strand
CTGCCTCCTCCGTGGCCGGCGTCCTCCAGAACGACGAGCTTGCTCGTCGGCCAGGCGCGGTGCAGGCGCCAGGCGGTGTCCAGCGGGCCGGAGACGTCATAGCGGCCGTGGATGAGCACGGCGGGGATGCCGGCCAGGCGGTGCATGTGGGCCAGGATCTCTCCTTCGTCGAGGAAACACCCGTGGCTCCAGTAGTGCGTGACCAGCCGGGCGAAGGTCAGCTGGAACTCCAGGTCCCGGTTGCTGAGGTGGGGTGCCCACCCCGGCGTCAGCGACATGTGCGTGTCCTCCCACGAGCACCACTGCCGCGCCGCGTGTGCGTGCACCCGCGGGTCGGGGTCGGCCAGCAGCCGCGCGTAGGCCGCAGCGAGGTCGCCTCCCCGCTGCGCCGCCGGGACGGTGCCGGTGAACTGTTCCCACTCACGGGGGAAGACCCGGCCCATGTCGCGAGTGATCCAGTCGGTCTCCCGCCGGGTGCCCGCGGTGACCGCTGCGAGCACCATGGCGATCACCCGTTCGGGATGGCGCTGGGCGTAGGCCAGGCCGAGGGTGACGCCCCAGGAGCCGCCGACGACGACCCAGCGGTCGATTCCGAGGTGCTCACGCAGCCGCTCGATGTCCCCGATCAGGTGCGCCGTCGTGTTCGTCGACAGATCGGCATCCCCGTCGCTGGCCAAGGGCCGGCTACGCCCGCACCCGCGCTGGTCGAACAACACAGCCCGGTGGAAGCGGGGGTCGAAGTTGCGGCGCGCTCCGGGGGTGCACCCGCTTCCGGGGCCACCGTGGAGGTAGACCGCTGCGGTTCCCTCTGGCGCTCCGCACGTCTCCCAGTACAGGCGGTGTCCGTCTGTCACAGCCAGCATGCCGGAACTGTAGGGCTCCACCGCTGGATAACGCTCAGCCATCAGGACAGTCTCCATGACCCCGGCACTCCCGGGCGTGGGCAGACGGCCACGATGCGTGCAGCCCACTGGCGACGGCCGTGGGCGCGAAGGGCTATCACCCCCGTCTCCACCAGGATTTAGCGTTGGGCGCCAAGACCGTCCAGCCGTGCGTGCAGGAATCGTTTCTCGGCGGGGTTGGTGGCCAGGTCATGGGCGCGGGTGTAGGCGGCGATGGCCTCGGTGGTGCGCCCGAGGCGGCGCAGCAGGTCACCGCGGGCGGCGTGGAAGAGCCGGTAACGGTCCAGTTCACGGATCGTGTTGAGCAACTCCAGGCCGCGAGCAGGACCCTCGACCATCGCGACGGCGACGGCATGGTTGAGGGCAACGACCGGTGATGGGGCGCGACGGAGCAGTTCAGCGTAGAGGGCCACGATCTGCGCCCAGTCGGTGTCGGCCGCCCTCGGCGCAGCGCAATGCACCGCGGCGATCGCCGCTTGAAGCTGGTAGGGCCCGGGCTGGCCACGGCGCAGCGCGGTCTCGACCAGGGTCAGGCCTCCGGCGATCTGCTCGGAGTCCCAGCGGGTGCGGTCCTGGTCCTCGAGTAGGACGAGCTCGCCATTCGCGTCGGTGCGGGCGTCGCGGCGGGCGTCCTGCAGCAACATCAGCGCGACCAGGCCCACTACTTCGGGTTCATCGGGCATCAAGGCTGCGAGCAACGTGCCGAGCCGGATCGCCTCAGCGCACAGGGCGCTGCGGTGCAGGCCTTCGCCCGCAGTGGCGAGGTAACCCTCGGTGAAGATCAGGTAGAGCACGGTCAGCACGGCGGCGAGCCGGCCGGGCAGGGCGGCGTCGGCGGGGACGGCGAAGCGGATGCCGGCGTCACGGATCTTGCGTTTGGCCCGCACCAGACGCTGGGCCATGGCGGCCTCGCCGGCCAGGAACGCCCGGGCGATCTGCGCGGCGCTCAGCCCGCCCACCGCCTGCAACGTCAACGCCACCCGTGCCTGGGCACCCAGCGCCGGATGGCAGCAGGTGAAGATCAGCGCAAGGCGCTCGTCGCCGACCCGGATCTGTTCCACAGCTACCTGCTCTTGTGCGGTCCTCGTCGGGTCGCGGGCAAGCTGCTCGTGCTTGGCCTGGCCGAGCCTGCTCCGGCGGATGCGATCCACCGCGAGCCGCCGCGCTGCGGTGACCACCCACGCGGTGGGATCGCGCGGCAACCCATCGCGACTCCACCGGGGCAGCGCCACAGCGATCGCGTCGGCCAGCGCGTCCTCGGCCAGCTCGAAGTCGCCGAGCCCGCGGACCAGCGCCGCGAGCATCCGCGCACGATCGGCTCGGAACAGCGCCTCGACGGCCGCCACCGCCTCCGGCGAGAGGTTGCCGCCTGATAGCGGGTCCTGCTGGGTCATCCGCCTGTCATGGATGGACCGGGGTGTCCATCGCGGGCACCTCCAGAATCGGCCGCACCTCCACCGAACCCTCGGCCGCCATCGGGCAGCGGGCGGCCAGCTCCAGTGCCTCGTCCAGGTCCTGGCAGTCCAGCAGGTAGTAGCCGCCGAGCTGTTCGGCGGTCTCCGCGAACGGCCCGTCGGTGATCAATACCTCGTCGTCGCGGACCCGAACGGTCGTCGCGGCGTCGGTGGTGTGCAGCGGATCAGCGGCGAGGAACACGCCCCGGTCGCGGCAGTGCTCGGTGAACGCCCGCACCGCGGCGACCTTGGCGGCGTGCCCCGCGGTGTCCCACTCGGAACGCCGGCATCCGTAGATCAACAGCATGTAGCGCATCGCCGCCAGCCTTCCTTCGGGGTGGCCGCTGGGATCCCCATCCTGGTTCGATCCCGCCGGATCGGCCACCATCAAGGACGAACCAGCCCCGCAGGAATCGACAACTCAACCGATGTCGATTCCGGCCATCGCCGTTCGTCCACCACGGTAGCCACACCGCCCGAGAAGGAGAATCGCTATGGACACTAGCGTCACCATGGATCGCTACTGCCGCGCCCAGGACGGTTTCGACGCCGTCGCGGCCGCAGTGCCGGCCGAGCAATGGGACACCCCGTCGGCCTGTGCAGGCTGGAGCAACCGGGACGTCCTGGGCCACATTGTCTGGGGCCAGGAGCTGGTCCGGCACCTGGCCACTGGAGTTCCGCACGAATCTCAGGTGGGCGCGCCGGGCACACTCCACCCTGCGGCGCTGATCACCGGTGATCCACTGCGGACCTGGCGTGCCGCTCGCGAGGCCAGCCTGGCGACCCTCTCGCCGGCAGCGCTGGCCCGTACCGTGGCGCTCCCCGTTTTCGGGGACGCCCCACTCGCGGTGTTCATCACCGCGTTGACTACCGACTTTCTCGCGCACACCTGGGACATCGGGCACCCGGCCGGGCTCGACGTGCGGCTCGATGCCGATCTGCTGCCGGCCGCATTCGAGTGGACCCGGCAGAACATCATCCGCCGCCCCGGCGCCATCGGCCCGGAGATCACCCCACCGCCAGGCGCCGACGAGCAAACCCGGTTCCTCGCCTTCCTGGGCCGTGGAGCCAACTCCCACCCCCTCCGAGCGTGACAGATATCTCATTTTTGAGATATCGTTGCCGGTATGATGCGGCCTACCACCTCCTTCCCGGGTCTCCAGGAGATGCTGGATCGGCGGCAGGCGTTGATGACCGAGCTGACCGCCGCCCGCAAGGAGCAGGGCCTGAGCCAGACCGAGATCGCCGCCCAAATGGGCACCTCCCAGTCGGCTGTGGCGCGCCTGGAGCGGGGCGACGTGGACGCCCGCCTGTCCACGGTGGAGCGGTACGCAGCGGCACTCGGAC
>CAXUFG010000338.1:0-3731 GCA_964250265.1 uncultured Pseudonocardiaceae bacterium | reverse complement strand
ATGCGGCCGGGCTACTGCTAGCCGACTCCCAGCGCACCCTGCGGGTGGCGGCGTCCTCGCACGAGGACGCCGAGATGATGGAGCTACTTCAGCTCCAGGCCGACCAGGGCCCCTGCGTGGAATGCTTCCGCACCGGGGCGCCGGTGCGCGTCCCCAATCTGGCCGACGCTGCCGACCGGTGGCCGGCGTTCGTGGCCGCCGTCGCCGAGCGGGGGCCCTACCGGTCGGTGCATGCGCTGCCGCTGCGACTGCGCGGCGAGGCGATCGGGGCGATGAACCTGTTCCACCACCGACCCGGTCCGTTGCCCGAGACCGATCTCGCACTGGGCCAGGCACTGGCCGACGTGGCAACCATCGGCATCTTGTCCGAACAGGCCATCCGGCGACGTGAGGTCCTCACCGAACAGCTGCAGACGGCGCTGAGCAGCCGGATCATCATCGAACAGGCCAAAGGGGTCCTCGCCCAACGGGGCGGTCTGGGCATGAACGCCGCGTTCGACCAGCTGCGCAGCTACGCCCGCGATCACAACGAGCGGGTCAGCGAGATAGCCCGCCGAGTCGTCGAGACCGATCTGGTCGCCGACGTGCTCGCCGCACCCGCCGTGGGAAACCCCGCCACCGACCGGTAGTCCCCCATGCCACCCTCTCGACCGGTGTGGCATGGGGGGAGGATTGATGCCAGGAATGGTCCGCCGGCGAGGAGGGGTGAGGGTGGACGCTTCGTTACCAAACCCGTTACCTCTGGACACGACCGACCTGGCGGCCTACGGAAAAACGGTGGCTGAGGAGCGGAAACACGTCTCATCAGTTTCTTTGAGATTGGCAAGATCTCTGGAGGATAACACGCGGTTTAGGAATGGTTCGTCAGTAACAGATTATGTATATGCTTGACATGATTTTTCGTCGCGATTATCGATTGTCGAACTGGTGGTCATTTCGCATCGGCTTCGCGTTTCAAGCGTGTCTCGTCGCCACCCATGACAGGCAATGGATAGAAGCGGGTATCCCGTAGCGTCGGGGTCACAGATGACCCCTGTTGACCGTTGCTGACTCCCGTTCTGCGGCAGGCGTGTGGCACGGCGCGCCGGGCCCGACACCGCCGTACAACGGTCCTGGATGTAACGCTGCGTGTGCGGGAGAGGCGCTGTGGCGCACGGTCAGTGAGATACTGTCCGTCGTCGGCGATGGTTTACCCGTGAGTCCCGGTAGGAACGGGCACGCGAGAGGCATGAAACAAGATCGCCCCTGCCTGCTCTCAGCCCGCTGTTATGGTTGTCGGGCTAAGCTGGTCGTCCACTCACCAAACACAAGGAGGTGATGGTCCAGTGACAGGTCGAGAGAATAGGAGAGTTATCCAAGAAATTTCCTTTGCAGTGCTGATTGCTTGCGTCTTAGCTGTGGTATTCTTTTTTGTTGTTATTGTCCTCCTGGGCGGCTGGGATCTTAACGGTCAATCATGTGACGAGATAGGTCGTACTACTACTGCTCACGAGAAAACGTACGTATGTCTACCACGATGATCCAAGTCCAGCGGTCGCCCTGGTCGGTTATGCGGATACATGGTCGGGTCCAACCGAGGGTTTGCTTGAGGAACCGGAAGGTGCGCGCCAGGTCGAAGCGGCGGGCGAAGGCCAGCCATAGGCGGTTCACAGGTCGCGGCCGTGCTTAGACGGGTGCCCGGCGGCGCGTGGCGACAGTGGGGAAACGGCCGACCGAGCAGAGCCTGGCAAAGTTACCTACACGGGCCGGCCGGCCAGCAAGAACGCCAGGAGCGTCACGTCGTAGCGGGCGTCGAACACAACGGAGATGTCGGTCCGTCCTCAAACTTGTGCTGGCGTCCTTATCCCATAGAGGTTAATTCGGCAGCAACAGAATGTAACCGCTGTTGTGACGCCCTGTGACGTTGATGCCCAGCTCTGACACGTATCAAGTGTCAGGACATGCTTGGCGGGGAAGGGCTGGTGATTCGCCAAGCCGCGCAGCCCGATGAGCGCGATGGGTTGGGGGCGGCAGTGTCGGGTCCGTTGGGTTCGAGCGCGTTGGCGTTGGCTTCGGCTGGATGCATCGGGTTGTCGAATTTCTTCGGTGGCCTTGCCTCGCGGCGCACCAGCGCGATGTCGGCGGTGATCTGGATGGAGTGGGTCGGGGTGCTGCCCACCCTCGCGGTTGCGGGAGTCACTAGCGGCACGCTGTCGCTGGTGATGGTCGCTGACGGCATGGTCATCGGGGTGCTTGCCGGTGCTGGGCTTGTCTGCTACTACCGCGCCATGTCGGTGGGGCCGATGGCGATCGCCGCGCCGCTGGTCGGAGCGATCAGTTCTGCTATTCCCGCGCTGATCGGGCTCAGCACCGGCGATCGGCTCCGCGTGCTGCAGCTCCTTGGGCTGGTGGCCGCGGTGATCGCTATTGCGCTCGTGGCGTTCCAGTGGGACGGGGTGGCCTCGAAGAGGGGCGTCGTGCTGGCTATCACCGCTGGGTTGGCGCTGGGCGTGAACTATGTGTTCATTAAGGCGGGTTCTGCGGGTGGTGCGTGGACGGCGGTGTCTGCGCGGTGCTCGGTGGGTGCCGTCGTTGGCCTCGCGGCGCTGGCGAGCAGGGCGCGGATGGTGCCGGTTCGCTCGACGTGGGCGCTGGTTGCTGCCGCTGGGTTGTTCGACACGCTGGGATTTCTTCTGTTGCTCTTCGCGTATCGGGGTGGCGTGCTGTCGATCACGACGGTGCTGGCTTCGCTGTATCCCGCTATTGCTGTGCTGTTGGGCTGGGCGATACTCCATGAGCGTCTTCGCCGCGCCCAGACGATTGGCGTGGCACTGGCACTGGTCGCTGTGGGACTCATTAGCGGTGGTTGAGGCCGAGGCGGCGACTCAGACCCGATGGGGATGAGGGTGCGCGGACACAGCGATCACATCAGGTACCCGGTGATGGTGGCTGGCGTGCGGATCACAGTATCGGCGCCAGCGGTGATCAGTTTGGTCGCTTTGCCGGGTTTGTTGATGTAGCCGATGGACCGGGTGCCCGCGGCGTGTGCGGCGGTGATGTCGGTGACCGAGTCGCCGAGGAAGGTCGCCGCGGTGGCCGCTACGCCGAGTGCGGTGAGGGCGTTGGTGAGCAGGTGTGGGTGGGGTTTGAGGAGCGCGGGATCGGGCGTAAATCAGCACCTCGAAGGGGTCGTCACTTTTCCAGAGCTCGGCGGGCGGGTCACCGAGATGCCCATCAGCTAGGACGACGCAGAGTTGGCTGACCACGGTCGTGGCGGGAATGCCGGCGAAGACACTGCACACAGGCCCGTCGAAGTCCACGTGTGCGGGTTGTCAGGAGGTGTCTGCGTCGAGTCCGGGCCAAGTACCCGCCGAAGGGCCTCCCTCAGGTCACTGCGACCCGCGCGGGGCTCCCCCACCACCAGCGCGTGCCGCCCCGGTCGCAGCTCCAGCTCCAGTCAACCACGAGAGGCCGAGATACGCACCTGCCGAATCCGCATAGCACAGCGTAACCGCCAACACCCAAAGGTAACTCACGGCACACTTGCAAAGGGGGGTTACACAACACCTATCGGGATGACCCCTCGACGTCTAGAGATGCCCCCATCGCTAGCGGGCGCAGTGAAGCGCCTATGACCGGCCAACCCGATCAGGGCCGTGGCCTGACGCTCAGTCCACGGTCACCGGTCAGAGGCCCGGGGGCCACAAGGGGGGCCCGGGCGGCGACCGGGCGGCCCCGGGGGGGGGGGGGTG
>CAXUFG010000337.1:0-3781 GCA_964250265.1 uncultured Pseudonocardiaceae bacterium | reverse complement strand
CGGCGGCCCGTCCCTCGTGCAGCGCGCGGCCCAGCAGCACGACCTCGGCCACCTTCTGCTTGGCGAACGTCAGCCGGTTGCGCACGGAGGGGGCCAGCGCCGTCTCGACGCCGACGTCGTAGGGCACGTGCAGCAGTGGGCAGGACGTGCTCACCTCGACCCGGTCTGCGGTGCCGAGCAGCGTGGCGGCGCGGCCGAGCGCGGCGTCGAGGTCGGTGCGCCACACGTTGCGGCCATCGACGACCCCGGCGAGCACGGTCTTGTCCCGCAGCGCCGGGAGCGTCGCCGCGGTCGGTAGGTCCTCGATGCCGGCGACCAGGTCGAGGCCGATCGCCTCCACCGGGCTGGTGGCCAGCACCGGCAGGGCCGGCCCGAGGTGCCCGTAGTAGCCGGTGACCAGCAGCTTCGGGCGGCCCGGTACCGCACCCAACTCCTGGTAGGCCCGGCCCAGGGCCGCCAGTTCGGTGTCGGTGCGGTCGGCGACGAACGCCGGCTCGTCGAGCTGCACCCAGCCGGCCCCGAGCTGCCCGAGTTCGGTGAGTAGCTGCGCGTACACCTCGACCAGCGGTTCCAGCAGCTCAAGGGTGGAGAAGCCGGTCGGGACGCCCGGCGCGGGCTTGGCCAGCAGCAGGAAGGTCACCGGGCCCAGCAGCACCGGCCGGGTGCACCCCGGCGGCGAGTGCCTCACTGAACTCGTCGAGGGGCTTGCGGTCGGCCAACCGCAGCGCGCTGTCCGGGCCCAGCTCGGGAACCAGGTAGTGGTAGTTGGTGTCGAAGAACTTGGTCAGCTCCAAGGGCCCCACGTTGCCGTGACCGCGGGCCATCGCGAACATCGTGTCCAACGCGTCGAAACCCAGATCGGCGAACCGCGCCGGCACCGCTGCCACGACCCGTGCGGTGTCCAAGACGTGGTCGTAGTAGGAGAACGTGTTACCCGGCACCGAATCCAGCCCGGCCTGGTCGAGGCTGCCCGCCCAGTACCGCTCCACGGCGTGCTTGAGCTCCCGGTTCGGCCCGATCCGGGGATACCCCAACACGGTGGCGCCGATCGTGTCTGTCACTGCTCTCTCCTCGCGATCGTGCCGAGAGGATCCGCGGCAGCCGCGGGCGGCACGGGCGCTGACCCGACCGTAGGTCCGGGTCTCCGCTCAGCCTGCCCTCGAGGCCGGTGGATCCCCGCGCACCAGCAGTGCGCGCGCCGATGGCAGGTCTTCGGACTCGTGGGCACCGCCGGGAGTCCCCGGCGACCTAACGGCCGTCGCTTCCCAGGTGCCAGGCACCCAGTGCTCGACCCACGCCTTCACGTGGTGACGGCCCTCGTTCCCACTCACCGCTGCGGGGCAGTCCCGGACTCGCACCGGGTTCCCTCTTAACTCAGGCCGCATCCGGCAAGGACACGATCTGAACCACCAGCACGGGATATTCTACCGGTCGCGCGCGGCCGCCCAGCCCGTCCAGCGGACCACCGCGACGGCGATCACCGGACCTTCGGGACGTTCCTGCCGGTATTGCCAATACTTCTCGCCCAGCAGGCGGATCGGTTCTGCGATCTCGTCCTCGGTCTCGATCACCGTCGCGGTGCCCTCAGCGCGGGCCCACCACAGTTTGGTCCAGTCGTCCGCGTAGCTGTCGGCGAGGAGCGAGACCCGTGGGTTGATCTTGATGTTGCGGAGGCGCTTCAAGTTGCGGCTCTGCTTGGGCTTGTTGTCGACCGCAGTGAAGATCACGTCATGGGCGACGACAAAGGTGGTCACCACAATGTGGGGTTGGCCGAGGTCGTCAGCGGTGGCCAGACGTACGACCGGGACAGTCATGAAACGCGACCGCGCGTCATCCGCTGCCAGCTCCACCGCCCCACTCCAGATGTGCTCGTGCGGTCGTCAGTCCCGCCGGTGAGTCGTCCGGTGCGGGATTCGGGGGTGCCCTCCGGGGTGAACCGGCGCCGAACGGTGAATGCCTGTGGGGTCGGGCCGTATTGGCGAAGACGGCGTAATCGGGCGAGGGCGTGCTCGGGTGTCGGGGGCTGGCCGGCTGGTATCCACCACAGTGCGGTGGTCGGGGCAGCCAGCGGAGTGAACCATTCGGCTCGTCGGCGCACGAACAGGCCGTGCCGGCTGCGGTAGGTGAAGGCGTGTAGGTGCTGGTAGCTGGTCCATGCGGACAGGTTGATGATGATCAGCGGGTCACCGAGCAGATCGGTTCCGCTGAGGTGACCGTCGCTGGTGGGATAGAGCCAGACGAACCCAGGCGAGTGTTCGGCCAACGCGTTGATCGCGGCGACCGCGCTGGTGAATTCGTGGAGTCGTGAGTCGTCGGCCGGATAGCGCAGGCGGGCGATGTGGACCTGCGCGAGCTGGCGAGGGGGTGGAGGTGAGGGCGTAAGACCTGTCCTTCCGCGGTGGGGTGATGGTGGTGGCGAGCGCGACGGGGTTGCCGTCAGCATCGGCGACGGGTGCGGCCGGTCAGCCGAACTCGCCGAGCTGGACGCCGGTGGTGAACGCGGTCCACCCGGCTGCGGTGAACATCAGCGTCGGGCCGGTGGGGTTCTTGGAGTCTCGGACGGCATGATGGCCGCCCGGAAGACCCGCGACCTCCACGCAATTGCCGGCAGCTGAGCTACGGGAGGATTTCCGGTAGGTCGCGCCGGCCAGTGCCGCCCGTGGTGCGACGCGCGTGTCGTTCATGGTCGCAACTCCTTCATCACATCGCGGATCAGGGTGAGGGACTCCCTCGGTGGGAGGGCTTGGGCCTGCACGGAGGCGAAGGCGTGCACATACTCCCGGATCACGCCGTCCCGCTCATAGACGGTGAAGCTGGTCTCCCCATCGACGTAGACCGCCTCGGCGTCACTCTCGTCGGGCCACTGGATGATGACGAAGGAGGCGCTGAGCGCGGCGTGCGCGTCGGCGGTGAAGGGCACCACCTGGACGATGACGTCGAACTCCTGGACGACCCGGGTGATCTGGCGCAGCTGATCACATAACACCTCCGGGCCGCCGACCTGCTGGCGGATCGCGGCCTCGGAGAGGATGGTGGTCAGCCGCATGCCCTCTTTGAGCCGGCGCTGGCGGCGCATCCGCAGCTCCAGGTAGCGGTCGATGTCGGCCACCCGGATGTGCATCGACCCGGCGGTCATGATCCGCTCGGCGTAGTCACGGGTCTGCAGCAGGCCGGGGATGACGTGACCTTCGTAGCTGCGGATCCAGGACGCCTCGACCTCCAGCTCGATGAGCATCTCCACCGGCTCGCTGAGGATGTCGCCGTAGTCCTGCCACCAGCCGGGCTCGGCGGCGCGGCGGCGCAGGTCGTCGAGCTTGCGGGCGTCTCCCTCGGGGATGCCGAGCACGTCGACCAGCTTGGCCAGCGTCGCGGGAGTGATCTTCGTCTTGCCGGTCTCGATCCGGGACAGCTGCGGCTGGCCCATGCCGAGCTCGGCGGCCACCGCGGTGCCGGACAGGCCACGTTCGTCGCGGTAGCGGCTCAGCCGCGCGCCGAGCCGTCGGCTCCGCACGGTCGGGCGCATGACCGGCCTCCCTTGGTGGTCTGTGTGGGGGACGGGCACTGCCTGCGGACGCTGTCTCCGGGACGGCGCGCTCAATCACCCGATCGACGTACTTCATGCTACGCATAATGCGTGGCATGATCTGTCGCGGGCAGTGTCGGTTCCCAGATCGACTCTAGCCTCTGGTGGAGCGCTTGTGGGCCCGCACCCCGGCGATACACCAGCGCCAGGATGACCGCGGCCCCGGCCTAGCTAACCCCCGACCCGCCGGGGTCGCCG
>CAXUFG010000336.1:0-3820 GCA_964250265.1 uncultured Pseudonocardiaceae bacterium | reverse complement strand
GATATGGAGACATATCGGGGTTTTTGAGGTGCCTTTGACCCCGATATGTCTCCATATCGGGGATCAGGAGCGGAGCTGGTGTCGCAGCCAGGTTATGTCGTCGGCTTGGGTGGCGGGGTCGGTTTCCAGGATGACGGTGGCGCCCGCTGCGGCGCAGACGGCCACCAGCGCTTCGGGGTCGATGGTGCCTTTGCGCAGTGGGGCGTGCCGGTCTCGCGCCGAGCCGAACTCGTCGCGTGAGTTGTTGCAGTGCACCAGGTCGATCCGGCCGGTGATGGCCCTGGCCCGGTCGACGGCGTCGGCCAAGTCTTCTCCCGCGGCGAATGCGTGGCAGGTGTCCAAGCAGAAGCCGACGTCGTAGTCGCCGATCACGTCCCACAACCGGGCCAGTGAATCGAACCGCCGCGCCATCGCGTTGTCCCCGCCCGCGGTGTTCTCCACCAGGATTCGGGTGGCGAATCCGCCCTCCGCCGTCTGCTGCGCGAACATCTTGCGCCAGTTCTCGAAACCCCGCTCGGCAGCTTCGCCCTTGGCGACATGCCCGCCATGCACCACCAACCCGTGCGCGCCGACGGTGGCGGCCGCGGCGGCGTGCTGAGCCACCAGCTTGCGGGACGGAATGCGGATGCGGTTGTTCAGCGACGCCACATTGATGACGTAGGGTGAGTGCACATAGACCTCGAGATCGGCCGCAAGCAGCGCAGCGGTGGGTAGATTCGGGTGGGGAGCCTTCCAATCCTGCGGGTCGGAGAGGAAAAACTGCACCGCGTCCCCATTGCGCTGTGTAATCGCACTCACTAGATCGTTGTCGCTGACGTGGGCACCTATACGCATCTTTGTAGCCTAGAGGAGTCGCTTCGGGTGGATCGGTGTACCCGGACAGTACACAGTGAGTGCACAGAGTAACCACGATCTGCTGAAAGTGCTGGTTATCGTCACAGAGACGCTCTAAGGTCGTTACTCTAACGACACAACCAGGTACAGAGCGACACGGAGGCACCTATGGGGATACGGGCGAGGGTGACCACGGTTGCTGGAGCAGCCACGTTACTGTGTGCTGCCAGCACATTCGGAGGGGGCTTATCGGCCCTCGCTGCACCCTCCACCGCTTTCATCACTGCACCCACGTCGGCTGGTGCACCCGCACCGATGCTGGTGGGCGGCTGCGGCGACACGGTGCGTGGTGAACCTGGGCAGCGGGTGGGTGTTCGGGTAGCAGGTTTGTCAGTGTTTGATGTCGGTGCGGTGCCCACCAGCGGGACGCGTACCTTCGACGCCACCCCCGCCCTGCGGGAGGCGATGGGTCCGGTTGCGCCGGTGTGCAAGATCAGCGCCGAGCCGCTGTCTCCGATCACGGGTCCTGTCCAGGGAGTGATCGCACCCGCGATGGCCCCGCTCCAGGGTACGGTCGGTCAGGTTCCGGCGTTGGGAGCTCAGCCAGTCTCGCCGGCCCCGAATGCGGCGCCGCCGGCGGCGCCTGCCGATCAGCCACAGCCTGGCGCGGCGCCTGCACCGGCGTTGGCTTCACCAGCATCAGGCCCGTTCTTCGGCCCGTTCATGCCGAGTGACTTCCAGTACATGCTCGGCACCAACAACAGTGGCCTGCCCCGCTTCAACTATGCGGAGCTGCTGTCGATCGGTCGCCCCGGCGCGCTCGGCAAGTTGTCAGCCGGAGTGTTGACGGCGGATCTGTTCGGTTCGCCGACGGTGAGCAACGGTAGTTCGGGTCTGGGCAAGCAAAGCGCCGCAGCCAATGATGTCGCCGCTGCGGGCCGCGCGTCCGCTCTTCCGGCGAGTGGTGTGGAGCGGATCGCGCTGCCGATCCTGGTAGCCGTGCTGATGCTGGCCGGTGTGACTGCGGCCCTGCTGCGTAGCTGGGTTCTCGGGCGCCGCTGAAAGACGCTCGACGCTGAAACCGTCCGGCGTCACTACCGCGGTCTGACTCCGCGGTGAATCTCCAACGAGGCTGCCCCACGATCGTCGTGGGGCAGCCTCTTGCTATCCTACTGCGGGTTGCCGCGCCGATGTTTCTTGGCGCGGGCCTAGTTGCCAGCTCAGCTGGCTCCTCCTGCCACGGAGAGTCCGTGGCCGACCAGTCCACAGGAGGTGAATGTTCTTCATGCGTCGTTACGAGATGATGGTCATCCTCGATCCGCAACTTGACGAGCGCACCGTTGCTCCCTCGCTGGATCAGTTCCTCGGTGTGATCAAGACACAGGGCGGCAGCGTCGAGAAGGTCGACGTCTGGGGTAAGCGCCGGTTGTCCTATGAGATCAACAAGCACACCGAGGGCATCTACGCGGTACTGGACATGTCCTGTACCCCAGCGGCGGTGGCTGAGCTCGACCGGCAGCTCTCGCTCAGCGAATCGGTGCTGCGAACCAAGGTGCTGCGCCGGGACGCGGGGAAGGGCTGACATGGCGGGCGAAACAGTTATCACGGTGGTCGGGAACCTGACCGCTGACCCGGAATTGCGGTTCACCCCCTCCGGTGCGGCGGTGGCCAACTTCACGGTGGCCTCGACGCCGCGCACCTTTGACCGGCAAAGCGGCGAGTGGAAGGACGGCGAGGCGCTTTTCCTGCGCTGCAACATCTGGCGGCAAGCCGCGGAGAACACCGCTGAGTCGCTCACCCGTGGGATGCGAGTGATCGTCAGCGGACGGTTGCGTCAGCGCTCGTTTGAGACCCGGGAGGGTGAGAAGCGCACCGTGATGGAGATGGAGGTCGATGAGGTCGGTCCTTCATTGCGTTACGCAACCGCCAAGGTCAACAAGGCTTCCCGTCAGGGTGCTGCCTCTTCGGGCAGCGGCGGCTATGGCTCCTCCGGTGGGGCTGCTGATGATCCATGGAGCGCAGCACCACAGGCGGGTGCACCTGCCGGATCTGGAAACGGGGCCGGCGGTTACGACGATGAGCCGCCATTCTGAATTCGATCTTCGTTCGTAGCTGAAGTAGTAGATCACCTGTAGCTCAGTTACCTTGAGGCGCGACCCAATCAGGAGTATCTCAGTCATGGCCAAGCCGCCAGTACGCAAGCCGAAGAAGAAGATTTGCATCTTCTGCAAGGACAAGGGTGCCCGTATCGATTACAAGGACACCGGCCTGCTGCGAAAGTACATCTCCGACCGCGGCAAGATTCGGGCCCGCCGGGTCACCGGTAATTGCAGCCAGCATCAACGGGACGTCGCGATCGCGGTGAAGAACGCTCGCGAGGTTGCGCTGCTGCCCTACACCTCGACGGCACGCTGACATCGAAGAGGCGAATCAGATGAAGATCATCCTCACTACTGATGTCCCCCAGCTCGGCGGCCCCGGCGATCTCGTGCAGGTCAAGGACGGCTATGCCCGCAACTATCTGCTGCCGCAACGCCTGGCCATCCTGGCCACCAAGGGCGCGGAGAAGCAGGTAGCCACGATCCGCCGGGCCCAGCAGGCCCGGCAAATCCGCGATCTCGACCACGCCCGGGAAGTCGCCGGTTCGCTCTCGCGTCTGGGAACCGTGTCCGTGACGGCGAAGGCAGCCCGCTCTGGCGGCAAGCTGTTCGGTTCCGTCACCGCGACCGACGTTGTTGACGCGGTCCGTTCCGCGGGTGGCCCCCCGCTGGACAAGCGTGCGGTCGATCTCGGCGGTCCGATCAAGTCCACCGGCACCTACCAGATGACCGTACGGCTGCACCCGGAAGTCTCTGTGACCGTCCCCTTCGAGGTCGCCACCACCGCCTGAGCCGCCCATCAAACCACCGCCGGCTCCTGAGGGCTCTCGTCCTCCCGAACTCAACAGCAGAGCTTTTCGATCAAGCTCCGACAGCTCTGCTGTTGA
>CAXUFG010000335.1:0-3823 GCA_964250265.1 uncultured Pseudonocardiaceae bacterium | reverse complement strand
GCCGGCTCGGCCGGCGGCGTTCTGCGTAGCCGGCGCGCGATCCGCCGGCCCACCAGCAGGACCAGTAACGCCCCGGCGCCCGCGGTGAGGGCGACTGTAATCCTGCCGAATGCCGTCGAGCGCAGCTGTAGGGTGCTCGGCTCACCCAGCGGAGTGCCGCCCGGGGTGCTCAACGTGGCATCCACGCTGAACTGACCGGCCCGGCTCACCTTTGCAGGGATGACCAGCTGCCTGGTGCTCCGGGCCGGTACCAGCTGCAACCCGACCGCCCCGGCCCGCAGCCCGGCGGTCTCCGACAGGTTCAGTTCCACCTGCACCCCGACCGGTAACTCATTGCTCACGGTAATCAGCAGCGGGGAGTCCGACGCGCCCAGGCTGTAGGGGCCGGGTGGCGCAACGATCCGCACCGACCGGCGTAGCTCATCGAGCCGGGAGCTCTGCATCGCGGTCGTCTGAATGGCCCGGTTGGGTGTCTCGCGCCACGCTGTGGACGTGCCACGGAGCAGCCCGAGCCGCAGGGGGTCGAGCAGAGTCGCCGGCCTGAGGTTCGCGGCGGGATCCAGGACCGTGGCCACCTCGAGGTCGCGCAAGACGTCCCGGTCCCGCTTGACCTCCGCGGTGACCTCTGCCGGGATCTCCCCCGCGCTGGCCTCCGGCGGGTAGATCACCGCCGCCGAGTGACCCGCGGCGGCCCGGGTGGCGGCCAGCGCCGGCAGCTCGCGAGGAGTCACGAAGCCGGCGTCCAGGAGCTGGCGGGCCGCGTTCACCAGGGCGATGGCCTCCGTCCCGCGCGCCTGCCAGAGGCGGGGGGGTAGCAGCAGGATGGGACGGCCCTGTGCGGCGTGGTACACCAGCGCGCCGAGCCCGTCCTGGGTCGAGGACGGGCTCGCGCTGCTGGCCAGAGCGCTGGTCAGCAGCGGGTCAACGAGCAGCCCTACGGAGCCGGGGTGGGCGATAGGTGAGGAGCCACCAACGAGACGGACCACATCGGCAGTTCTCGTCGGGGGGGCTGCTGGGAGTCCTGGCAGGGGCGAAATACCCCGAGGGTTCAGCAGCACGGCGTGGGTCTGGAGTGCGGAGAGGTCGGTCAGCGTGCGCTCGTCGAGCATCTCACCGGCCGGCCAGTTCACCCCGGTCAGCGGCTGCACCCCGAGCAGGTCGCCCACCACCCGCGTGCCGGTGCTGGTGGCCAGGGCCTCCAGGTCCGTGAGGCCGGCTCGGGACAGCGCTACCAGGTCGGCATCGGCGTAGGGCAACGGCAGCACGCAGCGACCTTGGACAGCGCCGCGCAGACGATCGAGCCAGCTCCGCGCATCCCGCGCGCCGCTGCCCTCGCTGATACCCCGGGGATCGGACACCCGGTAACCGCGGCTCATCCCGTCCAGGGTCTCCAGCAGCAGCGGGTCCACTGCCACGCAGACTGCCGCGCCCAGGGGGGACCCCGGCGGCACTGCCTGCTCGAGTGCGCCGAGCAGCCCATCCAACCGCCCGCCGGGAGCGATCTCGGCGGCCAGCGGATCCCCTCCAGCGCGGTCACTGTGAATCAGGATCGGTTCGCCGGGTCCACTCGGTAGCAGTTCCGGTGCGGCGACCAGTGGCCACACCATGGTCAGCGGCGCCGGCAGCAGGGGTGGAGGCAGCGCCGGTCCGGGTGACCCGCCGGTCGTGGCGGGCGGGATCCCGAGCACCGGCAGCAGCAGTGGGACCGACGCCAGCCGCGCGATGCCGCCGGCCTCCGGCTTGCCGTTGAGATTGACCAGCACCGGGTACACGCCGGGCTTGGTGATCTGCAGCGACTCCAGATCTGCCCCGCCGCGTAGCGGCACCTCCAGGTGGAAGGGGCTGCTCTGCCCCGGACCGAGGTCGCCCGGCACCGGTTGGAATCGGGTGACGTGGGGTGCTTCGGATTCACCTTGCAGGGCCTGCGCCGCCGCGTCATCGGAGCTCACGACCTCGTCGCGCTGCAACCGGATCCCCAGTTTGGTGATCGGCCGGTCACCGATATTGACCACCCGGCCGCTCACCTGCAGCACCGGCGCGCTGGCGACGGTGACCACCCGGGGTGACAGATCGGACAGCTCGAGGCGGGCCAGCGTGTTCGGGTTCGGTGGTGGCTGGCCCCGCCCGGTCGACTGCCCAGCGGCGACGCCAGGACTCAGCAGTCCTAGAACCGCCACCAGGGCGGCTGCGGCGCCACGATGGAGCCGGTATTTCACGCGGGGGGCCTCACGCCAGAGTCCTCACGCCGAGTCCGCGAGCATCGTGGTGGCGCGCTGGACCAGCCGTCGCTCGTCGGCGTAGGCCAACCGCGCCGGCAGGTCCGCCAGCGGCACCCAGGCCACCTCGGTGACCTCGACGTCAGCGTCGGAGAGCTCCCCCCCGAGGGCGCGCAGCAGGAAATGGTGCACCGTCTTGTGGATCCGGCGGTCTTCCGCGACAAACCAGTAGTCGATGCTGCCCAGGGCGGCCATGACCGTGCTGTCGATCCCGGTCTCCTCAGCGACCTCGCGCACGGCCGCCTGCTCCACCGTCTCGCCGTCCTCGACGTGGCCCTTGGGCAGTGACCACAGCAGCCTGCCGCGCCGATCCAGCCGACCGATCACTGCAGCCCGTCCTGTCTCGGTGTCCACGACCAGCCCACCCGCGGAGGTCTCGGCCACGGTGCGCATCCGGGGAGCCCGCCGCGTACCACTGCCTTGGGTAGATCCCTTCTGAGTCGATCCCTTGGGGGTAGCTGCTTTCTGGGTAGATCCCTTCCGCGCACCCTTGCCACGACCGGACCTGCTGGACGACGAGGGCATGCGCCGATGGTATAGCCGCCCGCCCGGTGCCCGCCCCAGCACTCTCTTCCCTGAGACTCTCTTCCTCGGGAGAGTGTCATGCTCGGGAGGGAGGCCGCACGCCGACGACAGGGCGCACACTAGCGCGGGGTTGCTCCAGGGGGCGTTAGGGTGCCGGCTGTGGCTTCTGCGGTGGGGAATCAGGTGCCGGGCGTGAGCCGGGCGCAGCAGAATGCTGTCGTGGAGCTGATCCGGATCGCGCCGGTGGCTGACGAGCTGGCCGCCCGGTTCAGCGCCGCCGGGCACTCGCTGTATCTGGTGGGCGGCAGCGTGCGGGACGCGCTGCTCGGCAGGCTGGGCAGCGACCTGGACTTCACCACCGATGCACGTCCCGATGTCGTCGCAGTGCTCCTGGCCGGCTGGGCGGACGCCACCTGGGATACCGGGATCGCCTTCGGCACCCTCGGCGCGACGAAGGCCGGTGTTCAGTGTGAGATCACCACCTACCGGGCCGACCGCTACGACCGGCGCTCCCGCAACCCCGACGTCGTCTTCGGTGACACCGTCGAGGGGGATCTGGCCCGGCGGGACTTCACGGTGAACGCGATGGCTGTCCAGTTGCCGCTGGCTGGGCCGGGGGGCGGTCGTTTCGTCGACCCCTACGGCGGGATGGCCGCGCTGGCGCGCCGGGAGCTGGACACGCCGATGACGCCGGAGGAGTCCTTCGCCGATGACCCGCTGCGGATGCTGCGCGCGGCCCGGTTCGTCTCCCAGCTCGGCTTCACCCTAGCTCCCCGGGTCCGGGACGCGCTGGGTGCGATGGCGGGCGAGATCGGCCGGATCACCGTCGAGCGGATCTCCGCGGAGCTGTCCAAACTGATGCTCGGGGCGGATCCGCGGGCCGGTGTCGAGCTGCTGGTGGACACCGGGCTGGCCGAGCACGTGCTGCCCGAGGTGCCCGCGATGCGCCTGGAGATCGACGAGCACCACCAGCACAAGGATGTCTACACGCATTCGCTGACGGTGCTCGAGCAGGCGATCGC
>CAXUFG010000334.1:0-3834 GCA_964250265.1 uncultured Pseudonocardiaceae bacterium | reverse complement strand
ACGTAGGAATCTCCGAACAAACAGAGCCGTAGATCTTGGCCGGCGCTGCGCACACACGCTCCTCTCCTCAGCCCGGTAAGCACTGCCGCCGGGGAGGCAGCCTCTAAGCTTACGAGTCAGGTCCCTGCCGACACAGTCTTGACGAGAGGCCCGATCCGGATGGTCGACGAACGTAATGTGCTCGGCCGCATCGGTGAGCTGGTCGATGCGGAGCACAAGTTGCGGCAGCGACTTGGGCGAGGCGAGCTGACCAGCGACGAGGAGCAGGCTCAGCTGACCAGTCTTGAACAGCAGCTCGACCAGTGCTGGGATCTGCTGAGGCAACGTCGAGCCCGCGCGGCCGCCGGCGGCGACCCGGACGACGCCCAGGTCCGCCCGGTCGGCGAGGTCGAGGGCTACCTCAGCTGAGGCCGCGAACCGCCGGTCATCATGACGTCGCCACGATCACGCAGGTCATGCACAATGTTCCGGACGGAACGCCATTGATAGTGAGGCCTTCCGCCGCTATCGGATGCCCGCATACTGCTGGTGCATACCCCCTGGCCGCGGTGAGAGTGATGTCCGCAGGCTGCACCAGATGCAGGCGCCCCTGATCGGGACAGCGGGCCCACCGAAGTTGATCGACACTGGGCTGCTGTTGATTGATCTGTGGGTTGGATTCAGCAACCGGCCGTGATGCCGGAGCACCCTGCCGGCGGCCACCCGGGTTCTTCCTGGGAAACAGCGGATCGGGCACCAGCAGGCCAAGGGAGTGGGCAGGGTCGCGCAGCCGAGCACCGGCGGCGACGCTGGCGCTCCCCTGCGATCTGGGCTCGGCTTGGTGCCGGCCATCCTGTGGAGCTTGATGCACAGTTGTGCTTCCCCCCGGTTGGTGGTGTGGAAGGCGACGGCTCCGCCCGAATTTTGGGGAGGCCCGGGCGGAGCCATCGCCGCTCTTCAACCCTTCTGAGGGAGTCAGCCGCGAGCCTTGCAGGATTTTCTGGAACCGGGCCGGTACCCTCACCGCGACTGCCCCGACTGCAGGCTCGACGAAGTCCGACTCAGCACCCACAGTGGTACCGGCTCGGTCTTTACTGCGCTCCCTCAGTCGGGTCCGTCGTCATAATCGAAAGATGGACGTGTATCAGTTCGGGGGACTATACATGAGACGTCTCATGACAGAACCGGCGGCATGAATGGTGTCGCGGGGAGATCCAGCGCCGCTGCGCTGGCTAATCGGTGTGGAATTGGCCAGGTACCGCAACGCGGTCAAGCTCTCGCTGACCGAGGCCAGCGACCTGAGCGGTATCAGCCGGGCAAAGCTCGGCCATCTAGAGACCGGACGCCAGCAGCAGGACCCGGAAGACATCGCCCGGTTGCTGACCACCTATCAGGCCGAGCAGCGCGACATCGCCCGGCTCACCTCGCTGACCAGCCGAGCTGACGAGGCGACCTGGTGGGCTCCGTGGGCCCAGGTGGTTCCGGACTGGTTGAAGACCTTCGTCGGTCTGGAAGGCTTAGCCGAAAGCGAGTTCATCTTCGAGCCGATCATCATCCCGGGTCTGTTGCAGACCGAGCGCTACGCCGCCGCGGTGACGGCGAACACACCGCGGGTGCGCGCCGATCACAGCGATCGGTTCGTCGGCTTCCGGATCGCGCGCACGCGTCGGCTCACCGATCCGGAGCGTCCGCTCAAGGTGCACGCCATCCTCACCGAGGGAGCGCTGCGGCTAGCCGTGGGTGACCCGGAGCTGCGCCAGGCGCAGCTCCGCCACCTGCTGTCGATGGCTGAGCTACCGACGGTCACCATCCAAGTGATCCGGCCAGAGGATGGGCCACATACCGCGCTCACGGGACAGTTCGCGGTACTCGGGTTCGAGACCGTCCGCTCAATCGGGTACGTCGAACTGCATGATGGCGCCGTCTACTTACAAGATGCGGACCAGGTGCGGACGTATACCATGGTTGCGAACGACCTGCAGCGGGCTGCTCTCGACCCCGAGCGGTCCATTGCCCTCATTCAATCGATGATTACATCCTGAACGTCGGAGGCACACCGTGGCCGCCTCGCACCTCACTGTCACTCACTGGCGCACCAGCAGCTTCAGCGGCAACAACGGAACCTGTGTGGAGGTCGCTGCGTTACCCGATGGGCACATCGCGGTGCGCAACAGCAACCGACCACACGATGGGTTGGTTCTGTTCACCCGCGCCGAGATGCACGCGTGGATCAGTGGCGTCAAGGCCGGGGAGTTTGACGACCTCGCCTCATGAGGTCAGCACACTCCTGAGACATCCGCGCAGCGGATGGCCAACATCGCGAAGTCGTCGTCAGCGGGGGACGACGACCAGCGGATGCTCACACAGAGGCACGACCGGGCGGTGCGTGCACGCGGGCTAATGAGGCCTTGAGCTTATCCGTCAGGTCCCTGTCCGGCGTTCGATCAGCCCGTCCGCGTAGCGCGACGATGTCTGGGTGGGCGGACCAATGCGGCGCCGTGTGATGGCGATCTCCAGGCCGCCGGGTACCTGTGAGGTGGGCCCGCTGACCACACGCGGCACGCGCAATGTCGTGGACCGGTACCAGCCGCCACTTAGCCGCGGGTGGCGTCGATCTGCAGGCGTACGTAGTCGATGACCGGCTCATCCAACTGCTCGGCGACCGCACGGACGAACGGATGGCGCTGGCGCGCCGGGAGCTCGCGCAGCTGGGCACCGAGCATCACGGTGGTCAGGAACGCCTCGAACTGCGCCCCGCGCTCCAGGACCGCAGAATCGGCCACAAGCTCGACTTCGATGCCGGTGAAGCCGGCCCGCTGCAGCCGCTGCGTGGTCTCCTCGATCCCGGCGAAATTCCACAGCTGCCCACCATCGTCGCCGCCGACGGCGCGCACCGCCGCGCGGAACCTCTCAACGTTGCCGGCTCCGCCCGCCTCGGCAACGAATCGGCCGCCAGGACGCAACGAGGAAGCCACCGTCTGGAACACCGCGTCATGATCAGGCAGCCAGTGCAGGGTCGCCACGCTCAGTGCGGCATCCACCGGCTCGTCGAGGGTCAAGGGTTGACGGAGATCCGCATGCACCACGGTCACCCGGTCGATCCGGTCCCGCAGTCTGTGGTTCAGCTGCGCCAACATCTGTTCGGACCCATCGACCGCGATCACCCGCCCGTTGGGTAGCGCGTCGAGAAGGTGCTCGGCGTCACGGCCGGTGCCACAGCCGAGATCCATGACGGTTTCATCGCCGGCCAGCCGTAACCGGTGGATCGTGCGGCTGCCCCACCGCGTGTGCGGCAGGGGCAGCGCGTCATAAGTCTTGGCGTCCCACTCAAGTAGCTGCATGGAGCGGACTGTACTCGGGTCTTCTCAATTATCAGGATATATTTCTCATATAATGAGAGAGCGTGTTGTCGTCGTACGAGCTCTGACTGGCTGGAGATCGCGTACAGTCCGCGCTGTGGGCAGTTCGCTCGGCTGGGCAGCCGCCGACTCGTCATCACGACGCCGCACCGCGATCAGCGCCCTCCAGATCGGGCTCGTCACCGTCGACCACAGGTTTGAGAGACGGAATATGCGATGGTGGCTAACAGAACGTGGTCTTCTATCGCTAACTCAGCAGGACGTCGTCAGCTAGCGAGCCTATGGGGGAGCCGGTGGTCAGTCTGCGTAGCGCTGCGATTGCCCTAGTGGCAAGCGCCGCGATCCTCGGGGTGCTAGCAGGTGTGACCACCGCGAGTTTCAGCGCCTCGTCTCAAGACCCACCCCCTGGTCAAGCTCTCCCGCGGGACCAGCAGATCACCGCGCAGCAGCACAGCCCGGTGGGTCCGCCCATCATCGCCCCGCAGCCCAACCCGGT
>CAXUFG010000333.1:0-3836 GCA_964250265.1 uncultured Pseudonocardiaceae bacterium | reverse complement strand
GAACTCGACGGTGGGGCGGCGGAGGGCGTCCAGCGCGGCGCGGCCGCCGGCCAGGTATCCGGCGACGGCCAGGCGGGCCCCACCGGTGAGGAGCCCGACCAGCGGGGCACCCGAGTCCAGTAGGTCTGCCGCGCGGCTGATCTCGAAGGTCATCAGCCGGCGCAGCGCGGGGGAGGCGACCGAGCCCTCCAGCTCGGCCTCGGCCACACCGAAGGCGGTGAGATCCTCCTGCGGGAGGTACACCCGACCGGCCCGGCGATCCTCGGCGATGTCTTGCCAGTGCTCGATCAGCTGCAACGCGGTGCAGATCCGGTCGGAGCGCTCGATCGCAGCCGGCATCCCCGAAACGCCAAACACCGCGAGCACGATCCGGCCGATCGGTTCCGCCGACAGTTCGCAGTATCCCCGCAGGTCGGCGTAGGTCGCGTAGCGGTGGACGCGCTGATCGAGCAGGTTGGCTTGGATCAGACGCTCGAACGGCTCGCGGTCCAGTGCGCGGGCCCGCACGGTCGGCACCAGCTGTTGCAGCACGGGGTGATCGGGCCGCCTGCCCTCCCATACCGTGGCGAGATCGCGCCCGAATTCCCTCAGCAGCGCACCCCGATCGCCCGCGGCGGCATCCCCCAGATGGTCGATGACCCGGGCGACGTCGTACACCGCGATCAGGTCGGCCCGCAGCTTGCGGGGCAGCACCCGCAGCGCGACCGGGAAGTTCTCCGCCCGCCGCTTGCGACCCAGCATTCGAGCGAGCGCCCGGTCACGGCCGATCACGCCGCCATCCGGGATTGCTGCCATGACGCCAGTTTCCGGTGCCACAGCAGGACATTTCTGCGCCATGCGGGCTAGTTCTGCAGCCCTGGAACTGTCACATTTGAGTAAGAGTCATCGAAAATTCATTTGGGTACCCGGGTTCCAGCAGCAGGATAGCGGCGGGGGGAACCGGACAATGGACCCAGCGAGAGGAGGGCGCCACATCCAGCTCGACGACCTGGTGCCCGCGATCCTAGATCGGCTGCCGATCATCCTGACCGAGGTCCGTGAGCTGCTCGCCGAGCAACAACCGGACTACGCGGGATTTCTCACCGAGGACTTCAACGAGGTCCTTGCCGCCGCTGAGGGTTTCATCGCCCGGCTGGTCCGTCTGGCCGAGCGGGATCCATCGGCGATCGCGCCCCAGCTGGCCTCTGGGGTGGAACAGGCCATCTTCGAAGAGATTGGTCGCATCCATTACGACCAGCAGCAGGACGTGACCCACCTGCTGGCCGCCTACCGGACCGGCGCTGCGGTGGCCTGGCGCCATGTGTCCGGGACCGCCCTGCAACTTGGTGTTCCCGTCCAGACCATCGCCGGACTGGCCGCGGTGATCTTCACCGCCGTGGAACAACTGTCGGCGTCATCGTTGCGCGGGTACGTCCGGGCTCAGAACGCCGCAGAACACGTCCACGAACAGCTGCGTGACGAGCTGGCCGAGCTGCTGCTGTCGGACCGCTGCGACACCGCGGCGATCCGGATCGCGGCCGCGGGGGCGAAATGGCGGCTGCCCCGCAACGCCGCCGTCGTCCTGATCAGCCCGGATCACGAGGTCGGTCGGGTGCTGCTGGATCGCCTGGACCACTCCTGCTTGCGGTTACGCCGCGGCCAGATGCTGGTGACGATCGTCCCGGATCCGGAGGGTCCCGGACGCCGCAAGCGGCTGGCGACCACGTTGCGGGGCGCCGGCGCGGTCGTGGGCGCCACGGTGCCGCTGGACCGGCTGCCGGCCAGTATGGGTCTGGCGGAGCACGCCCTACGGCTCAAGCACCTGCTGCCCGACGACCCCCTGTTCGTCGACGAGCACCTCGACGCGATGCTGGTGCACCGCGACGACCGGCTTCTGGCCGCGTTGCGCCGGCAGTACCTTGCGCCGCTCGCCGGCCTGCGCGAGTCCACCCGCGACCGGCTGTGCGAAACGCTGACGTCCTGGTTGTTGAACCTGGGCAACCGCAAGGCGGTGGCTGAGGAGTTGCACGTCCACCCGCAGACCGTGCGGTACCGGCTGGCTCGGCTGCGCGAGCTGTTCGGATCCGCGCTGGATGATCCCGCCACCCGTGCTGCGCTGATGCTGGCGCTGGCCTGGGGTCCAGCGGTCACCGAAGCCGACCCGCCTGCGCAACAGGAGCAGCGCCGGTGACACCCAGGGCGCCGCAACCTCAGCGGCTGCTGGTGGTCAGCGCCACCATCGGCGAGGGCCACAACGCCACCGCGCGGGCCGTCGAGGAGCGGGCCCGGCGGCTATGGCCGGGCTGCGAGATCCGCCGGGTGGACACCTTGGAGCTGATGGGCGCCTGGGTGGGCCCGGGATTCCGCTGGATCTACCGGGTGAACGTGGACACCACACCCTGGCTCTACGATTCCTTCTACCGCTTGTTGTGGCGCTACCCATGGTTCGCCGCGGTCTCCTGCGCGTTCACGGGTGTGTGGAGCGGCCTGCGGCTCGCGCCGATCATCGCGGAGTACCAGCCGGATCTGGTGGTCTCGACCTACCCGCTGGGCACCGGGGGGCTGAACTGGATCCGGCGCCGCGGCGGGCTGGACGTCCCCGTCGCGGCGATCATCTCGGATTTCGCGCCGCACCCGTTCTGGGTCTATCCCGACATCGACCTGCACTACGTGGCGAGCGAGGCGAGCCTGCGGGCGATGTACCGGGCACGGCCCGACGCGCGGGGAGCGGTCGGCGCGCCTCCGGTCGTCGAGGCGTTCCATCCTGCGGATCGGACCGCGGCTCGGCGGCACTGCCGGCTGCCCTCGGACAAGCTGGTTGTCCTGGTGTCCTGCGGTTCGCTCGGGTTCGGCTCGGTGGAACGCGCAGTGCAGGCCGCCCTCGCCGCCGGTCCGGAGATCTGCGTGGTGGTGGCGTGCGGGCGAAACGAGGCGCTGCGGGCCCGGTTGGTCGCCCGTAGCGAGCTCGTGGCAGGTAACCCGATGCCGCGGCTGGTGCCGCTGGGCTGGAGCTCCGAGATGCCGGCGCTGACCGCGGCCGCCGACGTCGTGGTGACCAATGCCGGCGGCGCAACCGCGCTGGAGGCGCTGGCCTGCGGCCGGGCGGTGCTGATGTTCGAGCCGATCGCCGGGCACGGCAAGGCCAACGCCGCGCTGATGGCGCAGGCCGGATTGGCGAGTGTGTGCGAAGGCCGGGCGGAGCTGGTCGCCGCCCTGCGCGCGCTGGTGGCACAGCCCGCCCGGCTCGCGGCGGCCGAGCAGCGCGCGCTGACCCATATCGGTGCCCTGGATTTCGACGCCGAGATCGCCGCGCTGCCCGAACTGCGCCCTCACCAGGGCGCCCGGCCTCTGGCCGCATCGGACGCCTTCTTCGCGCACGCCGACACCCCCGCGGTTCCCCAGCAGGTCGGCGCGGTCCTGCTGCTCGGTGATAGGGGGATTGCCGGCTTTCCCGAACAGCTCGCCGACCGTCTGAGTGCGCGCATCAGAGACCGGGTGCCCGGGCTGCCGATGCTGCGCCGGAAGCTGGAGCGACGACGGGGCAGGCGGCCCCGCTGGCTCCCCGCCGACGACGTCGACCCCGGCGCGCACCTGCGGGTACGAACAGTGGGGGCCGCCCACGGCGTGTCCTGGTCAGCGGCGGTGCGGGAGTTCTTCGTCACCCCCGTCCCCCTGGACCGCCCGTCCTGGCAACTACAGGTACTGCACGACCCGGACACCCCCCGCACCGCCATCCTGGCGAAACTCCACCACACCCTCGGCTACGGCCGGGCCGTCACCGCCACGCTGCCCGCCCTGCTCTCCGATACCGGGCGCATTCAGCGGGCTGAGCGGGGCTATTCGGGCCCCGTTTACCC
>CAXUFG010000332.1:0-3850 GCA_964250265.1 uncultured Pseudonocardiaceae bacterium | reverse complement strand
GGGGATCGGGGGCGAGCGCGGCACGCAGCATCGCGGCGAGCCGGATTCGGGCGGCTGCCCGGTTCCGCAACTGGGAACGGTACTCAGCGGCCACCACCGTCAGCACCCCGGCGACCAGCCGGCCGGACAGCCGCTGGACTACCCGCTCCCGTTGCTGGGGAGTGAACGCCGTGCTGGCGGCCACGTCGAAGACCAGCTCTACGCGCGAATCGGTGGTGTTCACACCCTGCCCACCGGGCCCGCTCGCTCGCGAGAAGCGCCACCGCAGCTCGGCCTCAGGAACCAGAACCGTGCCACTCACCGCCAGCCCGTCAGTCACGTCTCCAGCATGCCCGCCGACCGCCATTCGGAGCCTAATGGCGCTCCGGCAGGGGTGGGCGAGTGCGATTCGGCTCCGAACAGCGGAAGCGGCCTACTCGCTGGAGTCGGACTGCATGCCGGCGGAGATGAGATCCATGACTGAGGAGTCCGCGAGGGTGGTGACGTCGCCGATTTCGCGGTGCTCGGCCACGTCGCGGAGTAGGCGGCGCATGATCTTGCCGGAGCGGGTCTTGGGCAGGTCGGCGACGACCATGATCTGCCGGGGTTTGGCGATCGCGCCGATCTCCTTGGCCACGTGGTTGCGCAGCGCCTTGATCGCTTCCTCGCCGCGGGCCTCGTCCTGCGCGACGTGTCCGCGCAGGATCACGAACGCGACGATGCCCTGACCGGTGATCGGGTCCGGCGCGCCGACCACTGCGGCCTCGGCCACCGTCGGATGCGACACCAGCGCGGACTCCACCTCGGTGGTGGAGATCCGGTGCCCGGAGATGTTCATGACGTCATCCACCCGGCCCAGCAGCCAGATCGCGCCCTCGTCGTCGTACTTGGCGCCGTCCCCGGCGAAGTAGTAGCCCTGGGCGGCAAAACGTGACCAGTAAGTCTCCCGGTACCGCTCGTCGTCACGCCAGATGGTGCGCAGCATTCCGGGCCAGGGCTGGTCCAAGGCCAGGTACCCTCCGCCCCCGTGGCCGACCGTGGTGCCGGACTCGTCGACGACGGTGGCGCTGATGCCGGGCAGCGGGCGCATCGCCGAGCCTGGTTTGCAGGCAGTGACACCGGGCAGCGGCGCGATCATGATCCCACCGGTTTCGGTCTGCCACCAGGTGTCCACGACCGGGCAACGCTCACCGCCGATGTGTTCCCGGTACCACATCCAGGCCTCGGGATTGATCGGCTCGCCGACGCTGCCGAGCAGCCGCAACGACGACAGGTCGAACTTCTCCGGGATCTCCTTGCCCCACTTCATGAAGGTGCGGATCAGGGTCGGCGCGGTGTAGTAAACGGTGACACCGTATTTCTGCACGATCTCCCAGTGCCGGCCCTCGTGCGGGGTGTTCGGGGTGCCCTCGTACATCACCGACGTGGCCCGGTTGGCCAGCGGCCCGTAAACGATGTAGCTATGCCCGGTAACCCAGCCGATATCGGCCGTGCACCAGTAGACGTCCTGGCCGGCTTTGTGGTCGAACACGACGTGGTGGGTGTATGCGCACTGGGTGAGGTAGCCACCGCAGGTGTGCAGGATGCCCTTGGGCTTTCCGGTGGTGCCCGAGGTGTAGAGGATGAAAAGCGGGTGTTCGCTGTCGAACGGCTGCGGGGTGTGCTGGTCGGACTGCTGGTCGATCACCTCGTGCCACCACAGGTCGCGGCCCTCGGTCCAGTCGATGTCGATGCCGGTGCGCTTGACCACGAGGACGTGCTGCACGGTCGAGGTGTTCTGGAGCGCCTCGTCGGCGTTGGCCTTCAAGGGCGCCGCCTTGCCCCGCCGGAACTGGCCATCGGCGGTGATCACCAGCTTGGCCTGCGCATCGTTGATCCGCTGGCGCAGCGACTCGGCAGAGAACCCGCCGAACACCACGCTGTGCGGCATGCCCAGCCGGGCGCAGGCGAGCATGGCGAACACCGCCTCGGGAATCATCGGTAGCTGGATGGCCACCCGGTCCCCGGCTTCCAAACCCAGCGACAGCAGAGCGTTGGCCGTCTTGCAGACCTCTCCTTGCAGCTCGGCGTAGGTGATGGTGCGGGTGTCACCGCGCTCGCCCTCCCAGTGGAAAGCGACCTGATCACCATGGCCGTCCTCGACGTGCCGGTCGACGCAGTTGTAGGCGACGTTGAGCTTGCCGCCGATGAACCACTTGGCGAACGGCGGTTTCGACCAGTCGAGGACCTGGGTGAAGTCGGTGTCCCAGTGCAGCCGGTGAGCCTGCTGCGCCCAGAAAGCCTCCCGATCGGCGTCCGCCTGATCGTAGAGCTCCGCGGTGGCGTTCGCCTGCGCGGCGAACTCCTCGCTCGGAGGGAACTCCCGGTTCTCGGTAAGCAGATTGTCGAGTTGCTGGCCCGAGTCACCCATCGCGCGAGGCCCTCCCTGGTGCGTTTCGTCACGGTCAGCCCACGACGCTAGCGGCCTGGTCACCCTCATGCCACCACCAAGTACGGCCCTCTCATAGTGCGAAAAGATTCCACTTGGCGGTCTCAGGGGTCTCAGGCTGCACAAAGGTTCCATTTAGCGGTCTACGGGGCTCTCAGCAGCGATAAGTCGCCATGTCGCGCTCGTCGTGCGCGCGGTGGAGGATGGCGGCGAACTCGCGGTCCGGGTCCTTGACCAGGGCGTGGAGGGTGGCCACTACCGGGCAGGGCCAGGGGGACGGGCAGGTCTGGCAGGTACCGCTGGCGGTCACCTTGTGCTCGATGAGCAGGCCCCGGATCGCGACGAGCAGGTCGGGGATCAGCCTGCGCAGCGAGTCCATCTCCTCGTCAGACCACTCGTCGATCTTGCCGGCCAGGTCCTCCGCCTCGCACAGGTGTTCCTGGAGATCGGTGTGCAGCAGCCGGAACGCCTCGGCGTGCACTGGTGAGATCGTGTCCATCGGCTACCTCCTCGAGTGTGGCGAAGCCGCTACCCCGCCGACGATCACACAACCGGTTGCCCCCTAGGACACGCAATACCCAATCCATCAAGGCCTTCGCTGCTGGTGCACAATGTGCTACCGAGGGAGGTCGTCATGCAGGACAACGAGCCGACGGTCCGCAGCCGTGAGCTGGGCGAGGGCCTGCGACGGGCGATGCACAACGCCGGGCTGGCCGGCAAGGACGTGGCGAAACTGCTCGACCTGTCCCCGAGCTGGGTGTCCCGGCTGATCTCCGGCAAGCGCAACGTTACCGCGGTGCAGGCCTCGGCGTTCCTCGCGGTCTGCCAGGCGCCGAGCGCGGAGCGGGAGCGGCTGCTGGAGCTCTGCGACGAGCAGCACACCCAGGGCTGGTTCCAGCAGCACGGCTCCCGGCTGCCCCTGCAGCTGGTGACCCTGATCGACCACGAGAACAAGGCCGTGGCGATCAGCGAGTTCCAGTCGACGCTGCTGCCCGGCCTGCTGCAGACCGGCGACTACGCCCGCGCGCTGCTCACCGAGGCGGGCCGGGTGCCGGCCGAGGAGATCAACGACCGGGTGGCCGCCCGGCTGGCCCGCCAGGCCCTGTTCAGCCGGAATGACCCGGCACGCTTCACCTTCTACCTGCACGAGTTCGTGCTGCGGCTGCCGGTCGGTGGCCCGGCGGTGATGGCCGACCAGCTGGCGCTGCTGGAGCGGATGTCCCGGCGGCCCTACCTCACCCTGCGGGTGGTGCCGGCCGCGCTCGGCGCGCACGCCGCGACCGCGGGATCGTTCATGCTGATGGAGTTCGCCGAGTTCAAACCGGTGGTCTACCTGGACAGCGAGACCTCCAGCCTGTTCCTGGAGAAGCCCGTGGAGATCACCGCCTACCAGAGCATCCTGGACGCGCTGGCGCAGACCGCGCTGGGTGAGGAACAATCAAG
>CAXUFG010000331.1:0-3959 GCA_964250265.1 uncultured Pseudonocardiaceae bacterium | reverse complement strand
GCGGTCGGGAATTGTCGGAGGCGCCCGGTAGCGTCGAAGTCGTGTCCGATTCCCTGGTGCAGGCTCGTGGGCTACGCAAGCGGTTCGGCGCGTTCGAGGCGGTCCGAGGGATCGACTTTGACGTCCGGGCCGGCGAGGTGTTCGGTTTCCTGGGGCCCAACGGCGCCGGTAAGTCATCCACCATGCGCATGATCGGGTGCGTGTCGCCGCGCAGCGCGGGTGAGCTTCAGGTGCTCGGGATGGACCCGGATGCCGAGGGCCCGCGGATCCGCGCTCGCCTGGGAGTGGTGCCTCAGCAGGACAACCTGGACGTCGAGCTGCCGGTGCGGGACAACCTGTACGTCTATGGCCGCTACTTCGGTATGTCTCGGGCCGCGGCGCGGGCCAAGGCCGCTGAGCTGCTGGACTTCGTCCAGCTCACCGATCGGGCCGCCGACCCCGTCGAGCAGCTCTCGGGCGGCATGAAACGGCGGCTGACCATTGCCCGATCACTGGTCAACGACCCCGAGCTAATGCTGCTCGATGAGCCGACCACGGGGCTGGACCCGCAGGCCCGGCACCTGCTGTGGAACCGGCTGTTCCGGCTCAAACAACAAGGCGTCACCCTGATCATCACCACCCACTACATGGACGAGGCCGAGCAGCTCTGCGACCGGCTTGTCGTGATGGACGGCGGGCTGATCGTCGCTGAGGGCTCGCCGCGTGAGCTCATCGTCCGCTACTCCACACGTGAGGTGCTTGAACTGCGGTTCATGCCGGATGCCCAGCTTGGTTGGCCGGAGAAGCTCAGTGATCTGGCTGACCGGGTCGAGGAGCTCCCCGATCGGCTGCTGCTCTACGCACCTGATGGCGAGGCGGCACTGGCCGCCGCGAACCAGCGCGGAGTACGGCCGTTGTCCAGCCTGGTTCGGCGCTCCACCCTGGAGGACGTGTTCCTCCGGCTGACGGGCCGAACGCTGGTGGACTGATGACGCGCGGATCGATGACCGTTCGGTCTGCGAGCCGGACGCTCACCGGGTGGGAAGCCCCATTACGTGTCGTTGAGGGGTTGTGGACCTGGTACCGCCGCAACTGGCGAGCGACGGTGGTCTCCAGCTTGTTACAGCCGCTGCTCATGCTCGTGGCCTTCGGTGTCGGTTTCGGCAGCCTGATCGACACGAGTGTGCGGGCGGCACAGGCCACCGGTGGCGTGCCGTACCTGGTGTACCTCGCGCCGGCGCTGCTGGCGGTCAGCGCCGTGCAGACCGCGGCCTTCGAATCGAGCTACCCGATCCTCGCCTCATTCAAGTGGCGGCGTACCTACGAGGGCATCGTGGCCACCCCGATCACACCCGGGCAGCTGGCCGCTGGCCAGCTCACCTGGATCGCGCTGCGGCTGACCATGTCCGGTGCCGCCTACCTGCTGGTGGTCACGCTGTTCGGCGCGGTCCACGGCCCCGGTGTGCTGGCCGCGCTGGTGTTCGCGGTGCTGTCCGGCATGGCGTTCGGCGCGCCGCTGGTGGCGTTCTCGGCGGCCCAGGAGACAGAAGGAGGGGCGTTCACGGCCATGTTCAGGTTCGTGGTGCTGCCGATGACGTTGTTCTCCGGGACGTTCTTTCCGATCTCGCAGCTACCGGGAGTGGTCCGGCCGGTGGCCTGGATCAGCCCACTCTGGCACGGCACCGAACTGGCCCGCGGCGTCGCGCTGGGCACGCTGCGGGCGTGGCCCGCAGCCGGGCACGTCGCTTACCTGATGGCGTTGCTGGTGGTGGGCGTGCGCCTGACGTGCTGGCAATACCGGGTGAGGTTGACCCGGTGAGCGCGCTACGGGAACTCTCGCGGCCGGTCGACCCGCCACGCGCAGGATTGTTGCTTCGAGTGCTGCCGTCGGGCTTGTACGCCGGTCGGGCCCGGATGCTCGTCGCGCGCTCGGCCTTGGCGTCACGAAGTGTCTGGCTGGCAGTCGTCTCGGGATTCTTCGAGCCGCTGTTCTTCCTGGTGGCGATGGGTCAAGGGCTCGGCAGTCTGGTCGGCACAGTAGTGGGGCCGGCCGGGCAGCAACTGAGTTACGCGGCCTTCATCGCGCCTGGACTATTGGCGGCCTCGGCGATGAATGGGGCGGTGTACGACGCGACGTTCAGCTTCTTCATCAAGCTGAAATATGCCAAGCTCTTCGACGCGATGCTCGCCACCCCACTGGGCCCGGTGGACATCGCGCTGGGGGAGATCGGCTGGGCGTTGCTCCGGGGCGGGATGTATTCGGCCGGCTTCCTCTCGGTCATGCTGGCCGCCGGGTTGATTTTCTCGCCGTGGGCCTTGCTGGCGCTGCCCGCTGCGCTGTTCGTGGCCTTCGCGTTCGCCGCGGTCGGGATCGCGGCTACCTCGTTCATGCGTTCCTGGCAGGACTTCGACCTGGTGCAGCTCGTAGTGGTGCCGATGTTCTTGTTCTCGGCGACCTTCTTCCCGCTGTCGGTATACGCACCCGGGGTGCGGTGGCTGGTGCAAGCGTTCCCGCTCTACCACGCAGTGGCTCTGATGCGCGGCCTGACCACGGGCGTCGTCGGCTGGTCGGCTCTCGGCCATGTTGCGTACTTCGTGGTGATGGCCTCACTGGGCCTGGTGGTGGCCTCCCGCCGCTTGAAGATCCTCCTCCTGCGGTAGGGGCTCTTTCCGGACTACTACCCTGGGCGCCATGGCGGTCACATCGGTGTTCGAGCGGCTCGAGCCACTGCTGAACCAGGTATCCAAGCCGGTGCAGTACGTCGGAGGCGAACTCAACGCCACGGTGAAGGACTGGGACACCACCACGGTGCGCTGGGCGTTGATGTACCCGGACGCCTATGAGGTCGGGGTGCCCAACCAGGGAATCATGATCCTCTACGAGGTGCTCAACGAGCAGCCCGACGTGCTCGCCGAACGGACCTATGCGGTCTGGCCGGATCTGGAAGAATTGATGCGTCAGCACGAGGTCCCGCAGTTCACCGTGGAGTCCCACCGCCCGGTCGGGGCCTTCGACCTGCTCGGGGTGTCTTTCGCCACCGAACTCGGTTACACCAACCTGCTCACCGCGCTGGACCTCGCCGGGATCCCGCTGCACGCCAGGCACCGCACCGACGAGCATCCCGTCGTCATCGCCGGGGGCCACGCGGCGTTCAATCCCGAGCCGATCGCTGAGTTCATCGACGCCGCGGCTTTGGGCGACGGCGAGGAGGCCGTCCTCGAGATCACCGGGGTCGTCCGGGAGTGGAAGGCACAAGGAAGGCCCGGCGGGCGCCCCGAACTGCTGAGCAGGTTGGCTGAGATCGACGGGGTTTACCTGCCGGGCGCCTACGAGGTCAGTTACCTGCCTGATGGCCGGATTGCCGAGGTTGTTCGCAACACCGAACGGGCCCCGCAGCGGGTGGCCAAACGCACCACGATGGACCTCGACGAGTGGCCCTACCCCAAACAGCCCTTGGTGCCGATCGCGGAGAGCGTGCATGAGCGGATGAGCGTGGAGATCTTCCGTGGTTGTACCCGCGGCTGCCGGTTCTGCCAGGCAGGGATGATCACCCGTCCGGTCCGGGAACGATCGATCCAGGGTATCGGCGAGATGGTTGAGCGGGGCCTGCTGGCCAGCGGGTTCAATGAGGTCGGGTTACTGTCGCTGTCCAGCGCGGACCATTCGGAGATCGGCGAGATCACCAAGGGTCTGGCCGACCGCTACGAGGGCACCGGAACCGGCCTGAGCCTGCCCTCGACCCGCGTGGACGCCTTCAACATCGACCTCGCTAACGAGATCTCCCGCAACGGTCGCCGCTCCGGGTTGACCTTCGCCCCCGAAGGCGGCTCCGAACGGATCCGCCGGGTGATCAACAAGATGGTGTCCGAAGAGGACCTCATCCGAACAGTCTCCACCGCCTTCGGCGCCGGCTGGCGGCAGGTCAAGCTGTACTTCATGTGCGGGCTGCCCACCGAGACCGACGACGACGTGCTGCAGA
>CAXUFG010000330.1:0-4052 GCA_964250265.1 uncultured Pseudonocardiaceae bacterium | reverse complement strand
CCCGCCAGGTGGTTGACGTCCTCGGCGGGGGATCACGATGCAATCAATGACTGAGCACAATCCTGCGCCTCGTTCACCTTCGCCGTGGTCGGGTTCTCGGTATGAGGCCCACACCCGTGGCAGCTTGACGGGGTGCGCAGCCTGTCCGACGTCGCGGACATCCTCCATGCGCTCGCTACCGAGCTCACCGCGGCACACGAGGCCGGCTGGGCGCTGGTGGAACCAATGCGCGATGGGCACCTGCTGGCGACCCGGGCGTCACGGCGCAAACGCGCGCAGATGGCGCCCGAGCCGCGGCCCGCTGGCGTTACGGCCGCCCCGGCGATCTGGTGGCGGTTACGGGTGGTCGACGAGGCGCTCGCCTTCCAGCACGGCGCGGATGGAGCCGCCACCCTGCTGGCCGCCGCGGCCGCCTACGAACGACTGGGCGGGCGGCCGACGCCATGGTCACCGCGGGCGGGCGCCTGCTCAGCGTCGATGACGGCCGTCTGTTCATCTCCTACGGCCGCACGTGAGGCCGCCAGCACAATCCGGCGATCATGGCGGCATCCTCTCATGGGTTGCCGGGCTGTCGGTCGAACGACGTTGCTGGACCAGCGCGGCGACCAGCGCGATAGCGTCGTCGCCACGGGCTGCCACCTCCCAGAAAAGCTCGAAGAGCCGAGCGTAGAGCTCGATGTCCTCAGGATCTCGCAGGCTCAACTCCGCACTCACGGTCTCCACCAGCACCAGCCGGTCGTCGTGGATCCAGAAGCTGTGACCCGGCGACTTGGGGAGGCGCGCGGTGAACGGCAGCACCGCTAGTTCGACATTGTCCAGTCCGGAGAGCACCACCAGCCGGTCGAGCTGGGCGCGCAAGGTAGCCGGCGGGCAAACCAGGTACCGCAGTGCCGCCTCCGTGACGAGGAAGCGGAAATGCCTATTCGGGTCGTAGAGGAACTCCTGCCGTTTCATCCGAGCCTGTACGGCCGCGTCGACGTCCGGCGCGCCGCCGCTCAGGGCGGCAACGTTGATCAACACGTGCCGGGCGTAGTCGGGAGTCTGCAGCAGGCCCGGCACCATCGCCGGCTCGTAGGCCCGCAGCCTGGTGGTGGCGGCCTGGAGGGGGATGCTGGCCCGCTGCCGTCCAGCAAACCCGGTCCGGAACTGCCGCCGCCAGGCGGCGTACTCCACCCGCAGACTGCGCAGGTCAGCGAGCAGGTCATCCTGGACCTCCGGGCCGGCGCCGCACGCCATCACCAACGCCGCGAGGTCGTCGGCCGACGCGGTCTGGCGGCCGTGCTCCAGCCGGGACACCTTGGAGGCGGCCCAGCCGAGCCGGTCGGCGAGTTCCTTGCCGGTGAGCCCGGCATCCAGCCGCAATGCGCGCAGCCGGTTCCCGAAGCCCTCGCGGCCGCGGTGCGATTCGGTCACGCTGCTCCCGGCGGCGGGTCCTCTCGGGTTGGGTCCTGAGCAAGGTACTCGGCGTAGGGCGTGGCGTGCTGCATCGCCAGATCGATCCACGCCTCGTGCCGGGCGATCAATTCCGGGTCAGTCACCACCTCGTGCGGCAGCGGCCGGTCGTCGCCGGTGAACCGCATCAGCACCAGAATCTCGGCGTCGAACACCCAGAAGTCGTGATCGGGCAGGTCCAGCTCGTGGGCGCGGGCCTGCAGCAGGTAGCGAATGCCCTCACCGGCCTCCGCGCTGCCGCGGTTTCCGCGTACCTCATAGCGAAGGTACGGGGTCAGCGACTCAGGCACCACCCGAACCCGCTCCATCCGGGCGCCCCGTTCGATCCCAGCTCTTACGGTGTCGACCCAGGAGCCTTTCATCACTTCGAACTCGGGATCGCGCGGTTGTCCGGCGACGAACCGGGCAACCCACTTACGCTCAGACGGCACGTCGTAGTTCTCCCGGTTCTCCAGCCGCCGGGCGGACCGCCGATACTGCTTGAAGAGCTCGTAGAACTCCTGAAGCGACAGCGCCGAGGCCATCAAGGCTGGCGCGGCACGAAACGGAACAGCTCCGGAGGAACCTCCACAGCATCCTCGTGCGAAGGGATCCCCATCTCCGCCAGCGCCTCAGTGTCGTCGACCTTGTACCCCTATACGACATAGGTACCGCGGTCAGTCGCATACAGGGTCGGACTCTGCCCGTACTCGGACACCTTGCCGAGGAACGTCAGCCTCATGGCGATCTCCTTCTTGACTCAGTTGATGCGCTGTGATCAACAGCGACTGAGAAACAGGCATGTACGCAAGCAACCATACGAGTGAAGTTAGCAATACTGCGCAATCGCTTGCGTTGAGATCACCACTGAGGGTCTGCTTAGGACAATTCGCACACGAGGGAGCCACAGCAAGTGCAGAAGTCCGTCATCGAGGCCGCGCGCCCCGCCGCAGCTGCCTCAGCGCAACGATCCAGAGCGGAGGGATACTCCGTGAGTTCCCCGGTGCCGGACTATCCAGCGTTGACCAGCGCAAACGCTGCCAGGGCGCTGCGTGACATGTTCTTAGCCAACGCCGACCATGGTGCCAATACCGCCAACGACGAACTCGTCCGAGCTGCAACGCCATGGTTGCCGCACATCAGGCGGCTCCGACTTCGGGCACCGGTCGTCGCTCCCGTCATCGCCAGCCTGGGTTGCTGTGGCGGTTGCTGGACGGCTGCCTGGCTGGCACCGACGCCAAGTGACGGATACGACCGGCGTCACCCCGTTGACCGGCGGCGGCCCGTAGGCGCTCGGTGCGCCGGCCAGGAACGCCGTCAGGCTGGTGGATGCAGGCGTAGCGCACCGGTCAGCTCGATGAACTGGTAGTGGTACTCCTCGTCCGGTGTCATGGCGATGATGTCCATTATCGGCACGGTCACCTCCCACAAGCCCAGGTCCCGCAAGATGACGATGTCAGCCGGGTCGTTGTAGATGATCAAGACGTCCAGGTCGTGCGGTCTGTCGGACCTCAGCATTGAGCCGAAAGCCCACACCTCCAACCCGTGGAACCTCTCGGCACACCGGCACAGCTCATCGAGCGTCGGCCACCGGTCCCTTAGGTCCATGGCTTGCGGATCTCACCGACGAAGTCGTTGAGTGTGTACAGCGGAACCCCAGCCTGCTGGGCGCTCTTCACGACACGGTCCCCGAACCCCTGAGCGCTCGAGTTCGTGATGACTAACGCGTCAAGGTCAAGCTTCGGATACTGGTTGAGAATCTCGGTGAACCCGTCGTCAGTTAACTCGTACCGATCTTGGGTCACGATCATCAGCAGCCTGAGCCCGTTGATGCGCTCGAGTTCCCACGCCCGGTGGCCCCGGCGGGTCAGGAGGGCCCCGACCGCTGTAACGGCTGAGTGTAGTGCCTACCGAGTGGTGGCGTTTAGTGCCGGAGTGGGTTGGTGAGGGGCCGGCGGTGGGGGTCGATGATCGCGGGGGCCCGGAATTCGACTCGGCCGCCGTGGATGGTGATATCCCACCCTTGCAGATGAACCTGTTGGTGATGCATGTCGCACAAAAGACAGCAATTTCCTACCGCGGTCTCACCGCCGTCGATCCAGTGCCGCACGTGGTGCGCAGCGCAAATTCTCGGTGGTCGACCACAGCCCGGGAAAGAACATCCACGATCCCGGGCCACCAGCGCGCGGCGCATACCCAACGGCACCGTCCGCATGGCCCGCCCCACATCCAGCGGCTCGGAATCACCGCCCAACACCACCGGAATCACCTTGCAATCGCACGCGATCCGGCGGGCGTCCGCGGCGCTGATCAGCTGCCCATAGTCCAGGGTGGCGGCGCCCAGCCCGGTGCGCAGCGCGTCCCAGTCGATGGTCACCGTGAGGTGGGGTGGTTCACCCGCGGCCGTGGGGAACTGCTCGGCGGCGCGGGCGTGGCCGCACAGCTCGAGGAGGGCATCGGCCTGCCGGGCCGGGAGGCTGCGGGTATCCCGCTCACCCTCGGTGGCGGGACGGCGGGTAGCGAGTTGCTCGATCAGCGCGCGGACCAGGGCGCCGTGCTCGGCATCCAGCCAGCCCTCCACCCCCAGCCGCCCGTCCCGACGATGGCGCAACCACAACTCC
>CAXUFG010000329.1:3069-4077 GCA_964250265.1 uncultured Pseudonocardiaceae bacterium | reverse complement strand
TAGTCGCCGCAAGCCGAGCCGGTCGGTCACACTGGCGCGAGGTTGGGTCTGCGACAACGTCACGACCATGCAGGCTAACGGTCTTGGGTGCCCTGTTGTGATCCACGTGGCATACGAGACGATGAGCGGGCACGAGGAACCGGACGAGGTGAGTGCAGTGGACGTGGTGGAATCGGGATCGGCGCTGGTCGCCGCCCCTGGTCTGCGGGATCCCAACTTTCACCGCACCGTGGTACTAATCATCGAACACCAGCCTGCGGGCACGATCGGTGTCGTGCTCAACCGGCCCAGCGATGTGGCGGTGCGCGATGTGCTGCCCTCGTGGAGCCCGCATGCCACGGTGCCGCGGGCGCTCTACGTCGGCGGCCCGGTGCAGCAGCGCGCGGCACTGTGCGTGGCCGCACTGCCCGCCGGAGTGGACGCCGAGCTGACCGAGGGCATGATCAAAGTTCGTGGCTCGTTGGCCCTGGTCGATCTGGATGCCGACCCAGACCTGATGGCACCGCGGCTGCGGGGCCTGCGGGTGTTCGCCGGGTACGCCGGTTGGAGCCAGGGTCAGTTGGCGGCTGAGGTTAACCGCGGGGACTGGGTGGTGGTCCCCGCATTGGCCGAGGACGTGCTGGCGCCGCCAGATACCGACCTGTGGAGCCGGATCCTGCGCCGCCAGGGCATGCCGCTGGCGCTGCTGGCCACCTACCCCGCCGACCCGGCGATGAACTGACCTATCCCGCAGCAGGCCGCGCCGGGTCAGTCCAGAACAGCAGCTGGGTGCCGTCAGCCTCCAGGTCCAGGAGCCGCCGCTTGGTCGCCAGCCCACCGGCGTAGCCCACCAACGACCCGTCGACCCCGATCACGCGGTGACACGGGACGATGATCAGGACGGGATTCCGGGCCATCGCCGCACCGACCTGGCGCGGGCCGTCGTCGGTGAGGCCGAGCGCGGCGGGCCCCCCCCCCAAGGGGGGGGGCGGGGCGGAAACCACCGGCGGCACGGCCGCCGCCACCCCG
>CAXUFG010000329.1:0-3059 GCA_964250265.1 uncultured Pseudonocardiaceae bacterium | reverse complement strand
GCGCGCCATAGGTGGTGCGCTGGCCGTAACCGACGTCGGCAAGGCCGTCGAGCACCTGGCGGTGCGCAGTGCTGACCCGGCGCAGGTCCACCGGCACGGTGAACTCGCGCAGCGTGCCGTCGAAGTACTGGTCGAGTTCGCGGCGTGCCCGATCCAGCCAACGCCGGGTATCCGGCGAGGTTGCGGCGGTCTCGTGCGCAGGCACCTGCTGTGGGCGGAATGTGCAGCGGGTCAAGCCGACGCCGGATGCGGCCAACCTGAGCCTGCCCAGCGGAGTCGGATGGGTGGTGATGGCTATCGCGGTCATGATTGCCTCTCTACGGGATACCACTGATCACCATCTCGGGAAGAATGAACCGCGCTCTCAGCGCGGCTAAATTCTCCGAAACGATGATCACTGCAAGTCTCGACGCGCTTTCCGGCCTATGAACACCGCCGCGACCGTTCCGGTTGCCGAGGACCCGCCGCGACTACCGCTGGGTGAGGATGCGGCCCACCAAAGTGCGCCCGATCCCCCACCGGCCTACGCTCGGCGGTATGAACGCAGAAGCCCCGGTGGCGGGCTCGGGATGCTCGCGCATTGCCGCCGGCGTCGAGCGCACCTTGGCAGAGGGCAGCGCCGAAGTAGAGATCGTCCTTGCCTACACCTTTCCCGACGATCCCGGTCAGGGGCCGCTGCCCGAGGCCATGTCGACGCACTACCGCGGCGTCGTCGACTTCCGCAGCGACCGCGCCTCGCTGGCGAGCGGGGACATGTCGCTGTTGCTCGAAGGAGCGGCCTCCTACCAGAGCATGCCCGACGGAGTGTGGACGCACAGCCACCAGGTCGGCCAGGACCAGCAATGGACGTGTACCCACCCACGCTGGGCGCTAGAGGTACTCCGGCAGGGTTGCCGGTCGGCCGAGCCGGAGGGGCGCTCCGATGTCGAGGTAGAGCTTGACCGCGATCGTGCCGCCGGGCTGACGCATCCGGGACTGAATTCCGATTGGCAACTGCGTGCCAGCACCGCCTTCGATGATGCCGGGCGGCTGCGCCGCATCGAGGTCACCATGGCGGGTTCGGCCAATCCCGACGCGTGGATGCGGAACACCGTCGAGTTCATCCGCTTCGATCGAGCGGCCGTGCAGATCGATCTTCCCGAAGACAGTGTTGCCCTCGCCGCCTACCTTGATATGGCTTCGCCCGGCCAGTAGACCTCGCAACTGAGCGAGCTGGGTGGGGGTGCGCGCCGTGGCCGACCAAGCGATCCGGGCACTTGGCTGAGCCGGCTGGCCTACGCTCGCCCTAGCTATTGCCGCGCGACCTCATCGCTGTGGCAGCCTTGGCTGATGCTGCTGGAAATCCACGGCCATCATTTCCCGGGACGTTCGTGGCAGCTCGATGGTGAGCCGTGCGACAACGTCCACGTTGGTGTGCAGGTTCGGCGCGAGCCGCATGAGCTCGTGCCGGGTGACAGCGAGAGCGCGGTGTGGACGGTGCCGATCGAGGTGATCGAGCGTGATGGCGGTCTGGACTTCCGGGGCCCAGCGGTACAGGGTCGCCGTGGCGATCGGTTCGTCTACCTCACCTGGGGCAACGTCGGTGCCGATGGGTCGTTCACGATGTTCCGCCGGGCGAAGCTGACGCTCGCCGACCTGGAACCGATGCTGGCCGGGCCCGGCAGGGATCAGCGCGTCATCGCTACCGTTGATCTGACCGACCGCTGTGGAGGCCCCCGCTGTGCCCGCCTGCGCCCGCCGGCGCTGGCGTTGAGCGCGCTGCCCTGAGAACCTACTGGAGGCCACACCTCGATCGGCCGCCCGCGCCTCCCGAGACCGCGGCCAGTCATCGCCTTCGAACCTGAGCGGCCTGAGCCTCGGGCACAATTCCGGCGTGCCGACCCACGTCGCGCTGCTGCGCGGGATCAACCTCGGCGGCCGTAACCGGGTTGCCATGGCGGAGCTGCGCGCGGTGGTGACCTCCCTGGCGCACACCGACGTCGCGACCTACATCCAGAGCGGCAACGTGGTGTTCACCAGCACACAGACCGACACCACCGCGATCGCCACTGCGCTGGAGCGCGCGATCGCCGAGTCCCTCAACGTGCGGTCGGCAGTGGTGGTGCTCTCCCGCGACGAACTCTCGCAGGTGGTCGCGGACAACCCCTACCCCGACGAGACGAACCCCAAATGCCTGCACGCCGCGTTCACCCGCGGACGCATCGGACCCGACGAGTTGGCGGCCATCGCTACCGCCCAGCAGCGGGCCACCGTTAAGGGCAGCCGCGATGAGGCCATGGTGGTCGGCCGCACCCTGTTCCTGCACACCCCGGACGGCTTCGGGCGCAGTGAGCTGGCCGCGCAACTCTCCCGCGCCTCGGGCCCCCTGGCCGCCACCGGCTCAGCGACGATGCGCAACTGGACGACCGTGACCAAGCTCCTAGCCATGTGCGAGGTCTGATAGGGAAGCGTGCGGGCTGCGATGCACCATCGACCTCATCGCCTAATGCACGGTCTACAGGTGAGGCGTTACCGAGTACCGCAACTCCACCGGTACACCTCGAACCGCCGACGGCTACAGAACGCAGGTTTGCGCCGGCGCGCGCGGCGTTTCGCTGGTGGCCCGAGCGGGCCGATGTGAGCCGAGGCCAGCACCAGTGCCCCCAGCAACAGCGCACCGCCGGCTAGCGGGATGTAGACGGCGCTGGCGAGGTCGATGATCAGCCCGCCGAGCGCGCCGGCGCCGAGGTAGAGGGCGGAAATGTTGAGCGCCATGGCGCTCATCCCGGCGTCGGGCGCGGCGGCAAGCATGCTGGCCTGCATCGGCGGGTTCAGGCCCCAGGCGAGCACCGACCACACCGCGACCAGGACGCCAAACACGACCGCGCTGTGGGCGCCGCTCAACGCGTAGCCGGCGATCCCGAGCAGGGCGACGGCATGACCGCCGATGACAAGCTGCCGGCTGGCCCGCGGGCCCCAGGCGTCGGCGGTGCGACCGCCGAGGTACACCCCGCCCATGCCGGCAATCCCGGCGTTGGCGGCGGCAAACACCAGCAGCCCGACGTTCCGCTGATCACCTT
>CAXUFG010000328.1:0-4124 GCA_964250265.1 uncultured Pseudonocardiaceae bacterium | reverse complement strand
ACGACGGCACCGCCACCGGCGGCCTGGTCAACACCACCATCTCCTTCATGCCGCTACGCGACCAGCGGATCACTCGCGCCGCGATCACCGACCTAGTGCGCGACACCGACACCCTCACCATCAGCCACACCAACCTGCACGCCTCCCACCTGTGCAACGACGACGACGCACCCTTTGCGATCGCTCTGGAGGTTCCCGGATGCCACTGGGAGTACGAGACCGCCACCGATGATGACCACTGGTGTGTGTGGTTTCTCGACCCCAGCTCCCGGTCCTGGGCCCGCTTTGACTACCAGCCCGGTAACCGGCGCTGGCCAGTGCGTCAGTCCGGACCGCGCCGGCTCTTCGACGAGGTTGCCGCCGCCTACCACCGATGGAGCCACGCCGGCCGACCCCCGGTCACCCGGTGGCGTTTTGTCGTCGCGCCGGACGGGCAGCGGGTGGAGCTGGCCGCTGCCTAGATCGATGCGGGCGACTGGGTCGGCGCAGAGGAACACTGGCGCGGCGGTACCTGCCTCATGACGGCAAGTGAGCTGATCCCGACGAGCTGTCCGAACTTCAGTCCGATTTCAGGGTTACGGTCACCACGAGCGGCCGTCCGTCGCGAACCAGCGCAACCGGCACCCGTTCACCGATTCCCCGCTCGCGGACAGCGACGGTCAGCGTATCGGCGCTGCCGATGATCCGGTTGCCGACCTTGGTGATCACATCGTTCTCGAGGATGCCGGCCTCCGCGGCTGCGCTGCCCTGCTGCACGTTCTGCACTCGGGCACCGTCGGACTTGCCGTCCGTCACCGACGCAGCGTTGATGCCCAGATCGGCGTGCTGGTAGTGCCCGGTGCGGATCAGTTCCTGCGCGATCGTTCGGGCCGTGTCGATCGGGATTGCGAAGCCGAGCCCGATGGAGCCCCCGCCTTCGCTGGCGCCCAGCGTGCGGATCGCGGTGTTGATGCCCACCACCGCGCCCGCGGCATCCACCAGCGCGCCGCCGGAGTTGCCGGGGTTGATCGCCGCGTCGGTCTGGATCGCGTCGATCACCGCGTTGCCCTGACCACCCTCGGCCTCCAAACGCACCGGCCGGTCCACCGCGCTGACAATGCCGCTGGTCACCGTGCCGGCGAGGCCGAGGGGGGAACCGATGGCGATAACCGGGTCGCCCTGTTTCAGGGTCGATGAACGGCCTAGCTGCGCCACCGTGAGGTTGGCGACCTCCACCTTGACCACGGCGAGGTCGGTCTTGGGATCCCGGCCCACGATCCGGGCCGGCAGCCGGGTGCCGTCAATGAATACCGCTTCCAGGGTGGCCTGCGGGATGCTCGCCGCCGGGGCCACCACATGGTTGTTGGTCAACAGGTAACCCTTACCGTCGATCACCACGCCGGAGCCGAACCCGCCCTGATCGCCGACCCGGAATTCCAAGGACACCACAGCGGGCAGCACCCGACCGGCCACTGCCGCCACCGAGCCGGCCGGCCGCTGGATCGCCGGCTGCACCTGCGTCAGCGTGGCGCCCGGATCGTTCAACAGCGTGCCGACCTCTGCGGTGACCCGGCCCACCAGCCCGCCGACTCCCCCGACCAACAGCGCCAGCGCCGCCAGCACGGCCAGCGCCCGGTTACTCAGCCGGCCGCCGAAGAGCACTTCCGCCAGGCTCAGCCGGGCCCCAGGACGTGACGGTTCATCACCGCCGGACTCGCGTTGCCCCACCGCTGGGGCACCCGGCACGGCCGCGGCGAAGGGATCACGCCACGGATCGCGCGCGGCGCCCCGCGGCCAGAAGTCATCCTGGCTCTCCAACGCTCCCGAGGGGCGAACACCGTTTCGTCCGGGCGGGCGCTGCAGCAGCTCAGCGGCTTCCGACGGCTTACCAAACGCGATCGCGAGGGCCTCCGGGGGCGCCGGGGCGGTGGTCCATCCTCCCGTGGTCGCACCCGGTTGATCGGCAAAGGCTCCCGGCACTCCGGGGGGCCGGCCGAACGCCTGCGCCGCACCCGGATCAACCGTTGGCCGGTGCACCGGCGCCGGGACGAACGGCGGCAGCGCTGGGCGCCCTTCCGGCATGAAAGGGGAATCGGAATCGTGATCCGGCGGCGGGGCCATGGTCTCCTGAGTCAAGGCGTGCGCTAGCGATCAGCCAGTCTGCCCACGGGCCGGTGAAATATGCGTAGCGCTGTTACCGCCCGATCCAACGACCGAGCACGGAAGGTCCGGTACCCCAACGCGGGCTTGCCCCCAGCGGTCCGGGCGGGTTCCTAACCTCGACGACCATGCCCTCCCCATTCACCGCCGACCCTGGCGAAGGGTCAGGAAGATCAGCAGTGTGCGGGATGTCCCGCAACACTGCCAGCAGATCTGCGGGTGCCGACGGGCATTGCGCCGAACGCACCACGCTGCGAGCCTGCCGTTGGGCAGCGATTTCCGCCGCGCACGACGGGCACACCATGAGGTGGGCAGCAGCCCGGTCACGAGCAGCCAGTGCCAACTCGCCGTCGACAAAGGCGACCACCGCGTCCACGGCCAGGTGCTGTCCTGCATTGACGCCAGCCAGTAGATCGGAGAAGGTGCGGCCGCGCAGGTCAGTCATCCAACCTCCTTACTCGGCCCTAACTCGTTCGCCGCCGCGCCGCTTTTCGAGCGCCGCCTTGAGCGCCTGCCTGCCTCGGTGGATCCGGCTGCGCACAGTCCCGAGCTTGACCCCGAGCGTGGCACCGATCTCCTCGTAGGACAGACCCTCCACATCACAGAGTACGACAGCCGCACGGAATTCCGGGGCGAGGTCGTCCAATGCCTGTTGCAGATCAGGATCGAGATGGGTCGCGGTGTACACCTGCTCCGGGCTGGGCCCACCGTCAGCGAGCCGGTCAGTGTCCTCGGGCAGGCCTTCCATCCGCAGCCGGGCACGTCGCCGGACCATGTCCAGGAACAGATTGGTGGTGATCCGGTGCAGCCAACCCTCGAACGTGCCGGGCTTGTAGGAGCCCAGGCTGCGGAACACCCGGATGAACGTCTCCTGAGTCAAGTCCTCGGCGTCGTGCTGATTACCGGAGAGGCGGTAGGCCAACCGGTACACCCGGTCGGCGTGCTCGCGCACCACCTGATCCCATGACGGCGGCACCCATGCCTGGGCTGGCCCAGACCCCTCGTCAGCTGGGACGACAGGGATGGCCTGCTGGGGAATGGTAGAGTCGCGAAAGCGGGTTTGGGTGGCCATCGGCTGGGTTTCCCACCTCCCGGTGGCTGGAAGACGTTTGGTCGCACGGACAGTCAGTGCAACGCTGGGGCGGCTGTCGATGTTTCGCTACTTATCATGGCGCCCGCGGGTGTGGCCTGGATAAGGGGCGGCTAAGAAGATCCTGAGAGTCGGTCCCGGATCTCGTCAGGCACTCCAGATCCATTGAGTCGGCGCGGCGCCCCCCAGACCGTGCAGGCAGCGGCGCTACGCTGCGCAGCGTGAGGTCTACCGGCAGCGCAGGCGGGCCGCCCGCCCCCTCCGGCAGCGCGGTGTGCGAGTACGTGGAGGGCTTCGTCTGCGAAGACGAGATACTCACCGCGGTTCGGGAGCGCGGGCAGGAGTTGGGCTGTCCTCCGATCGAGCCAGCCGGTGGCGCTGCGCTGCGGTTCCTGGCCGGTGCGCTCGCCGCCCGGGCCGTGGTCGAGGTCGGTACCGGCGCTGGCACCAGCGGACTGTGCCTATTGCGCGGAATGCCGTCCCACGGAGTACTCACCTCCATCGACGTCGAACCTGAGCACCTGCGTGTCGCCCGGCTGGCGTTCACCGAAGCAGGTTTCCCACCCTCCCGCTACCGGCTGATCATGGGTCAAGCCCTGGACGTGCTGCCCCGGCTCACCGACGGCGGTTACGACCTGGTGTTCGTCGACGCCGCGATACCCGAGTACCCCCGTTATCTGGAGACCGGTGTCCGATTGTTACGCCCCGGCGGGGTGATCGCATTCGACAACGCGTTATGGAGCGGCCAGTTGACTGATCTGGCACATCGGGACCCGTCCTCTGCTGCGCTGCGCGCACTCGGCGCCATGGTCCGCGACAACGACGGCCTCACCCCCCTGATGCTCCCCATCGGCGACGGTCTCCTCCTCGCCCTTCGCGTACCGCACCCGGATGC
>CAXUFG010000327.1:0-4143 GCA_964250265.1 uncultured Pseudonocardiaceae bacterium | reverse complement strand
GCCAGCGCGCGCAGCGCCGCGCCGAGGCCGCCCTCGGGCAGGATCGCGGGGTGGATGCCCCGCGCGATCTCGCGCAGCTCGTCCAGCACGCCGGTCGCCCCGGCGACGGCGCGGTTGAGCTCCGCGCCGAGCTCGCTGAGCTCGGGCGGTACCGCCGCCTGCGCGGCGCGCAGGTGCAGCGCCAGCGAGACCAGCCCCTGCTGGGCGCCGTCGTGCAGGTCCCGCTCGATACGTCGGCGTGTCTGGTCAGCGGCGGCGACAATCCGCGCGCGAGACGTGGTGAGCTCGGCCCGACTTTCAGCGTTGGCGATGGCGGTCGCGACGAGCTCGGTGAACTCGGCGAGCCGCTGCTCGGTGTCCTGGGGCAGCCGTTCGCGCCGCAACCCGACGCCCATTGCGCCCCAGACCCGACCCTCGACCACGATCGGGCTAGCCACCGCGGAACGGACTGCCTCGGGGGTAGCTTCGGGCCGGCTCGCCGATGGGTCGTCCACGTCGCGGCGAGCCGCGCGGCCCGTCGCTTGGACCGATGCCATGACCATGTGGGGGTCCGGCTTGCCGGGTGAACCCGGTTGGGAGTGCTCGAACCCGTAGCCTCCCATCATCGTCGTCTCCCCGTCCGGCTCGAACCGCATGATCGCCGCGGTGTCGGCGCCGAAGAGGGCTCCGACCTCCTCGGCCACCGCGGCGAACACCAGATCCGGCCCTACCCCGCGGGCGACCAACGTGGCCACCCCCCGCAAGGCCGCCTGCTCGTCGGCGATCCGGCGAAACTCGGAGTAAAGCTGGGCGTTGTCGAGGGAGACGGCGAGTTGGCCGGCGATGAGTTTGACAGCGTCGAGCCGTTCGGTGGTGAATGCGCCGCGGATGAGGCGGTTTTCCAGCAGTAGCACCGCCCGTAGCATGCCGCGGCTGAGGATGGGTAGGGCCAGCAGTGAGCAGCAGGTCAGGTAGAGGAAATAGGGGTCGCGGGTGAACCGGTCGTCGCGGGTGGCGTCGGCCACAACCAGCGGCTCACGCATCCGCTGGGCGTATCGCAGCACGGTCAGCGGCACCCCCCGTTCGTGTCCGGTGCCACTGACCGGGACAGTGCCGCCGCCGGGTACAGGCAGCAGCCAGTCTTGCCGGTCGTCGCTGCACAGCACCAGATGTACGCCGGTGGCTCCGGTCATCGCGCTGAGCACCTCGACCACGCGCGACTGCAGTCCGTCGATGCTGGTCTCGGAGCTCAGCACCTGCGACGCGGACAGGATGCCGAGCAGGTCGATCGTTCCGGTCGTGACCGTGGCACGATGACCAGGAAGATCAGCGGGCTGGTCGCCGCTGTCGAGAGTGATCGCGCCGGCTGGTGGCCGCAGGGTCGGGTACGCCCAGTCCAGTTGGTCGGCTTTCGCGGTCGCGCCCCACGCGAGGTACTCCTGGCGGGCCTGGGCGAGGAGGTCGTAGCCGGCGTGTTCGAGGCCGTGGCCGAGGTAGAAGCGGGCGGCGCGTTCGGCGATCAGGGCCCGATGCCACGGGCGCTGGCGCTGGGCGACCTCGCGCCGAGCGGCGTCGAAGGCGAGGATGGCGGCGCGGAAGTCGCCGACCGTCCACGCCCGCTCGGCCTCGACCAACCGCAGCAGATGCAGGAAGTTCGCCGGCGCGTTCGCGGCGCGGGCAGCCAGCCACTGCGTCACATCGTCCAGTTCGGACAGTAGACCGCCGCGCTCGTCACCGTCTGTGGTACGGGCCTGCCCGGCGAGGGCAACGCCGCGCAACAGGCGGGCGACGGCGGTCAGGTATTGGTTTACGGCAGCCCGTAGCAGTGGCATCGCCGCCGCGGTGTGCCGCGCCAGGCCCCCCGGATCGCCGAAGATGGCCGCAGCGATCGCACAGTTGATATGCGTGAACAGAAGCGCCAGCGGGTTGTCGGCGTACCTGTCGATGGGGACCGCCTCACCGCTTGCGGCGGAGCTTTCGCCGCGCAGCACACCAGCCAGCCACCGGTAGCTGTCGAGCCATTGGCCGGTCTGTTCGCTGCCAGTACGGCGCACGAAGGACAGCCCCGCTTCGACCTCGGTAGCGCAGCTGTCCAGCGATGGCGCGCAGTCCAGCAGGTAGTACACGCTCGGGTGGTAGGCGTAGCCGGCGTGGGCCAGGTCGCCACCCGCGATCAGTCCTTCCCGGGCCCGCTGAGCTGCTTGGACACCGTTTTCGATCGGTTCGAACCAGCAACTGAGGATCGCGAACAGGAAGCGCGCCTGCGAGGTATCGGGCTCGTAGCCGCGGGCTTCGCCGAGCGCGATGATCCGCCGCATTGCCCGGTACCCGGCGGCGGAGTCGCCGCGCAGCGTCATAGCGGCGACGGCGGTGTGGCTGGCTGGGCCGAGCAGGGTAGGGCCTGGGCCGTGCTCAAGCCAGATCCGCAGCGCTTCCAGGCTCAGCCACGCCTCCAGGGCGGGGTTGGGGACTAGGTAGGCCGCTGGCAGGACCGCGTTGATCAGGCGGGTCGTGGCCAGCAGCGGGGGGTGGGTGATGTCGGGCCGAGCCAGATCGTCAGCGGCTTCGGTGTGGTCCAGCCACCGGTACAGATGGTCGAACTGGCGGTCGAGCTCGGCGGGGAGCCGGTCGGCGGCCGGCACGGTGATACCGCACTCGCGCAGCGAGTTCAGGCCGAGTTCGATCGCCTCCGCAGATCGTTTCCGGTGGGTGAGGCTATGCACCTGCACCACCGTCGCGTCGGCGCGCTGCATGGCGGTTCGGCACAGTCGCATGATCGTGCGGTATTCCTCGTCCGCCTCGTCTAGGCGCCCGATGCTGTAGAGCGTGGCGTGGCGGCCGGTATGCACCTCGACGAGCGTGGCGGTTTCACTGGGTTCGATCAGTCGCAACGCGGCGACCAGCAGGGCGTTCACCAGCGCGTAGTCCCCGATCAAAGCCGCCTGGTCGGCGGCGCGCCGCAGCAGCCCCACCACCTGACGTCGCTCTGCGGCATCGTCGATCGCATCGGCCACCGGCAGGTACTGCTCCGCCGCGACCGCGAATAACTCCGGCACCGCCGCAAGCCGCCGCGCCATCGCCCACTGCAGGGTGCATCGCCGCTGCGGGCCCAGCCCGCGCAGGATCACCTCGCGGATGCGGTCGTGGCGAAACCGCACCGCCTGATGCAGCCCGGTCTCCCCGACCAGGAGACCATCCTCCAGGGCCGGCGCCAGCCGCTGTTCCACCCCGCTAGCCGGCTCGCCGGTCGCGGCCTGCAGCACGCCCACCTCGGCTCGCCCGCCAAGGCACGCCATCGCCTCCACCATGTGCCGAGCCTGTGCCGGCATGGCGTCAACCTGAGCCGCCAACAGCTCGGCAACCTCAGAGTGGCCCAGATGACCGCGCACAACCGGGTTGTCCCACCGCCACCCGCCGGCCGTGGCCGTCAGCACGCCGTCGTGGCGCAGCAGGTTGAGCAGTTCCACAGTCTCGTACGGATTGCCGCAGGTATGCGGTTCGATCATCTGGGTCAGGCCCGCCGCGGCGGCTCGGTCCACGTGGAGCATCTCGGCAACCATGGTGACGAGACTCGGCACGGGCAAGTTGTCCAGCCGTAGGTGCTGCACTCCGGTCTGTTTACGCCATCGGGACAGTGGTGCCGCCAGCGGATGCGCGGCGTCTATGTCGTCTTCGCGATAGGTACCCACCAGCAGCAGGCCGTCGATCGGCTCATCGCTGAGCACGAGATCGACGAAGCCGAGTGGCGCGCGCCCCGCCCACTGCAGGTCATCGACGAAGAACACCACAGGCCGTTTCCGCGAAGCGACCGCCCGCAACACCTGCACACCCGCTCGTTGCGCCCGGACCTGCGCCGTTAGCGGGTTCCCCGGATTGGGCGGTACCGCCAGCAGTGCCGCGAACTCCGGCAGCACCGCGGTGAGCAGACCCGCGTTCGGGCCGACCGCCCGCAAGATCCGCTCGCGGACCTCGGCCACCTCATCCTCCGGTTCGGCCAGCAACAGCCGACCCAACGCGCGAAACCCCTGATATCCCGCGTCGAAGTCCACATCCCGCCGGTACGGGTCGAACTTGCCGGCCACGAACCAGCCATCCCGGCCTGTCACCACCGGCCGCAGCTCATCGACCAATGCCGTCTTACCCACCCCCGGCGCCCCGCTGACC
>CAXUFG010000326.1:0-4175 GCA_964250265.1 uncultured Pseudonocardiaceae bacterium | reverse complement strand
CCGCGGCGGACCTCGTCTAGGGCTTTGGTGGCCCAGGCGACGACGTGGAACGGGTGGGCGTGTCAGATGGTCTGTGTAAGGAGGGTGCCCCGACTCTGAGGCCTGACGGTCTTGGGAGGGAGCACTGAATGAGCGTGATGGCCGATGAGCAGCCGCGTCCGGCGGCTGGCGGTGACCTGGATCCGCCGGGTCCGGGGAGGGTGACGGGCCGGCAGCTGCGGGAGCTGCTGGCTGATGATCTGTGGCTGGATGAGGTGATCGACCGGGCCGTGAACCGCCCCGGGATTGATGGAGGCTCTGAACCCACGGAAGGGTAGGAGTCATGCCAGCACCGAGGAAGTACCCGCCGGAGTTGCGGGAGCGGGCGCAGCGCCTGGTGGCGGAGGCCCGCGAGCAGGAGCCGGGGTTGTCGTTGAACGCAGCCGTGCTGCGGATCGGCCCGCGGGTCGGGGTGAACCCGGACACGCTGCGGGGGTGGGTCAAGCAGGCCGATATCGACACCGGAAAACGGCCGGGGACCACGACGCAGGACGCGTCGCGGATCCGGGATCTGGAGCGGGAGAACCGGGAGCTGAAGCGGGCCAACGAGATCCTGTTGGCGGCCTCAAGTTTCTTCGCGCGGGAGCTCGACCCGCGACTGCCGTGGTAGTGGCCTTCATCGACGCCGAGAAGGCGCGGTTCGGGGTCGAGCCGATCTGCCGGGTGCTCACCGAGCACGGCTGCAAGATCGCCCCGAGCACGTACTACGCGCACCGCGCCAGGCCGCCGTCGGCCCGGGCGGTGCGCGACGCCGAGGTGCTGGTCGAGGTCCGGCGGGTGCACTCTGACCGGAGGACCGGCCGTGGCGTGTACGGGGCCCGGAAGGTCTGGCATCAGCTGCGCCGCGAGGGCATCCGGGCGCCCCGCTGCCAGGTCGAACGGCTGATGAGACGGGCCGGCCTGCGGGGGGCGCGGCGCGGCAGGGCGTTCGTGACGACCAAGCCGGACAAGACCGCCGCCCGCCCGCCGGATCTGGTGAACCGAGACTTCAGCGCCCAGCGCCCGAACCTGCTGTGGCTAGTCGATTTCACCTACGTGCCGACCTGGTCGGGGATGGCGTTCACCGCGTTCGTCTCCGACGCGTTCAGCCGGCGGATCGTCGGCTGGCGCACCAGCTCCTCGATGCCCACCGAGCTGCCGCTGGACGCGCTGGAGATGGCGCTGTGGACCCGGTCCCGCGCCGGCCAGAACGTCACCGGGCTGATCCATCACTCCGACGCCGGAAGCCAATACACCTCGATCCGCTACTCCGACCGGCTCGCCGACGCCGGCGCGGTGGCCTCCATCGGCACCGTCGCCGACAGCTACGACAACGCCCTGGCCGAGAGCCTGATCGGGCTGTACAAGACCGAATGCACCAAGCCGGAAGGGCCCTGGCGCAGCGTCGAGGACCTGGAACTGGCGACGTTGAGCTGGGTGCACTGGTTCAACGAGGCACGGCTGCACAGCAGCATCGGCTATCTCCCGCCGATCGAGTTCGAGGCCGCCCACGCCGAGCAGGTCAGCGCGTGAGCAGCCCGTCGCGTAACGACAACGAGACGACATCGAGCTGCCCGCTGTGCCACCGCAGCTTCACCCCGGTGCGCCGCCAACGCTATTGCACCCCAGCCTGCCGGCAGGCTGCCTGGCGCGCCCGCAGCACCAGCGCCGAGCTCACCGCCGTCCGCATCCTGCCGCTGCAGACCCGCAGCCGGCGGGAGCACACCGTCTACGCCTGCACCGAGTGCGACCAGCGCTACCTCGGTCAGCAATGGTGCGAAGACTGCGTCCGGCCGTGCGTGCGCATCGGCGTCGGCGGCCTGTGCACCAGCTGCGACGAGCCCGTGGTCGTTGACGAGCTCCTCGACGTCCACAACGATGACCTCACGGCACCAGAGCCGGGAGAACGCAGCCTCCACAGATCCCGGGGCGGTTCAGAGGCCGCCGCGGGTGAGGGCGGCCATCGCGATGAGGGCTTCGGGGCTGTGGTAGCCGTAGGCGCGGCGGGTCAGGACGCGTAGGTGGGTGTTGGTCGCTTCGACGCGGGCGTTGGATAGGCCGTGGTCGAGGGTGTTCCAGATCAGCGGCCGGTACTTGTCGATGGTCTTGGCGAGTTTGACGAAGGCCGGCAGCCGGGATCGTTTCGCCCAGGCCAGCCAGCCGGCCAGCAGCTGCTTGCCCTGTTGGCCTGTGGCGGCGAACACCGCCCGCAGCTGCTCCTTGAGCAGGTAGGCCCGGTACAGGCCCTTGTTGTCCTGGGCGATTCCGGCCAGGGTGCTGCGCTGCTGGCCGGTGAGGTCCTCGGGGTTTTTCACCAGCGCCCATCGGCTGCCCTTCAACGACCGGGCCTGGGTCGGTTTGCTGGTGCGGCGCAGCTCGTTCCACAGGCCGCGGCGGACCTCGTCTAGGGCTTTGGTGGCCCAGGCGACGACGTGGAACGGGTCCATCCCGAGCACCGCCTGCGGCGCCCGCTCGGCCACCGCGGTGTGGATCCACTCGGCGCCGTCGGCGGACACGTGGGTCAGCAGGGCGGCCCGTTCCGGGCCGAGGGCGTCGAAGAAGCGCAGCACCGTGGCGGTGTCCCGGCCAGGCGCGGCCCACACCAGCCGGCCGGTGTCGTGATCGACCACGACGGTCAGGTACCGGTGCCCGCGGCGGTGCGCGATCTCATCGATGCCGATCCGGCGCAGCCCGGCCAGCCGGTCGACGCTGCCGGCCCGCTCGCCGACCACCCTGGTCACGATGCCTCGGGCGGTGCGCCAGGACACCCGCTGCAGCGCCGCGACCACGGTGAACGCCGCGTGCGCGGCCAGCCACGCGCAGGTGTCCTCGAACGCCCGACTCGATCGGGAACCCGCCCGTGCCCACGGCACCGCCGCGACCACCACCTGATGCTCGGGGCAGCACACCCGCGGCGCGTCGGCCTCCAAGTAGGTCTTGGTCGCGCCCAGATCCAGCGCCCGCCACCGTCGCCGCCCGCCACCGCCGTCGAACCCCGGGCAGCGCCGCGCACACCGCGAGCACCGCGAACGAGCCGAACGATCCGGCCGCACCGCGGCGACGAGCACCTCCTCGCCGCGTTCGGCGACCAGGGTCACCCCCTCGATCACCGTGTGCTCGACCCCGAGCAGCCGCCTGAATACCCTGTCCATGCGCACGCCGTGCTCCGCTCCGTGGTTGCTGACCTTCGAACAGCCAGAAACCTAGACGGAGCACGGCGTGCCGCCCAGATGATCATGAACCGCTACCCACGAGAACAGCAGAAGAGCCACAATACCACCATAGGCAGCGGTTTCAGGGTGTGCACCGCGCATTTGAGTTCAAATGATTCTGTCAATGCGGGTTCAGTCATCGATGTAGCGAATCACGTGAACCCGACTGTAGCATCCGGCGGCGCCGTGCTCATTGGCGGCGATCTGAACATCAACGTCGGAAGCTGCACCCAAGCGGCGCAACTGCGTCCTCTGTATATAGGTGGATTTGGGGGCGGGGGACCACCCGCTGTGCGACGGGATATGGTCGACTCCATGAGGCGGACCGCTACCACCACGTGCCAGGAGGCGGCTCGTGGGATGAGCACACCTATGTGAAGTATAACGGTGAGCGAGAGAAGATCGACTACATCTTCATTAGTCCACCCCGCTTCAACAACAACTATGGGGGCGACGCCACGACCAGCAGCGTCTCGGACCATCGTCCATTGCGAGGGTCTGCGACAGTCACGGACTAGTGTCACGTGGGACTTTTCGTCGATCGAGCAGGATCTCATTGTCCGGCGGGTGAGTACAACCCGACGACGCGGAACCTCGAGGAGTGTCAGATCCTCTGTGTAAGGTACGTGTTCCGGCTCTGAGGCCTGACGGTCCTGGGAGGCAGCACTGAATATGCGCGATGACTTGACCGAGCCTCAGTTCGTCGGCTCTCGGATCTCCGTGGCCGGTGGCTGCCAGTGCCGGCGTACAACGACCAGCTCCGCCTCGGCGCGGCCCAGCTCCTCCGGCCCGGGGCGGGAGGCGTCGCGGGCGCGCATCGCTGCGTGTACGCCGACCTGGGTCGGTCCCGAGCCGACCAGTCCGCGCAGTCCGTGCTCCTGATCCGGCGGCCTGCGCTTCCGGATCCACCCGCGGCAGGGTTAGCTCAGGGGGTGGTCGAACAGC
>CAXUFG010000325.1:0-4262 GCA_964250265.1 uncultured Pseudonocardiaceae bacterium | reverse complement strand
TGCCCAGCATCCGATCGGTGACCAGGAAGCCGCCGACGACGTTGATGGTGCCGAACGCGATCGCCACCACCAGCAGCAGCTTGTCGAATATCGAAAGGTCATGGCCTAGGCCGAGCACCACGATGCCGCCGAGCAGCACGATGCCGTGGATGGCGTTGGTTCCGGACATCAGCGGTGTGTGCAGGGTGTTGGGCACTTTGGAGATCACGGCGAAGCCGACGAAACCGGCCAGCACGAGGATCGCCAGGTTGGCGAGCAGCATCAGTGGTTGTCCCCTTCTCGGGTGATGCAGGAGCGCACCAGTACTTCGTCATCGGAGTCCGGCGTAAGCCGGCCTTCCTTGTCCACCATCAGCTCCAATAGCGACTGCACGTTGCGGGCGTACAACTCGCTCGCGTGCTCGGGCATCGTGGCGGGCAGGTTCAGGGGTGAGGCGATCGTCACATCGTGGCGGACGACGACTTCGCCTGGTTCGGTCAGCTCGCAGTTGCCGCCGGTCGCCCCGGCCTGGCCTACGATCACGCTGCCGGGCCGCATCCCCTTCACCGCCTCGGGGGTGACCAGGATGGGGGCCCGGCGGCCGGGAACCAACGCAGTGGTGATCACAATGTCGAAACTACTGGTCGCCTCGGTCAGCCGCTGCTTCTGCTCGGCCCGCTCGTCGTCGGTCAGCTCGCGGGCGTAGCCCCCCTCGCCGGCCGCCTCGATGCCCAGGTCGAGCCATTTCGCGCCCAGCGAGCGCACCTGGTCGGCGACCTCGGGCCGGACGTCGTAGCCGGTGGTCCGGGCGCCCAGCCGCTTGGCGGTCGCCAGCGCCTGCAGCCCGGCCACCCCGACTCCCAGGATCAACGCGGTCGCCGGCTTCACCGTGCCGGCCGCCGTGGTGAGCATGGGGAAGAACCGGGTGGACAGCTCAGCGGCCAGCAGCACCGCCTTGTAGCCGGCCACGTTGGCCTGCGAGGACAGCGCGTCCATCGACTGCGCGCGGGAGATCCGGGGGATCGATTCCATCGCGAAGGCCCGCACCCCCGCCTCGCGCAGCTTGCCGGCGATCTCCGGGTCGGACCGGGGCGCCAGGAATCCGATCAGCACCGAGCCCCGCCGCAGACGGGCGATCTCCTCGTCGGTCGGTGGGGCCACCTTGACCACGACGTCGCTGCCCCACGGGTCGTCAATGGTCGCGCCGGCTTCGATGAACAGCTCATCGGGCATGAGCGCACCCACGCCGGCACCGGGTTCGACGACGACCTGCAGTCCACGGCCGGTCAGCTTCTCGACCATCTTGGGAACCAGGGCAACCCGGCGCTCGCCGTCCTTGGATTCACGGGGTACGCCGACCCGGGTACCCGCTTGGTCCTGCGATGAGGTCACCAGCAGAGCATCGAACATGATCCGGGCGACGTCCAGTGCAGGGGAGCAAAGGTTGCCCGTCGCCAGCCACCTCAGTCGACCGTACCGGGTCGCACGACCACTCAACGCTGGTGTGCATGCTTACCGGTCGGGAGCGGTCCCGGGCACGAGATGTCAGGGGCGCGGGTGTGGGAGCGCTCATCATCCTGCTTGGGCGCAAGTGAAGCACGGGTCGAATTGGCGTGCCGCATCGGAATCTGTGGGCTGCGGGATTGAGCCAGAAACGGCATCGCCAACCGCTCGTAGACGGCCACAGTCGTCAGCATCGTGATGACGTCGGTGATCTGGTGACTTCTCTGCTCCGGGACTACTCCCAAACCGGCCCTGGTATTCCTTGACGCAGCGTTTCCACCAGTGGTTCTCCCGGAAAGGGACCAATAGTCATGAGTCGACGATTGTGTCGTATTGCTGTGTCATCCATGAGCGCTGCCATGCTCCTTGGACTTGCCGGAATGGGGGCTGGGGTGGCTCAAGCCGGTGCGCAGGAGCCTATCTCGTTCACGATGGCTGTATTATCTCAGACAGAACCTCCAGGACCCTGTACAGCTGATGAGATCGGCCAGACCAAGCGCGGAGCTGACGGAAAACTGTACAAATGCGTGCCCGTCGGCAGTCAAACGGGAAGTGTCAATAGCTCTGTGTGAACCGGTAAGACATTCGGGAGGGGTCCCGGCGGCGGACTGTGACGATCTGAGCATGCAGTCCCCACGGTTGATCGCGGATCGCTACTCCTTGATCGAGTCGCTGCCGGGACCCGCTACCTGCATGGGTTGGCGGGCTCGGGACCTGTGGTCTGACCAGCTAGTGATGATCATTCAGGTGCCGGTTCCCGGTCTGGTAGGCCCCGCCCTGCTGCGCGCGCGCCACGAGATCGCCGACGAAGTCCGTGCGCTCGGCGACCTGCAGCATGATCGACTCGTCCGACCGATAGACGTGGTGCTCGACGCGGACGAGTTGTGGGTGACCTCGGAGCTGCTCCCGGAGGTGACCTTGGCCACCGAGCTTACGCGGCGCGGTGCGGTCGAGCCTGCGGAGGTGGCGAGGTGGGGTCGCGATGTCGCTGAGGGGCTGGCGGCTGCGCACAACGCCCACGTGGTGCATCGAAACCTGCATGCTGAGGTAGTCGGCCTGACCGAGGACGGCCGGGCGGCGGTCGGAGGGTTTGCCACCACCGTGGTGACTCCGGACGGCCTGCGAGAGGGGATACCGGTGTATGTGGCGCCCGAGGTGGCTCGGGGAGCGAACCCGTCGCCGGCTGCGGACATCTTCGCGCTGGGCGCGGTGCTCTACACCGCAGTGGAAGGTCGTGACCCGTTCCCGACGGCCGCAGGCCGGGACCGGGCGCTAGAGGCGGTGACTGCTGGAGTTGTCGCGGCACCGCGGCAGGCGGGGGAGCTGAGCGAGCTACTGATGCGGATGCTGCATCCTGATCCGGCCCAGCGGCCGACCGCAACCGCGGTGGCTGACCAGCTCCGCCGGCTCATCGCGGCGCCGCCCGAGCCGGGGTTGCCGCCGACTGGCGACGACCCCCTGGCGGCACGGCGGACGCGGATGTGGTGGCTGGTCGCCGCCGCGGTGCTGGCGGTGCTCGCAGTCGCCGGAGGCCTGCTGCTCGCATTCCGGTCACCATGGACCTCAGGCCTGCCCGTGCTACCCGCCGCGGTCCCCGCGCCGAGCCCATCGGTGATCGGTGATCCTCGAACTGCGGACCCGTGCAGCCTGCTGAACGTGGGCTCGGTGCAGCGGTTCGGCCAGCTGACGATGTTCGGCGACGCCGGATATCCGCAGTCGTGTCTGGTCGAGATCACCACGGGTGGTAATGCTTTGGTGCGGCTGTGGGCGACGTTCGACGTGGCCAGGGATGAGAACGCGTTGACCAGTTCACGGTCTCCCTGGGTGCACAACAACCCACTGATGCGGCCTGCCGCTCCGCGACCGCACTCGCCCAGGCAGCCGCACCCAAGCTCCCCGCCCCAGCCTAGAACCGGAGAGAGGATCACAAGATGAGCCAGTCCAGGCGATGGCCCACCAGCGGGGTCCAGTTGTTGCCGGCCGGCACCGGGAGCCTTGCCCGGGGCCTGCCGCCAGTGCCGGCCGGGACGTTGTTCGCGCTGGGTGACCGGGGCGGCATCTGTGTCGCGCCGACGGCCCGGCTCACCGTGATCTTCGGTCGTAATGAACCAGAAGTGCACGTGTGCGTGGGCGCAGGCGACCGCGGAGTCAGCCGCCAGCACGGGCTGCTGCATCACGACGGCCGGCGATGGACGGTGCACAACAAGGGGCACCTGCCGATCCGCCTGCCCGGTTCCCAGCTACTGCTCAGTGGCCACCAGGAGCCGCTGCCGGTGGCGTACACGCCGCTGTTCATCCGCTCGGCGCACGACCGGGAACACCTGCTGGAGGTTCGGATCGCTGGGGCGGCGCCGGCCGGTTGTTCGGGTGTGCAGTTCGGTGACAGCACCTGCACTCCGACGATCTGGGAGCTGTCGGATCGCGAACGCCTGGTGCTGGTGGTCCTTGGCCAGCGCTACCTGCGACACGAGCCCTATCCGCAGCCGTTGTCGTGGAGCAATGTCGAGGTTGAATTGACGAGGCTGCAGCCGGGTGCCAGTTGGACCGCCAAGAGCGCCGAGCACGTCGTCGCCGCGGTGCGAGCCCGGCTGGCGAAACGCGACGTTGGTGGGTTGACCCGGGACGAGGTCGGCGAACCGGTCGGTAACGCACTCAATCACAACCTGATCCTCGAGCTGTTGCTGTCCACCACGCTGGTGCCGCCGGATCTTCGGTTGCTGGACTGAGCGCCGGGCCATGGGTCACAGTGGAGTAACGGACGGTACGAAGGGACGATCGAT
>CAXUFG010000324.1:0-4316 GCA_964250265.1 uncultured Pseudonocardiaceae bacterium | reverse complement strand
CGAAGGTGCTCGGGGTGGTGCTCATCGGCAGCATCTTCATCATCGTGGCCAACCTGGTCGTGGACCTGCTCTACGCGGTGATCGACCCGAGAGTCCGGTATTCGTGAGGCTCCACGCTGGCCTGGATGCCAGTCAAGCGATTGCTGGAGCCAGCTCATCGTGACCGGCCCGGACGGACTTCAACGCGAGTCAGAGTCCGGTATCAGGCGAGGATGCTCGGATCCTTTACGCTGGCGGCGAGCCAGCTCCGCGATCAGCTCGTCGTTCGCCGTGTGATTGCCAGTGTCAGCGTTGGTCAGGAAGTAGTTCACGATCGCCTCCGCGGCCTGTTGTTTGGTGGCACCCGGCGCAGCGACCTTCTCGATGACCACGATGGTGAGCATCGCGGTCGGGACGGAGTTGCCACCCCCTATCGCGATACACACTGTGCACACTTCGACCCGCTGGAACGGTCTGAGGCGTTAGCGTCATCGCCAGACGGCGCGCGAGGGCGAGGCGATGACTGCTGAGGGCGATGACCAGGTGCGGCGCAATGTCACGTTGGAACGGTTGCTGGCCCGGACGGGCTGGACACCGGAGAACTTGGGGGATCGGCTCAATGAGCTGGCCGCCTCACACGGCCTCGCCGGGGGGCACCCGGCACACTGGGGGGCCGCGCATAATTGCGGGGGCCCCCCCACCGGGCCGGGGGGGGCGCGCCCACCGCCGCACCCCACGCCGGTGGGTCTACGCCGAGCCGGGGCGCCCCACGCCACGGGTGCCGCGTGACCCGTGGCCCTCGCTGGTCTGTCACGTGCTGCACGAGCGGCTGGGTGAGCGGGTTACGCTCGAGACGCTGGGCTGGGCCGACACCGGCCCGCTGCGGTACGTACCAGCGGACCACGGTCTGGATCTGCCCTGGGACACCCACGGGGCGGTGGTCGCGCTCGCGTCGGTGGTGGATGCTGACGCTATGGAGCGTCGACACTTCCTCGCGCTGACCGGTCTGACCCTGACCGCGGTCGCGCACCAATGGTTGTTCGACCCGGCGCGAGTCGCGGCGTCCCTGATGGGCAGGCGGGTCGATCACGCGGTGGTCGATGACCTGGAGCAGGTTGCCGACGCGCGCCGCCGGATGGACGACGCGCTCGGTGGCGGCACTCTGTTGCCTGCGGTCCGGGAGGACCTGCGCCTGGTCGTCGGGATGCTGAAGAAGGCCTCGTACAGCGACGAAGTGGGCAAGCGGCTGCACGCGGTGGCCGCCGAGTACAGCCGCTTGGCCGGCTGGCTCGCCGATGATTGCAACCAACATGCGCTGTCCCAGCGCTATTTCTTGGGAGCCATGCGTGCCGCGCACGTCAGCGGCGATCGGGCGCTAGGCGCCAACATTCTGAGCAACATGAGTGCTCAAGCGGCCCAGTCCAGAAATCCTCGCGATGCGATCGTCCTGGCCGAGTCCGCGTTGACCGTCGAGAAGCAGCTGACCCCCGCGGTGGCGGCCTCCCTTCACGGCCGGTTGGCCTTGGGCGCCGCCTATGCGGGAGACGCGGAGCTGTGGCGGCGCGCGCACAGCCGGAGCTTCGAGCTGCTGGCCCGGTCGGTCCCTGAGGACGAGCCGCCGTGGATCTACTGGTTCAACCAGGCTGACGCCGAGGGGCTGGCAGGTTGGTCGCTGCTAGCGCTCGGGCGTCCAACCGAGGCGGAGCCCCACTTGCGCCGGGCAGTGGCAACCATCGATCCGGCCTTCGCCCGGGACCGATCGGGGATGCTCCTCGATCTCGCCAGCGCGCGTCTCGGCGCTGGTGCGCTGGACCGGGCCTGCGCCACCGCCGGCGAAGCCGCGTCGATCATCCGCCGACTGGATTCGCCCCGGGAAAAACGCCTGCTCGGCGACTTCCGCCGCGCCGCCACGCCGTACGCCACCTCGGCCGCCGTACGGGAGTTCGACGCCAAGCACCGCGACCTGGTTGGCCCGTCGCTGGCCTGATGCCAAATGGAGACGGTATCAAGATGGAAACATCACCTTGTCATCCGACATCGCCCGATCCACTTTTCCCTGGTGGTGTCACATTACCGCTTTGTGAGGTCGGCGGAGTCCAATACCCGCTCGACCACGAGCCCGGGAACCTTCGGCCGTTCATCGCAACCCTGGCCGTCGCAGCGCCCCCGACCGCCAAGCATCACACCGCTAGTACCCGCAATAGCACCACAGAGACAACTTTCAATCAGCCCGACGGCGAAGGCGGCAAGAGCGACAAGATCAGCGACACCACGACTGACACATGAGGTTCCCTAAGGAACCTGGCACGGTGCTCGTCGTCACTGCGCACAGAGATCTCACAGCCGACGTCGTGGTAGAAGCGCTGAAACGGCGAGGAGCCAGCATCGCGCAAATTGATACCGGCGACTTTCCGATCCAATCACAGCTCGCCGCGGCGATCTCTGCGCGTGGCATCGAAGGGCAATTCAAGGCGGCCAACGTTGAGGTGGACTTCAGCTCCGTAAGATCGATCTATTACCGGCGACCAACGCGATTCAGATTTCCCGCAGGACTCTCTGACGCTGACACGCTGCTTGCGACCACCGAAGCCCGTCTCGGATTCGGCGGTGTGCTCATGGCGCTCGACGTACTATGGATCAATCATCCCACGCGAGTCGCCATTGCCGAATACAAACCGGTTCAGCTCCAGATCGCCACACAATGTGGAATATGCATTCCTCGGACAGTCGTCACCAATGACAAAACCACTGCCGTCCAGTTCGCCGAAACAGTGAGTGGCCCGGTGGTGTGCAAGACACTCTCGTCTCTGGTACTCAGCGAAAAAGGAGTACCACACCTGACTTACACCACCCCGATCGATGTCAGTGCTATCGATCCATCCCAGTTCGCCACCACGGCCCACCTAATTCAAGAATGGATACCCAAGGAATATGAAGCCCGGGTGACCATGGTGGGACAGCAAGCATTCACAGTCGCCATCTATGCAGGTTCGGACCGGAGCCACATCGACTGGCGATCAGATTACGGTTCTTTGAAATACCACATGATCGATCCGCCCGAAGAAACGGTGGCCGCTGCCGCGCAGTTCTTACGGCGTCTCGGACTCGCCTTCGGGGCTTTCGACTTTATCATTAACCCGGATGGCGAATGGATCATGTTGGAGTGCAACCCGGCCGGTCAATGGTTGTGGTTGCAGGATGAAGTTGGTGTGGAGATCGCGGCGGGAATTGCTGATCTTCTGATTTCGGGCAGCCACGATGACTGACTGGAAAGCCAAGGCCGGCGCGTTGGCCGATGAGCTTGAAGCCCACGGTCATCTGACCGATCCAAGGTGGCGCTCTGCGTTCAAGGAGGTACCTCGGCACCTGTTCGTGCCACGGTTCTACGACGATGATCAAGAATTGGTCGACGGCGCTGACCCGGCGCAGCACGATCGCTGGCTCAGCGCCATCTACTCGGATGTTCCCTTAGTCACCCAGCTCACCCGGGTTCCGGACACCGATCTAGATCGGTTCACCAGTTCGTCGAGTATGCCTCGCCTCATGGCCGGCATGCTGGAGTTGCTATCGGTGGCAGACGGTCATCGTGTGCTGGAGATTGGCACCGGCACCGGTTACAACGCCGCTTTGTTGAGCCACCGGCTCGGTGCGTCCAATGTCACGAGCATCGACCTTGATCCCAGCCTGGTCGCTGATGCACAGCAACGGCTCGCCAGCATCGGCTACCGGCCGCACCTGGTCGTCGGCGACGGAGCGGAGGGCGTGAGGGAGCGAGCCCCGTACCACAGCATCCTCGCCACCTGCGCCGTTCCCGCCATCCCAGCTGCCTGGATCAGGCAGGTCAGGGAGGGCGGAACGATCCTGACCGACGTCCGTGGCGAGGTATCAGGCGCCTTGTTCTTGCTGCACAAGACCTCCTCAGACACCGTGACCGGACGCGTTCAGGCACGTCCTGGCTCATTCATGTGGCTGCGGGTACGAGTCGACAATCCGCTTCGCGACGGCGGCCGCTACACCACCGTCTTCAGCCTGGACGGCGCGGAGAGCCGCACCACCAGCGTCAATCCCAAGATCGTAGACGACCGGAATTTTCGCTTCGTGCTGCAACGCTACATCCCGACGCTCCAGTCGATTACCTGGGCACGCCGGGACGATACCGCTACCGTACTGGCACTTCGCGCGGACGACTCCTCATGGGCTGAGGTCGTGGTGGTCAAAACCCAGCCAGACCAGTATTCGATCACTCAAGGTGGACCCGGCCGAATCTGGGATGGTGTAGAACGTGCGGCATCGGTGTGGGACGCGCTCGGCCGCCCAGACCAGCAACGCTTCGGATT
>CAXUFG010000323.1:1648-4318 GCA_964250265.1 uncultured Pseudonocardiaceae bacterium | reverse complement strand
TGCCAGCAGTTCATGGGTGGCTCGGTGGGGTCGTTGAGGTTGCTGATGGCACTGGGCGGGGCGGGAGCTCGGCCTTCTGGAATGAGGGGCGGACTGCGTGGTCGAACAGGGCGCGGGGGGTCAGGAACAGCAGGGCTGGTGTCAGGGCTCGCATCGTGGCTGTGTGGGGGACATCGTGTAGCAACGCTGCTTGGCCGAAGAAGTCCCCGGCGTGCAGCGTTTCCAGCACGGTGCCGTCGCGTTCGGCCACGAGCTGGCCGGTGGCGACCACGTAGAAGATGTCGCCGGGATCACCCTGCTCGATGACGTGATCTCCGGGGGCGATCCGCACCCATGTTCCGCCCGCCGCGAGCTCGGCGATGGCGGCCGGTTCCAAGTGACGAAACGGTGCTAGCGCCCCCACCGGTCTGACGGGCCGCGGAGAGGAGCGCGGGACGGTGAGCGTCGGGGCGAGCAGGCGTTGAAACGTGCCGGCATCGATGACGAACGCCTCTCCGGCGCGCTGGGCGCGCACGGTAGCCGAGTGGGGTGTTCCCTCGAGGAGGGCCGGGTGGCCGAGTGTCGCTCCCGGATCGAGTAGGGCGATGATCGATTCGTGTCCGTCCATCGTCTCCTCGATCAGGGCGCATCGGCCCCGCCGCAGCAGGTAGAACGCGTTGGCCGCGTCGCCCTGGCGCGCGAGCACCTCGCCTAGGGAAAACCGGCGCCGGCATATGCGCCCGGCCAGGTCGTTGAGGTCCTCGGCGGTGAAATCAGCGACCCGGGGCAGCGCTGCGATCCTCTCGGCCGCCTCGACCCGCCAGCCACGCTGCATCCGGAACCGCACCGCGCACAGGCGCGCGCGGACCCAGGGCCGAAGACCGCGGGCGAAGTCGATGACTCCGTGCACGATGGGGCCCAGGATCAGGACGGTCAGGAGCACCAGGAACACTTGTCCGGCCAGGCCGAGCTGCCATACGCCGGCGGCGATGGCCCACAACACCGGTGACCAGAACATCCAGGCCAGGAGCAGAGCCAGGATCGCGGTGACCAGCCCGATCAGGCCGAAGAGGGTGAGGCCCCACTCGCCGCGACTCAGTCGGTGACCAGAGCGCAGCCGGTCGGGCAACTCGTGGCGGATGAAGGCCAGCGCGCGGGGCCGCAGGTCGGGCAGGTCGAGTAGATCGGTGAGTAACCAGTAGCCGTCGAGCTCGATGAAGGGCACCAGGTTGATCAGGATGAACACATAGCTCAAGCCCGCGAACCGAAACAAGACCTCCCCAAGGGCGGTGGGGCCAGACAGTGCGGCGCCCAGCGCGGCAGCGCTGGCCAGCACGGCCTCGGCGTAGGGCCCGGCGATGGCGTTGATGGCGCGCTGTTTGCGGCCGGACATCACCATGTCGTTGCTGTTGATGAAAAAGGCGGGGTTGGCGAGGTAGAGCTGGAAACCGGCGCCCAGGACCCGCCGGCCGGCGTGCCGGATGGCCAGGGCGTGGGCCAGTTCGTGGAGGAACAGCGCCACCAGTACCAGTGCGAGCACCGCCGCGGCCGTGGTTGCGGTGGGTTGGGTGAGCAGCGCGCGGCTGCCCGCGTGGAGCTCGATGGTGAAGGCGACCGCGCCGGACACCAACACCACGACCAAGGGGATCTGTGCGGACGCGGAGAACAACAGCCGCCCCCCTGCTGGGTAAAGCGCGTTGACGAACCTGGGTGCGCCGGGGAGGTGGATGGTCGCGGTGCGCATCCAGCGCCACGCGCGGTCGAGGAACCGCGCCGAGCGGGGGGTGATGCGCTGGTGGATCAGCGCGTAGGTGTCCACCCACGAAGTGGTCAGAAACCCCCGCTGGTGCAGCACGGCCACGAGATCGATCGCTACCTCGGGGCGGATGCCGGGCTCTGGCTGGGTTCGCATCGTGAGTTCGTCGATGCTGCGGGTGCCATCAAGCGAGGTGGCCAGCTCGGCTTGGGCACCGGAGAGGCGGACATAGGCCTGGGATCTCGGGTTGTGGATGACCGCGTGGGCGCCCTGCCACCGGCTGGTGAAGTGCGCCAGCTCAATATCAGGAGCTAGACACGGTCGCTGCGCACCCGGATCCAGTGCACGGTCCAATGCGGCGAAAACGTCGAGGGCCACGGCAAGAACAATACGGCACCGAGAATAAACCGACGGAGAGTGAACCCCACTCCGGGGTCTGTTTCATCGTTCGCGACGCATTCGTACCCCGCGAACACGGTAAGTTAGCGAGGAAGGGGTCTGTAACAGATCGCACTCGCCGCCCGAGCAACGAGTTCAAGCCACCCCTACTCGAGTGAGACGGACCGTCAAATCGGCCTTGAGCTGGAGGTTTCAGTGTCCAGGCTGTTTTGGGTGATCCACCAATGGGGCCTGATTCGCCGGCCCAGCGGAACAAATCCTCACTGCTGAAGACACGCAGTGAAATCGTCTCCTCACATCAGTTCAGGTGAGGAAAATCTCAGGGCGTCGTGTCAAAAAATACTGGGTTGACCGCGCCAGTTCCAGGGATTACCGTCGCCGATTAAGGGGGAATCTCACAAGGAGGTTCCGATGGAAAAAATCAAGCCCACTGCACCGAGTAGCACCACAAAGCAGCCGAAAACTGCACCCAATGACACGAGCCGTACCACCCGCAGGATCACGGTAAACGCCAACGACACCACCCGCACCACCCG
>CAXUFG010000323.1:0-1548 GCA_964250265.1 uncultured Pseudonocardiaceae bacterium | reverse complement strand
ACCCGCACCACCCGCTGATTGCTAGACGCGGCGGCGGCGCCCGGGGGCCGGTAGCAGTGCCCGAGGACGATCCTGTGGGGCGTGCTCAGGCGTGCCTGGCGCGCGGCGCTTACGGCCAGGCCGTGGCACTGTTCGAGCTCGCCCTCACCCGGCTCGAAGCCACGGCCGGGCCGGAGTCGCTGCCCGTTGCCCGCCTGCTCAACGAGCTCGGGGTGGCGTGCAAGTTCGCCGGCCGGCTCGACGAGGGTGAGAACTACTACACCCGCGCCATCCGCCTGGTCGCCAAGCACGAGAGCGCCGAGTGCGAGGACATGGCCACGCTGCTGCACAACCTAGGCGGGCTGGCCCACGCCCGGCAGCGCTACATCGAGGGCATCGGCCCCGCTCGCCAGGGCATGGCTCTGCGCCAGCGGCTCTGCGGTGCAGGCGATGTGGCCGTGGCCTCAGACGCCGCGGCACTGGCGGCGTTACACGAGGGTCTCGGCGACTACGTCGAGGCCGAAGGCCTCTACCGGCACGCGTTAGCCGTCTTCGACACCGCCGGTGAGATCCGCGAGGCGGCCATGGCGCGAAACGGCCTCGGGTCGACCTGCCAGTCCCTCGACCGACTCGACGAGGCAGAAACTTACTATCGGGATGCACTGGCTCAGCTTCAGGGGCAGGTCGAAGCCGACCACCCGCAGCGGGGGCACATCCTCAACAACCTCGCCACCCTGCACCGCCGCCGCGGCCAGGACACCCCAGCACGGCAACTCCTCGCCCGTGCCCACGACCTGCTTGTCCGCACACTCGGCCCCGAACACCCCGTCACCATCGAGGTCGCAGCCAACAAACGACGCGTCGACGCCACCCCATCACCGTATGTGTAGAACCAGAAGCCGCCGCATGAACCAAAGACCTCGCCCCAGCGGCCGAAGACCCTGCTGCTAGTAAACGATCAAGCCGGGGTCGGGAATAGGCGGAGACCCGACTGCATCGATGACCCGCAGGAGGTGTGGTGTGGATGCCGAACTGGCCACCCACAGCGGCGACCTGCGGCGTCGCCGGACAGTGGCCGTCGCGCATGATCGCCGGCCATGGCGATACGACTGCTGTATCTGATCGTCCGGTAACTCATGGCCTGGCTCGGACTGCTGACCCGCAGCGCACCATCGAAGAACGCGGAGATCCTCGTGCTCCGCCACGAGGTCGCCGTGTGAGGCCACCCGGTAAGCAGACCGCGACCGTCCGGGGCGGAGCCGGCGGTCCTCGCGGTACTGACCCGGTTACTGTCCCCAGCCCTGCCGACTGCATCGAATCGTTACTCCCGCCACGATCTTGCAGTGTCCCGCCCGCTGGGAAACCGCGTGGCGGAGCCCCGCGATCACAACGAGCCGGCTCAGGGAGCCATCAACAACGGCGCACCAGCGCATAATCACGCAGGGTGAGCCACCGAACGCAATGTCCGCACATGCCGCTGTCGGGCGCAGGTCGTGCGGAGAGGCCCGTATGGGGATGGGCTGCTGGACAATCCCACGGCGGCGACGGCCGATCATGAGGTTGTGGATT
>CAXUFG010000322.1:0-4340 GCA_964250265.1 uncultured Pseudonocardiaceae bacterium | reverse complement strand
CCCGCCCGTTGGGGGCGGCCGGGGGTGACTCGTTGACCAAACCGGTGGACGAGGGTGGCCTGGGCTGGGGCACGTTGGGGAGCTCACTCGCGCTGCTGACCCTCCTGATCGCTTTGATCATCTACCAGACCTACCGCATCCACCGCCGCCCGCTTGAGCCCCTGCCCTACCCAACGAACCGGCGCACCGGCGAACCCCAGCGGCCCAACGGCGAACTGGTCGACCTGGCTCAGGTGGACCCGCCGATTGGAACAGGCGAGCAGATCGAGGGCCGCGATTCCACCGAATCGGCCCAGTCCCGGGCCGGTCATGGCGACTCACCGCAGGATTATCGCCCGAGTGTCGAAAGGGGTGAGCTCCACAATCCTGACCGGTAACCTCACCACATTGTCCCGCTCTCGTTATCCGGCGGAACCTACGTCGTGTTGGCCCGCCGCGCTTAGTGGTCGCCGCCGGCGGTGTGGGTCGTGAACTCGCCGCCGCCGACATTTTCAGCGCCTTGGGACGTCGGTAGCGCCGTGTTCACGACACCCGATCAGACCTGCTACCACACGAGGAGCACAGACGATGCGGGCACCGGAGATTACGCGGGTCGGCGCCGAGCGCTTGGACGCGGTGGATGTGCTGGCCGGCTACCGCGATCGATTCGTGATCGCCGACGAGGGCACGATATATCTCGACGGAAATTCACTGGGCCGGCTTCCCCGTGAGACGCCTGGTTTCCTGGACTCGGTCGTCAGCGAGGGCTGGGGACGGCGCCTCGTAGGGTCGTGGCAGGAGTGGATCGAGTGGTCGGCAGCACTTGGTGACCGGCTGGCGTCGGCAGTACTGGGCGCAAAGCCGGGAGAGGTGGTGTTGTCCGACTCGACATCGGTGAACCTGTACAAGCTTGCCACCGCGGCACTCGACGACGCGGAACCCTCACGGCGCACCATCGTCGTGGATGCCGAGGACTTCCCGACGAACCGGTACATCGTTCAGGGGCTCGCTCACGCCCGTGGCCTGAACGTCCGAGCCATGCGAACCGACCTCGACGAGGGCGCCACCATCAACGATCTGACGGCCGCACTCGACGAGGACGTGGCTCTGGTGGTCTTGTCAATGGTCTCGTATCGGTGCGGCGCCCTGCTGGACCTCGCGGCCGTCAACGAAGCGGCCCGGGCGAGGGGGACTCGTGTGCTCTGGGACCTGTCCCATGCCGTGGGCGCGGTTCCCGTCAACCTGGCCGCCTCGGGCACTAAGCTGGCCGTCGGATGCACCTACAAATACCTGAACGCCGGCCCAGGCGCGCCAGCGTTCCTCTACGTCCGCCGTGATGTGCAACCCTCGCTGCGCCAGCCGATTTGGGGATGGTTCGGCCAGCGCGATCAGTTCGGCATGGGCGCCGAGTACGAGCCCGTGGAGCAGGTAGGCCGATTTCTCGTCAGCACACCACCCGTGTTGTCGATGGCGCCACTCGGCCCCGCTCTGACGGTGATCGAGGAGGCAGGCATCGAGCGCCTGCGGACCAAGGGAATGCGGCTGTGCGAGTTCACTGTGGACCTCACGCAGCGATGGCTGGAACCGTACGGGTTCCGGCTGGCCTCGCCGGCCTCGGCGGACCGGCGCGGGGCGCATGTTGCGCTGGAGCATCCCGACGCCTGGCGGATCTGTCAGGCGCTGGCGACCAAGGCCCAGGTGGTCTGCGACTTCCGGGTGCCGCAGCGGATCCGACTCACACCGGCGCCCCTCTACACCCGGTTCGTCGACGTCTGGGACGCCATAGACCGCCTGCGCCACGTGATGTCGAGTAGGCAATACCAGGACTTCCCGACCGGCCGCCGCCGTATCACCTGATCAACGACAAGAACCACCTTCCCGGCAACACCTGGACACCCCACGGTGTCCTGCGGGCGTGGAAATAGCTGGATCGGGCTCGGGGCGGTGGCGGTGGCCGCTGCGCTACGCCGCGGCGGCCCCTGCCCACGCGATCATTCACCCGTCATGGTCAACTGCTGTTGCGCGAGATGAGTACGGCCACCGCGTCTGCAGCGGCCTTCGCGGCTCGGGCGGCACGATCGGCGAGGTCGCCGCCGAGCTCGCCGAGTTCGACATTGAGCCGGACCAGCTCGGCGGCGGCCTGCGCGGCGGCAGCGGCCAGGGTGGCCGCGGCGAAGGCGTCGCCCCGCAGGTTGGGGTTGCAGCGCCCGGTGAGCTCGGCTGCCTCGATGGCGATACCGCTGGCCGCCTCGGCGATCTCCGTCGGTACCCGGGCGGCCCGCTCCAGGCTGCGCCGGATCTGCCGGCGGCGAACGTCTGAATCGGCGTCGCGGGGCAGCGCGAATGCGGCGAGCACGGCCTGGTAGGCCTCGGCGTCCTGCTCGGCCAGGGCAGCAACCTGTGTCCGGACCCGGTCCGCATGCGCAGCCCGCCCTGCCGCGTCGACCAGCTGCGAAGTGGAGAACCGAGCGGCCATCCCCAGCAGCCCGGCGGCCATCGCCGCGGTGAGTGCCGCGGCACCGCCGCCTCCGGGGGTGGGCTGCCTGGTGGCGAAGCCCTCCAGCAGGTCAGCCACCGAGCACTCCAGCAGGGGGGCGCTGCGCGCTGAGATCACGAGAGACCGACGATCTCGCCCCGGGAGTCGATGTCGATGCGCGTCGCGGCGGGGCTGGCACTCAGACCCGGCATGGTGCGCATGTCACCGCAGATCAGGTAAATGAATCCGGCACCCACCGACGCCCGGGCCTCCCGCACCGGCAGTACCCATCCGGTCGGCGCGCCCTTGAGCGCCGGGTCCGACGAGATCGACAGGTGGGTCTTGGCGATGCACACCGGCAGCTTTCCGAACCCGTTGCGCTCGTAGCTTTCCAGTTGCCGGGCCGCCTTGACGTCGTAGTCCACCGCCTGTGCTCCGTACACCCGCAGCGCCACGGTGCGGATCTTCTCCCGCAGGGTGGCGTCATTGGGGTACAGGAAGTCGAACGAGGACGGCTCCTCGGCGGCCTCGGCGACCGCGGTGGCCAGCTCGGCGGCTCCCTTGCCGCCCTCGGCGAAGTGCGTGCACAGCGCAGAACGGGCGCCCACGCCGTCGGCGATCTCCCGGATGGCGGCGTGCTCAGACGGGTGGTCGGTGGGAAAGGCGTTGATCGCGACCACCGGTGAGACACCGTGGATCCGGACGTTCTCGATCTGCTTGCGCAGGTTGGCCGCGCCGGCGTGCACGTCCTCGGGGTTCTCGGCCAGCATGTCCTCCGGCAACGCACGGCCAGCGGCGACCTTATACCGGCCGGAGTGCGTCTTGAGCGCGCGCACCGTGGCCACCAGCACCGCGGCGTCCGGCCTTAACCCCGACGCGCGGCACTTGATGTTGAAGAAACGCTCGGCACCCATGTCGGCCCCGAAACCGGCCTCGGTGACCAGGTAGTCACCGCAGTGGATGCCGATCAGGTCGGCGATTACCGAGGAGTTGCCGTGCGCGATGTTGCCGAACGGCCCGGCATGCACCAGTACCGGTGTGCCTTCCAGCGTCTGCAGCAGGTTGGGCTTGATCGCCTCTCTCATGATCACTGTCATGGCTCCGGCGGCCTGCAGGTCTTCGGACGTGACCGGCCGGCCATCGCGGGTCTGGCCGACCACGATCCGACCCAGCCGGGATCGCATGTCCGGTAGCGAGGTGGACAGCGCCAGCACCGCCATCACCTCACTGGCCGCGGTGATGTCGAACCCGCTCTGCCGGGGAGTGCCATCGGCCTTGGATCCCAGCCCGATGACGATGTTGCGCAGGGCCCGGTCGTTGACGTCGAGCACCCGGTTCCACGTGATGCTGTGCGGGTCGAGATCGCTGCCATTGCGCATGTGCAGCTGGTTGTCAACCATCGCGGCGAGCAGGTTGTGCGCCGCGGTCACCGCGTGCATGTCCCCGGTCAGGTGCAGGTTGAGCGTCTCCATCGGCACGACCTGGCTGTAACCGCCGCCCGCCGCCCCGCCCTTGATCCCGAACGTGGGGCCCATCGAGGGCTGCCGGATCGCGACCGTGGCCCGCTTGCCGATGTGCGCGAAGCCCTGGCCCAGCCCCACGGTGGTGGTGGTCTTGCCCTCCCCGAGCGGGGTCGGTGTGATCGCCGTGACGACCACGTACTTGGCCGTGGGCGCCTGCGCCAACTCGTCGATCGCCGCAGTCTTGATCTTCATCACATGCTCGCCATAAGGCTCCAGCAAGTGCGACCCCAACCCCATCGCCCCCGCCACATCCACCAGCGGCCGCAGCGTTGCCCCACGCGCGATCTCAAGATCACTAGGAAAAGCCACCGACTGCTCCTCACTCCCACCCATTCCCGACATGGAGACATATCGGGGTAAAG
>CAXUFG010000321.1:0-4350 GCA_964250265.1 uncultured Pseudonocardiaceae bacterium | reverse complement strand
GGGGCCTCTACCCGGCGCGCCCACTGGGGGGCGCCTTGCCCCGCCTCCTCCCAGCCGGAAAGGGGGGCGCCCACCGCTACTAATTCAGCTGCCCGCGGATAGCTCCCTTGGAGAATGCCGAGGAGTGGGCGTTGAGATAGTAGGCCGATGGATGATCGATGACCGCACGAATCTTGTCTTGGGTCGTAGGGACACAACCTGAAGACTCGCCTTTGGCGCCGGGGAAATGCTGACCGTTGAAGAAATCAATCCAATGCGGACCCTCGCTGCCGCTGGCGGCCGCGTGGAGGTGAAGAGCGGTAACCTCGCCCTTAAGCTTCGTCCAATTGATCGTGAAGCAGGCCGTCTGCTGTTGCGTGTTGAGGGTGAGCTGGGCCGAGCCCTGCCCGTCCGGGTCGCCACCCCCCGGGACTTCCCTGCCACTCAACTGGACGGCGAACTTACCGTCCCGGTCCTGGTACGCCTGGCTGATCTCGTGTGCCGCCGCCGAGGTTGGCCCGGCGAGGACCACAAACGATGAGACGAATGCAAAACACAGCCCGATCCGGCCCAGTCCCCGGGCTCCTCCGCTGTGGTGCAGCATGATGGGACCTTTCTTGTCGCTGTCGACCATTCTCGCGTTTCCCCCTCAGAACTCGGCAGTGCAACCGGATAACCCAGCCGAACCAGGAAACCATCAGGATTGTCCGCGCAGCGGAGACGACCGGAGAATTAGCTGCTTGGTCCCCGGGCGGGTTCAGCATAGCCGAACCCGCTCAGCGCTGATGGGCTACCTTCACAGTTTGCCGCTGGCTCTCCGTGCGCAAATTACCGAGTGAACCTCGTGAGAGGCATCGATTTACTATCCAGTGGGATTAGTACTGTGGATATCTTGTTACTGTAGGTGGCAGAGGTGAACCATGTTCGGTGGCGCTGGTTAGGCTCGAGGTCGTGAACTATCCCGAAGGTGATCTGCGCGGCCAACTCGCGCACGCCGGCACGGAAGCTGTCCGCGCCGGGCTGGTGATCGGATCAGGGGGCAACCTGTCGGCGCGAACGTCGGGTTCTGACCGGTGCTGGATCACCGCCGCGGGCAGCTGGCTCGACCGGCTGGGGGCCGCCGAGTTCTCGCTGATCAGCATTCCCGGGGGTGAGTTGCTCGAGGGGCATCCGCATCCATCCAGTGAGTGGCGACTGCACACCGAGACCTATCTCCGACGTCCAGACGTCAACGCGATCGTTCATCTACATCCGCAGACCAGCGTGCTGCTCACTGCGCTGGGCTACGACATCGGATTGATCACCACCGACCATGTGTATTACCTACGTGAGATCGCGACGGTGTCGTTCGACGCGCCTGGCAGCGCCGAGCTTGCCCGCGCCGCCGCGGAGGCCGTCGCCGACGGGGTCAACGCCCTGGTCCTCGGCCATCACGGCTGCTCAGTGCTGGCGGATTCGGTCGAGCTTGCGCACAAACGGGCGGTCAACCTGGAAGAAGCTGCCCGGACGACCTATGCCGCGCTGCTGCTGGCGCGAGGACAACCGGTTCCCCAGGTCCCGGCACGGTTTCTGGAAGCGGTTGACCGGAACGAGGCCCACATATGACCGCTCCGGGTATGCAGCCCGCTACCAGCGAGCCATTGCGATTACGCCCGCCGCGTCATCGGGTGAGCCCCCGGGCTATTACCTGGTGGACTACCCAAGCCGCACTCGAGGTGGCAGCTGTGCTGGTCCCGCTGGCGGTCGCCATGTTCGTCTGGTCCGGAGCACGGCCGTGGCTGGTCCCCCTCACCGCGGTGGTGGTCGTCATCGGCCTGGGCTACCTACTGGCGATGCCACGGTGGCGGTTCCGGGTGCACCGCTGGGAGACCACCGATGATGCCGTTTATACGTCGGAGGGTTGGATCAATCAGGAATGGCGGGTCGCTCCGATGTCCCGGATCCAAACCGTCGACACCGAACGCGGGCCGCTGCAGCAGCTGTTCGGGTTGGCCACGGTCACCGTGACCACGGCATCGGCGGCCGGGGCGCTGCGGTTGGCAGGACTGGACCATGCGGTGGCCGATGACCTCGTCGAGCAACTTACCGAGACCACCCAGGCGACTCCCGGGGACGCCACGTGACCGCACCACGCGAGCCCGACTGGCAGCGGTTGGACCCGCGGATGCTCGCGGTGACACCGCTGCGCCAGCTCGGCGGGTTTCTGCCGTTCATCGCGGTGGTACTGGTGATCGGCATCGGTCAAGACCTCGGCGGGCGGGTCTACGGGCTGCTGGCCGGTGTGCTGATTGTGCTGCTCGCCGGCACGCTTCGTTGGTTCACCACCCGATTCCGGATCACCAGCGAGCGCGTCGAGCTGCGTTCTGGCTTGCTGTTCCGCAGCGCCCGGTCGGTTCCCCGGGACCGGATTCGCAGCGTCGATGTCACGGCCGGCCTGGCGCACCGGCTGTTCGGGCTGTCGGTGGTCAAGATCGGGACCGGGGAGCGCACCGACAGCGGTGAATCGCGCGAGCTGACTCTCGATGCGATCTCCTCCGTGGAGGCCGACCGGATCCGTCAGCGGCTGCTGGATCCCACGGATGCCGCTCAAGGGGAAAGCAGTGGCGTCCCGGTTGTGCCTGCAGCAAAGGAGTTGGCTGCGCTGCAGTGGTCCTGGCTGCGGTTCGCCCCGCTCACGACGTCCAGCCTGGTGGCATTGGGCGCGGTTGCCGGGACGTTCGGGCAATTCATCGGTGATGTCGGCGCTGATGCCGTGGATGTCGGCGGAGTCCGCGAGAGGTTGGCCACCGCCCCGCTGTGGCTGGGCCTCGTCGTGTTGGCCGTGCTGGTGCTGATGATCGCGCTGGTGGGCTCGGTGCTGATCTTCGTCGAATCCTGGTGGAAGTTCCGGCTGGTGCGCGAGCTGGGCGGCACCCTGCGGATCCGCCGGGGATTGCTCACCACCCGGTCGGTGTCGCTGGAGGAGCGCCGGTTGCGCGGGATTGCGGTGATCGAGCCGCCGCTGTTGCGGATCGGGCGCGGGGCACGGGCTGTCGCAGTGGCGACCGGGCTGGGAGGCCGTCGTGGCCATGGCCGGGGCAGCCTGCTGCCACCTGCCCCAAGGAACGACGTGCACCGGGTGTCGGGCGCAGTGCTCTGCGAGCACCCCTCCCCCACCGCTGCGACATTGCGCAGGCACCCGCCGGTGGCGCTGCGGCGCAGGCTGGTCCGCGCGACGCTGCCGGTGCTGGTGGGATCCGTGACGCTGTGGGTTGCTCCGGTGCCGGCCTGGATGGGGTGGGCAACGCTAGGCCTGCTGCCGGTGACGGTGCTGCTCGCCCTGGACGCCTACCGCAACCTAGGACATACGTTGACCAGCCACTATCTCGTCACCCGGTATGGTGCTGGAGCGCGCTCCACCGTCGCCCTGCAGCGGTCCGGAGTGATCGGCTGGACAGTGTCGCAGTCGTTGTTCCAGCGATGGTCAGGCCTGGTCACGGTGACCGCGACTACCGCAGCCGGCCAAGGCGGGTATCCCGTGATCGATGTCCTCACTGCCGACGGCCTGGCGATCGCCGAGCGGACGGTACCGGGACTGCTCGGGCCATTTCTGCAGCATGACGCGGCCGTCGCCGCACACACTAGGCTGAGGAGCGTGAACAACCGTCTGGTGTGGATCGACTGCGAGATGACGGGGCTGGACCTCGCCAAGGACGCGCTGATCGAGATTGCCGCGCTGGTCACCGATGGCGAGCTGCGGGTGCTCGGCGACGGTGTCGACGTGGTGATCCATGCTGATGACGCCGCGCTGGACTCGATGCCCGAGGTGGTGCGGGAGATGCACGCACGCTCTGGCCTGACCGACGCGGTGCGGAGATCCACCGTGAGCCTGGCCGAGGCGGAACGGCAGGTGCTGGCCTATGTCCGCACCTGGGTTCCGGACGCCCGCTCGGCGCCGCTGGCCGGCAACTCGGTGGCCACCGACCGGGCATTCCTGGCCCGCGACATGGCAGAACTCGACGGGCACCTGCATTATCGGATGGTCGACGTGTCCTCCATCAAGGAGCTGTGCCGGCGCTGGTACCCGCGGGTCTACTACGCGCAGCCGGCCAAGGGACTCGCGCACCGGGCACTGGCCGACATCAAGGAATCCATCCGCGAACTGGTCTACTACCGGCGCACGGTGTTCGTGCCCCCACCGGGCCCCAGCTCCGAGGAAGCGCACGCTGCGGCTCGCTCGGTCGCCGAGCCGATACCCGATCGGTAATCGTTACCCGACCCGCTAAGATGGTCAGCGCTGCTGGAGAGGATCAGCGCATGGTGGGTGTAGCTCAGCAGGTAGAGCACCTGGTTGTGGTCCAGGATGTCGCGGGTTCGAGTCCCGTCACTCAC